>NZ_JAUTBJ010000002.1:3905000-4212977 GCF_030819175.1 Sphingomonas sp. SORGH_AS_0879
CGGGTTGATGCTCGACATTTCGGCATAGACGGGGATCGGCACGGGGCGTTCCTGGGCGATCTTGACCAGCGCCAAGCCACCCGCGCGCGAGCCGGTGAAGCCGACCGCCGTGATGCGCGGATCGCGGACCAGTGCCCCGCCCAGCTCGTTGCTGGGGCCGGTCAGATGGCCGAACACGCCCTTGGGCAGACCACAGGCTTCGACGGCCCGCTCGATCGCGGCGGCGACCAGCGCGCCGGTCTGCGGATGCGCCGGGTGGCCCTTGACGATCACTGGGCAGCCCGCCGCCAGCGCCGAGGCGGTGTCACCCCCCGCCGTCGAGAAGGCCAGCGGGAAGTTGGACGCGCCGAACACCGCGACCGGACCCAGCGGCACCATGCGCAGACGCAGGTCGGGGCGCGGCAGCGGCTGGCGGTCGGGCAGGGCGGGGTCGATGCGAACCTGGAGATAGGCTCCGGCGCGCAGCACCTTGGCGAACAGGCCCAACTGGCCGACCGTGCGGCCGCGCTCACCTTCCAGACGCGCGCGCGGCAGGCCGCTCTCGCGCATCGCCGCCTCGATCAGCGCGTCACCGACGGCCATGATCTCGGCCCCGATCCGGTCGAGGAACGCGGCTCGCTCTTCACGGCTGGTGGCGCGATAGACGTCGAACGCCTCCTCGGCCGCCGCGCAGGCCGCATCGACATCGGCGGGGCCATGGACCGCGAAAGCGTCGCCCACCGGCTGTCCGGTGGCGGCGTCGATCGAACGGAAATCGGTCATAGGGGAAGCTCCTTTATATTACTCCGACATATTGATTTGACGGAGCGATGGCAATGTTAAACGTTGTGCGCGAAGATAGGGGCGGAGAGGTAAGACACGCGATGACCGACACCAAGATGCAGGACATGCCGCCCGGCCAGGACGTAGAATCGGGGGATGACGCGATCACGACACCGGCCCGCGCACGGCGCGGCACGGGCCGTCGCCTGCACGGCGCGATCGCGCACAAGCTGGGCGCGGCGATCGTTTCGGGCGAGTACCGCCCCGGCGACACACTGTCGGGCGAGGTCGCTTTTTCCGAGGCGCTCGACGTGTCGCGCAGCGCGTACCGCGAGGCGGTACAGGTGCTGAGCGCCAAGGGGCTGGTCGAAAGTCGCCCCAAGACGGGCACACGTGTCCTGCCGCGCAACCGCTGGAACCTGCTCGACCCCGATGTGCTGGCCTGGGCCTTTTCCGGCGAGCCGGACATTCATTTCGTGCGCAGCCTGTTCGAGTTGCGCGCGATCGTGGAGCCCGCCGCTGCGCGGCTGGCGGCGGAGCGGCGCGACAAGGCCGATCTGAAGGAAATGCGCGATGCGCTGGCCGCGATGCGCCGCCACACGCTGGCGACCGAGGCGGGACGCGCCGCCGACCGGGATTTCCACAATGCGGTGCTGGCCGCGACCCGCAACGACGCGCTGGTCGTGCTGACCGCCAGTATCGGCGCGGCGGTCGCCTGGACCACCCAGTTCAAGCAACGATCGCGCGCGCTGCCCCGCAATCCGGTGCCCGACCATGTGAAGGTCTATGACGCGATCGCGGCGGGCGATGTGGAGGCGGCAGGAGAGGCCATGCGGCTGCTCGTCGATCTGGCGCTGGAGGATACCCGCAGCGCGATGGAGAAATAAGCGGCCCGCTCCCCTCGAAGGAGCGGGCCACCCGAGATGCCGGGTTCGGGAAAGGGGATTCTCAGGGCGGATCGCGATTCTTCTCATTCCTCCCCTGCAAGGATTCCTCTGCAAAACTCCCGCCAGCACCATCCCGGCGAAGGCCGGGATCCAGTTGCGGAACGATGATAAATGCCTCTCATCGCTTCCAAACTGGACCCCGGCCTCCGCCGGGGTGGTCGATGTTCATGGGCGGCGTCCCGACTTTCGCAGAGGAATCCTGATAGGGGAGGGGGACCATGCGAAGCATGGTGGAGGGGTGTCCCCGGTTGTTGTTGCAGTCCAACCTCTCACGCCGAGACACCCCTCCGTCAGGCCCTCCGGCCTGCCACCTCCCCTGCAAGGGGAGGAATAAGGGAGTGTCGATCAGCTCTCAGATCACCGCCCGGTGAAGCGGCTTGGCCGGAACCTCGACACGGAAGGTGAAGATATCGCCCGCCTGGATCTGTTCGGCCAGTTGTTCCTCCGACAGACCCTGCCGCGCGGTGGTGGCATAGGCGGTGCGGCCGTCCGGGCCGCCGAGCGCGATCTTGGTGATGTTGGAGACGGGGAAGCGCACCTCGTCGGTCATCACGCCGTCGGGGCCATAACGCCGCGCCGCCGATCCGCCGAAGAAACCGACCCACACGCCGCCTTCGCAATCGCAGATCGCGCCATCGGGATGGCCGTCCGCTTCGCCGAAGCGCGCGAACTCGGTCGCGGGGCCAAGCGTCCCGTCGCTGAGGATCGGATGCGACAGGATCACCTTGCCCAGCGTATCGACATGATAGAGCGTCGAATCATCAGGCGAGATCGCGGGACCGTTGGTGATGCACACCGGATCGGCGGCGGTCGGCTCGACCAGACCCGCCGTCCAGCGGAACAGCCGGCCCGACAGCGCGGCCTCGTCATTGTCCATCGTGCCGAACCAGATACGCCCCTGCCCATCGACACCGGCATCGTTCAGGCGGTTGGCGGGCAGATGCGCATCGACCTCGGCCAGCCGTTCGAACCCGCCGGTCGCGGGGTCGAAATGATGCGGGCCCGACTTCAGCCCCGCGACGAAGCCGCCGCGCTTCGCCGGGACCACCCAGCCGACCATTTCGGGCGAGGCCCAGTGATCGAGCGTGCCCGCCACGGGATCGTGCCGGTAGATGCGCTGCTGCTTGATATCGACGAACCAGAGCGCCTCATCGACCCAGATCGGGCCTTCGCCCAGCGTCGCGCCCACCGTCAGGCAATGTTCGGCCTGCTGCATCTGCATCACTCTCTCCTGCTTGCTCTCGCCCGGTCGGTCAGCGCCAGCCGGCGTCGATGAAATAATCATGACCCGTGCACATCTTCGCATCGTCCGAGGCGAGGAACAGCACCAGCGCCGCGACGTCGGACGGCTGGATGCGCCCGTCGAGGCACTGGGCCGCGACGATTTCCGCCTCGCCTTCGGGCGTGTACCATTTTTCCTGGCGCGGGGTCTGCACATTGCCCGGCACGATGGTGTTCACCCGGATATTCTCACGGCCCAGATCGCGCGCCAGGCTGCGGGTCAGACCTTCGATCGCGGCCTTGCAGGTCTGGTAGAGCACGAGATCGTTGAGCCCGAGATGCCAACTGATCGACCCGAAGTTCAGGATCGCGCCGCCCCCTGCCCGCTTCATCGCGGGGATCACCGCCTGGGCGGCGAAGAACTGGTGCCGCAGATTGACGTTCAGCCGCTCGTCCCAATAGGCCGGGGTGACTTCTTCGATGCTGTGGCGATCGTCATTGCCCGCATTGTTGACGAGAATATCGACCCCGCCCAGCGCCGCTTCCAGATCGGCAAAGATCGCCTTCAGGCTGTCGAGATTGGTCAGATCGCAGCGGCGATGGATCGGCGCGTGGCGCGCATCGGGGGTCAGCCGGTCGACCAGTACCCGGCTTGCCTCCTCGGCGATGTCGACGAAGGCGACGCGCGCGCCCTGCGCTACGAACGCCTCGACCAGCCCCTCGCCGATCCCGGAGCCCCCGCCCGTCACGATGACGCGCTTGTCGATCAGGCTGGGGTAGCGCGCGACCATGTCGGTCGCGGCGCTGGTCTTCTGCAACATGGAAGTCTCCGTCACAACAGGCCGCGCTTGGCCAGGTTGCGCATCAGGTCGCCCAGCCCGAAGGTCCAGGCGGGGGCATCGGCGCTGGTCGTCACCGGATTGACCAGCGTGCCGAGACGCGGGTTGGTGATGACGACGGTGTCGCCGACCTTGTGGGTGAAACCGCGGCCGGGCTCGTCGCGGTCCTGGGTCGGCGCGAACAGCGTGCCGAGGAACAGGACCAGGCCGTCCGGATAATGATGTTCGCTCAGCGCCTGGCCGAGCAGATCTTCCGGATCGCGGCTGATCTGGTCCATCGAACTGGCACCTTCCAGCACATAGCCGTCGGTGCCGGTGATGGTCAGCTTGACCTCGCTCGACCGCACATCGTCCATGGTGAAGCCGTCGTCGAACAGGCGGACCAGCGGCCCCAGCGAGCAGGAGGCGTTGTTATCCTTCGCCTTGCCGAGCAGCAGCGCCGAGCGCCCCTCGAAATCGCGCAGATTGACGTCGTTGCCCAACGTCGCGCCGACCGCGCGCCCATGCGCATCGGCGACCAGCACCACCTCGGGCTCGGGGTTGTTCCAGGTCGAGTCGGAGCGGACGCCGACCGGCATCCCCCAGCCCACCGTCGAGAGCACCGGCGACTTGGTGAAGATCTCCGCATCCGGGCCGATCGCGACCTCCAGATATTGCGACCACAGCCCCTCGGCGATCAGCGCGTCCTTGAGCTGCGCCGCCTCGGGCGAGCCCGGCACGACCGAGCGGATATTGCCGCCCAGCGCCTGTTCCAGCGTGGCGCGAAGCCCCGCCGCCTTGGCATGGTCGCCGCGCGCGCGCTCCTCGATCACCCGCTCCAGCGCGGAAACCGCGAAGGTCACGCCCGCCGCCTTCACGCATTGCAGATCGATCGGCGACAGCAGGCGGTTGGCCGCGCCCTGTTCGGGCGACAGGGTCAGGTCGGCGAGTTCGCCCAGCACCTCGCCCCGCGATGCCTCGATCGCGCCATCCGCGATCAGCGCGGAGACGGTCGGCGCGACCCGGCTCATGTCGTAAACCTGGCCCGCCTCGACCAGAACGGGACAGGGGCCCTCGCCCCGGTCGATGCGACCGACGAAACGCCCCTCGCGCCAATCGTCCGGCAAGGCTTGGATGAGGTCGGTGAACTGGCTGGCCATAAAGTCCTCTCCGCAAATTTTGTTAGCGGTATCGATTGGTGTCGTTCGCTCGTCAAGCGCTGGATGGCGGTGGCGGGGGCCGTTCATCAATCCTGTACCAATGTAGATCCATAACCGTCTGGCTTTATGCGATGATTCGCTTATGGCCGCTATTGGTATCAACGCCGCAGCCGCCGATGCGACGAAAACGGGTGCCCAGGGACAGATGAGTTTGCAGAGAGTCGACGACCCTTCGTTCGTGATCCGGATGGACGATCATCATATCGTCCATGTCCGGGTTTGCGACGTCTGGACCCCGGATGCCGCCGAACGCTATTGGCGCGCCTTCCTCCCCTTTCTGCACCAGTCGCGGGCCCATTTCGCGGGCTATGCCAAGGCATTGATCGATCGGCGCGGTGCCCCCATCATGCCGGTCGCCATGGTCCAGAAAATGCGCGAGGGCATTCTGGAACATTATCGGCCGGAGGATCGGCTGGCGCTCGTCGTCGATTCCAGCCCGCTGAAAGCGCAAATCCGCCAGAACTATCCGCTGCTCAATCTCGACGCCTTCCTGTCCCACGACGCCGCACTGGCCTGGCTCATCAACACCTGAGGCCCCCGCAAACGGGCCGGGCACTCGCCCGACCCGCCCGCCCGATCAGTGCCCGATCAATGGTTGTCGCGCGGCAGCCCCTGAGTCTGGGCGATACGCTGATACTTCTCCGCGCCCTCCAGGATCGCGCCGGTCGACATCTGGCCGACCACCGAGCGCTGGATTTCCTGCCACGGGGTCTGCGACGCCGGATATTTATACCCGCCCGCCGCCGCCAGCACCTTGCGACGCTCGGCCAGTTCCTCGTCCGAGATCAGGATGTTGGCGGTGCCCTTGTTCAGGTCGATCCGCACCCGGTCGCCGGTCTGGATCAGGGCCAGGCCACCCATCGCCGCCGCCTCCGGGCTGGCGTTCAGGATCGAGGGCGATCCGCTCGTGCCCGACTGGCGCCCGTCACCGATGCAGGGCAGCGAGTGGATGCCCTCGGTGATCAGATACGCCGGCGGGCGCATGTTGACGACTTCCGCCGCGCCCGGATAGCCGATCGGCCCCGCGCCGCGCATGAACAGCAAGGTCTGTGGCGTGATGCCGGTCGCGGGATCGTCGATCCGGTGGTGATAATCCTCCGGCCCGTCGAACACGACCGCAGGCCCCTCGAACGCGTCGGGGTCGTCCGGGTTGGACAGATAGCGTTCGCGGAACTCGGGCGAGATCACGCTGGTCTTCATCACGGCGGCGTCGAACAGATTGCCCGACAGCACGATGAAGCCCGCTTCCTCCACCAGCGGCTGGTCGAACGGACGGATGACCTTCTCGTCCTCGATCGCGCGCCCACGGCAATTCTCGCCCATGGTCCTGCCGTTGACGGTCAGCGCGTCCTCGTGGATCAAGCCCTGCTCGATCAACTGGTTGACCACGGCGGGAACGCCGCCCGCGCGGTAATAATCCTCGCCCAGATACTCGCCCGCCGGTTGCAGGTTCACCAGCAGCGGAATCTTGTGCCCCTCGGTCTCCCAATCCTCGACGGGCAGGTCGACGCCGATGTGACGCGCGATGGCGGCCAGATGGATCGGCGCGTTGGTCGAACCGCCGATCGCCGAGTTGACCTTGATCGCATTGTGGAACGCCTGCTTGGTCAGGATGTCGGAGGGCTTCAGATCCTCATGCACCATCTCGACGATGCGCTTGCCGGTGAGGTACGCGACCTCCTGGCGGTCACGGTACGGCGCGGGGATCGCCGCCGAACCCGGCAGCGACATGCCCAGCGCTTCGGCCAGCGAGTTCATCGTGGTCGCGGTGCCCATGGTGTTGCAATAGCCGGTCGAGGGGGCCGAAGAGGCAACCAGACGGATGAACTCCGCATCGTCGATCTCGCCCGCCGCCAGCATCTGGCGCGCCTTCCACACGATGGTGCCCGAACCGGTCCGCTCGCCCTTGTGCCAGCCGTTGAGCATCGGCCCGACCGACAGCGCGATCGCGGGGATGTTCACCGTCGCGGCCGCCATCAGCATCGCCGGGGTCGTCTTGTCGCAGCCGATCGTCAGCACCACGGCGTCGAGAGGATAGCCGTACAGCACCTCGACCAGGCCCAGATAGGCAAGGTTGCGATCCAGGCCCGCGGTCGGGCGCTTGCCGGTTTCCTGGATCGGGTGAACCGGGAATTCCAGGACGATACCGCCCATTTCGCGCACGCCCTCGCGCACCCGCTCCGCCAGCACCAGATGGTGGCGGTTGCAAGGCGACAGGTCGGAACCGCTCTGCGCGATGCCGATGATCGGCTTGCCCGACTGAAGCTCTTCAAGGCTCAGACCGAAGTTCAGATAGCGCTCCAGATAGAGAGCGGTCATGTCGATATTGTCGGGATTGTCGAACCAGGCGCGGCTGCGCAGTTTGGGCGTGTCGGTCATGTCAGGCTTTCGGTCAGCGAACGGTGGAGAAGCGATAGATCATGGTATGCCGGTAAGGCTTGCCGGGATCGACGCGGGGCGAGACGAAGTCGGGCTTGTTGGGCGAATCCGGGAATTTCTGCGGCTCCAGCGCGATGCCGTCGCCCATGCGGTACAGATGGCCCTGCTTCCCGACATAGGTGCCGTCGAGAAAATTGCCCGTGTAGAATTGCACGCCCGGCTCGGTCGACAGCACTTCGAGCACGCGGCCCGAGGCCGGATCCTCCAGTCGCGCGGCAAGCTGCGGCGTGGCGGTCAGGCCCTTGTCGAGCGCGAAATTATGGTCGTAGCCCTGGCCGTAGCGGATCTGCTGGTCGTTGCCGTCGCGAATGCCATCCGCCACCACGCGCGGCTGACGGAAGTCGAAGACGCTGCCCGTAACGGGCTTGCGCTCACCGGTCGGGATCAGCTTGGCATCGACCGGGGTATAGGCCGCCGCCGGGATGGTCAGCTTGTGATAGGTCGCGCCCAGCGGCGAACCCTCGCCGTTCAGGTTGAAGATGGCATGGTTCGTCATGTTGACGATGGTCGGCTTGTCGGTCTTCGCCTCGAACGCAATGGTCAGCGAGCCCGCTTCGTCCAGCGAATAGGTGACGGTCGCATCGACCTTGCCGGGATAACCCTGATCGCCATCGGGGCTGGTCAGCGCCATCACCACGCTGGCGGTCGGGCCGTCCTTCATCGAGACGATGCGCCACAGATGCTTGTCGAAGCCCTTGGTCCCGCCATGCAGAGAATTGACCTTGTCGTTCAGCGTCAGTTGATAGCTGCGCCCGTCGAGCGAGAAGCGACCGCCGCCGATGCGGTTGGCGAAGCGGCCCACCGTCACGCCGAAGAAGTTCGGATGGTTCACATAATCCTCGGCCTTGTCATAGCCGAGCAGCACATCGGCCAGCTTGCCGTCGCGATCGGGCGCCATCACCGACTGGAGCGTCGCGCCGTACGTCAGGACGCGCGCCGACAGCCCGGCCCTGTTGGTCAGGGTCACCGATTCGACGCCCGCGCCTTCGACCGAATAACCGGCGGGCGTACGCTTTGCCTCGCTCGCCAGAGCGGCCGTGGATGTCATTGCGGAGGTTACCGCTACCAAAGTAAGAAAGGTCTTGATTGACGCCATCGACATGCCTCATCCCTCCGTCGCCAGACGCCATTGACGCGCCTTTTGCGTCACTATAGTCAGACAAAATATCAGGAGCAAGCCGGTCGGCGAACAGTTTTTCGCGCCAGGTCGGACCGAAAGAGAGGAATGCAATGGCGGTACCCGTTACGTCACGCGCCACCGGCGCACCGGTCGGGGGAGGAGGGGCGACCAGCTACGGACCAGCACTGGCCCTGCTCGCCAGCCTTTTCTTCATGTGGGGCTTCATCACCGTCCTCAACGACATTCTGATTCCCCATCTGAAGGCCGTTTTCGATCTCAACTATACCCAGTCGCTGCTGATCCAGTTCGTCTGGTTCATCGCCTATGGCGTGGCCTCCTTCCCGTCGGCCAAGTTGATCGAACGGATCGGCTATAAGCGCTCGATGGTGGTCGGGCTGGTCATCATGGCGGTCGGCGCGGTGGGTTTTGTCCCGGCGTCGCAATTCGCCTCCTATGGCTTCTTCCTGACCGCATTGTTCGTTCTGGCTTGCGGGATCACGCTGCTTCAGGTCGCGGCCAACCCCTATGTCGCCGTGATCGGGCCGCCCAGCACGGCGTCCTTCCGGCTCAATCTGGTGCAGGCCTTCAACTCGCTCGGCACCTTCGTCGCACCGACCTTCGGCGCGATGCTCATCCTGTCGCGTTCGGCCTCGGGCACGGCAGAGGGTGGCGAGGTCAAGCTCACCGCCGCGCAGAAGCTGGCCGATGCGCAGTCGGTGCAGATCCCCTATCTGCTCATCGCAGCG
Organism: Sphingomonas sp. SORGH_AS_0879; assembly: GCF_030819175.1. Lineage (NCBI taxonomy): Bacteria > Pseudomonadati > Pseudomonadota > Alphaproteobacteria > Sphingomonadales > Sphingomonadaceae > Sphingomonas > Sphingomonas sp. SORGH_AS_0879. Next base: position 3,914,274 of record NZ_JAUTBJ010000002.1, read on the forward strand.
GTGCTGGTCATCATCGCGGTCATCATCGGCCGGTTCAAGCTTCCCAATCTCGGTTCCGCGACCAGCCGGATGGCAGCGGCCGAACGGCATCGGCATTCGCTATGGAAGCACCGGAACCTGGTCTTCGGCGTGCCGGCGATCGGCCTGTACGTGCTGGCGGAAATCTGCGTCGGGTCGCTGCTCATCAGCTTCATCCAGCAGCCGAACATCGCCAATCTCAGCGCATCCGAAGCCAGCCATTACCTCACCCTGCTCTGGGGTGGCATGATGGTCGGTCGTTTCCTGGGCGCGTTCATCATGCGCTATGTCGCCCCCGCGCGCCTGCTGGCTTTCAATGCCCTCGTCGCGACCATTCTGGTGATGACGGCGGTGCTGGGCAGCGGCCATCTGGCGATGTGGGCACTGGTCCTGGTGGGGTTGTTCCACTCGATCATGTTCCCGACCATCTTCACGCTGGGCATCAAGGGCCTCGGCCCGCTGACCGAAGAAGGTTCGGGGCTTTTGGTGATGGCGATCGCCGGCGGCGCACTGGCGACCGTCCAGGCGTGGATCGCCGATCACCATGGGTTGAGCATCTCGTTCCTCATTCCGGCGGTCTGCGAACTCTACATCCTGTTCTACGCGGTGTGGGGGTCGAAGCCGACCAACGCCTTCCCCGACGAAGACGCAGGGTAATCCCACCCGTTCCGGCGGAATGACGGACAAGGGCGGTGCCGCGAGGTGCCGCCCTTTCCTTATGGAACCGACCAAAGTCCCTCCCATGCCAAGGGAAGGTAGATCGTCACCCTTTCGCCATCCAATATTCTTTGGTAATGTTACACTGTAACACGAAGAGTGATGATGGCAGGCGTGATCCAGAGTCCAGAATGTAAAGCTTCCCGAACGGACCCGGCCTTGCCCGATCACGTCAGGATGGGCGACGACGCCGAAATCCTCCGCGTGATCGAGGACGACGCCGTGACGCTGGCGGTCTGGCAACGTCCCTCCCCTCTGCCGAGCCCGGATCTGGGCGACTTCCCGGCCATCCGCTTTGCCAGCGACATGCGGCGGGTGGCGCACGGGATCGCCGACGCACTGGCCGCCCTGCCGCGGCAGGACTGGCATCATCGGCTCGCCGCCGATGTCCAGCATCTCGCGCAGCTTTATGGCGCGCTGACCGGCGACGACCGGGTGGAGGTGCGGATCGAGCGGGTGACCGGCAATGGCTGCTGGAAATTCCATGCCGATTACGTCGCGCTCCGCCTGATCACCACCTATTGCGGGCGCGCGACCCAGTGGCTGCCGCACGGCGCATCCGACGATACCGAGCCTCACGCCCTGTCGACGGGCGATGTCGGCCTGTTCAAGGGGCGCGAGCGGGCGGGCGACCGGGCGATCATCCACCGATCGCCGCCGATCGCGGGGTCCGGCGAAGACCGGTTGCTGCTCGTCATCGATGCGCCCTGGCCGGAGGATGACGCATGACCAGCCTCGCTTTGCCCCAAAGCGCGAACCGGACGATCGCGCGTCCCGCCGCCGCGGCCGCGCGGCTGGCCAGCATCGATGCAGTGCGCGGGCTGGTGATGGTCATCATGCTGCTCGACCATGTCCGCGACACCTTCTGCACCCATTGGCAGGTCGGCGATCCGATGGATGCGCGGATCGTCGCGCCTGCATTGTTCTTCAGCCGGACGCTCGCCTCGATCTGCGCGCCGACCTTCATCGCGCTGACCGGCCTGTCGGCCTGGCTCTATGGCCAGACCCACAGCCGCACGGAGACCAGCCGCTTCCTCCTGACGCGCGGCGCCTTTCTGATGCTGTTGGAGGTGACGCTGGTCGCCTTCGGCTGGTCGGCCAAGTTTCCGCCCGAGACCATCTGGCTGCAGGTCATCTGGGCGATCGGGCTGTGCATGATCGCGCTCGCCGGGCTGATCCATCTGCCGCGCATCGCGATCGCCGCGATCGGGCTGGCGATCGTGGCGGGGCATAATCTGCTCGACCCTGTCGTCTTCGCGCCGGACAGCCCCTGGTTCGCCATCTGGGCGCTTGTGCACAAGCGGACCGCGTTCGAATGGATGGGGATCACGATCAAGACGACCTATCCCGTCCTCGCCTGGATCGGGGTGATCGCGCTGGGTTACGCGGTCGGCCCGTGGTTCCGGCAAGCGGCCGAGGAACGGCGGCGCTGGTTCGCCGCGCTGGGGGTCGCATTGCTGCTCGGCTTCGTCCTGCTGCGGACCATCAACGGTTATGGCGATACGCCCTGGGCGCCGGTGGCGGGCGATACGCTTCGCAGCGTGATGAGCTTCCTGGCGCTGACCAAATATCCGCCCTCGCTGATGTTCCTGATGGCGACGCTGGGTGTCGCGGCGCTATTGCTCGCCCTGTTCGAAGGGCGCACCGGCCCCGTCGCCCGCGCACTGGCGGTGATGGGCGGCGCACCGATGGCCTTCTACCTGCTGCACATCTATGTCTTGCGCTTCCTGTATCTGGGCGCGGTGGCGATCTGGGGCACCAATCAGGGGGCGGTGTTCGGCCTGCCCTCGGTCGGGGCGATGTGGCTGATGTATCTGCTGCTCATCGTGCCGCTCTATTTCCCCACCAAATGGTTCGCCGAGTTGAAGCGCCGCCGTCGCGACCTTCGCTGGCTGCGGTACTTCTAGAACCAGGTACGGATACCCAGCGCGAGCGCCGCGCCGCCACCGCTCGCCGGGCCATAGCGCCGCTCCCAGCTGACGCCGACATAGGGGGCGAATTCCCGCGCGATCTCGTAGCGGAGCCGCACGCCCAGTTCGAGATTGGAGACACCCGACGCGATCCCCTGTTCGGGCACGTCCTGCGCGGCGAGGTTCATCTCCACCCGGGGCTGAAGGATCGCGCGCTGGGTGATGCGCTGATCGATCCAGGCTTCGGCCCGCGCCAGCACCTCGCCCTTGTCGGACAGGAACAACGCTCCCTCCACGTCGAACCAATAGGGGGCGAGCCCCTCGATCCCAAGTACGGCATAGGTCCGCCGAGCCCCCGCCCCGACATCCTGCCGCAGACCCGCTTGCAGGTTCCAATAGGGATCGATCGCCCGCGCATAGAGCGCCTGCACCTCCGCCGCGCCGATCCGGGCGCCCAGCCTGCCTTCGCCCTCGCTCTTGATCACCAGCCGGTCGATATCGCCGCCGAACCAGCCCTCCCCGTCCCAGCGATAGCTGTCGCGGCCATCGCGTATCTGCACTTCGGCCAGATTGAACAGGATCTGCGAGAAGCGCATGCCGCCATGCTCCATCCGCATCCGGCGATCGGCGACGGCCATCGCGGCGGGATCGTAGAAACGGTCGGCGGCGCGGTCGCTCGGCGGCAGGGGCGGCGGGGCGTCGCCGACGGGCTGCGGCCCGTTCGCCATGCCCGACATGGCGGCATGATCCATCGCCATGCCGCCATCCGCCGCCGCTGCTGGTTGGCAATGGCCCATCGCAGCGTGTTCGGGCGGACAGGCTTGCGCGGTCGAAGCCTGGGGCATCGAGGCCATGCCCGGCATCACGTCATGCCCCATGGCGTCCTGGCCTTGGGACGGTCTCTCCGCTCGGCAATGCCCCATGGCCGCATGTTCAGGCGAGCACGCGCCGGACTGATCGGAAGGGGACGGGGCGGACCGCGCCTTGGCGGTCGGCCGGGAAGTCTGCCACTTGCCGGCCTTCCGCTTCGCCGCCTGAGCGGCCTTGGGTTTGGCCATCGGCATGGTCATGCCCGGCATCGCCATGTCATGATGCTGTGGCTGAGCGAGCAGCAGCGCGAGCAGGATCATGCCGGGTCCTCCTGCTTCGCATCGCGCCGCACCGTGACGACCTGCATCATCCCCGCATGCATGTGATAGAGCAGGTGACAGTGAAAGGCCCAGTCGCCCTCCGCATCGGCGGTCAGGTCGAAGGTCACGGTGCCGCCCGGCGCGACATTGACGGTATGCTTGCGCGGGGCGTGGTCGCCATGCCCCGTCACCAGTTCGAAGAAATGGCCGTGCAGATGGATGGGGTGCGCCATCATCGTGTCGTTGACCAGCGTCACCCGCACCCGCTCGCCCAGCCGGAACGGGATGGGCGCGGTCACGGCGTTCAGCTTCACCCCGTCGAACGCCCACATATAGCGTTCCATATTGCCGGTCAGATGAATGGTCAGCGCGCGCGACGGCACCCGCCGGTCGGGATTGGGCGTAACGCTCATCAGGTCGCGATAGGTCAGCACGCGGTGCCCGACATCGCCCAGCCCCTGCGGCGGTTCGCCGGTCCGGTCGACCGGCATCGGTGCGACCGTCTGGACGACGGGCGTGCGCGGCAGGCCGGGCGCATTGGCGAAGTCGCGCATGCTGTGCTTCATCGCGCCATGGGCCATAGGTTCGGCGGGCTGGCAATGCCCCATCGCGGCGTGTTCGGGTGAGCAAGCGCCGCCGCCTCCACCGCCGCCGCCATGGTCCATCGTGCCCATGCTCCCCATCCCCATGTCCTTCATCGTGGCGAGCGGACGCGGGCGCAAAGGGGGGACGGCGGCGATCATGCCGGATCGCGGCGCCAGCGTGCCCCGCACCATGCCCGACCGGTCCCAGGTTTCCGCGACCAGCGTATAGGCGCGGTCCTCGATCGGGGTGACGATCAGGTCATAGGTTTCGGCGACCGCGATCTGAAGCTCGTCGACCGTCACCGGTTGCACGTCCTGCCCATCCGCCTGCACCACCTGGAACGACAGGCCCGGTATCCGCAGGTTGAAGATGGTCATCGCGGAGGCATTGACGACGCGCAGCCGTACCCGCTCGCCCGGTGCGAACAACCCCGTCCAATTGTCCGCCGACCCATGGCCGTTGATCAGGTATCGATAGGTCGATCCCGTGACGTCGGACACGTCGCTGGGGTCCATCCGCATCGCGCCCCAGCGCAGCCGCTCCGCCAGGGGTTGGTCCCGCCCGGCCAGCAGGCCCGCCGCCGTCTGCTTCTGATAGTTGAAATAGCCGCCTTGAAGCTTCAGCCGCCGAAAGATCGCATGGGGGTGGAGCGGACTGTGATCCGACAGCAGGATCACATGTTCGCGGTCCGAGGCGATTGGGTCCGCCCCCGCCGGATCGATGACGATGGGGCCGTAATGCCCCTCCTGCTCCTGCAACCCCGAATGGCTGTGATACCAATAGGTCCCGGCCTGGACGACCGGAAACTCATAGGTGAAGCGCCCGCCCGCCGGAATGCCGGGAAAGCTGATCCCCGGCACCCCGTCCATCTGGAAGGGCAGGAGCAGCCCGTGCCAGTGGATCGAGGTCTCCTCGTCCAGCGTGTTGATGACGGTGATCTTCGCCCGCTGCCCCTCGCGCAGGCGGATCAGCGGCGCGGGGGTCGAACCGTTGATGCCGATCGCATGATAAGCTTTGCCGTCGATCATCATCATCTGCCGCGCGACGGTCAGCGTGATCTCCGGCCCATTCAGCACGGCCCCATTCAGCACCGGACGCACGCCGGGCATCGCCGTCGATCCGTGCGCCAACCCGCCGCCATGGCTCTGCGCCCAGGCGGGCAGCGCGACCAGTGCGCCCAGCCCCATGCCACCGGCCAGCATCTCACGGCGGCGGATCGAAATCGCGATGTCGTTCATACCCCCTATACGCCCGCCCGGCGGCCTTCCCTCATGATGCGGTCAGGGAATCGCATCGCGCAGCGCGGCCCGCGCGCGGCGGATGCGAAGCTCCACCGCCTTGCCGCTCAGCCCCAGGGCCTCCGCCGCCTCCGCCTGGCTCAACCCCTCGATCGTACACAGGATCAACGGCACCCTCAGCGCATCGGGGAGGCGGTCCAGCGCCGCCAGCGTCCGCGCCAGCGAATCGCGGTCGATCGCCGCCGCCTCGCCCCCGACCCGGTCGTCGGCGATCTCGGCGGCGGCCTCGACCGGCAGGACCCGCGCGAGCATCGCGCGCACCCGCCGCCGCCGCGCCCAGTCGCGGCATTTGTTGAGCGCGATCCGGCTGAGCCAGGCACGCAGGGACCGCGTCTCGTCGAACCGCGCCAGCGCGCCGTGCGCGGCGACGAAGCTTTCCTGCACCAGGTCCAACGCCTCGTCGGCATCGCGGACATGCGCCAGGATCAGCCGGTACAGCGCCGTCTTGTGCCGCGTGACGATCACCGCATAGGCACCGGGCCGCCCGCTCCGCGCCAGCGCCACCAGATCGCCATCGGCCAGTCCCGCCAGATCGCGGCTCACCGCCCCCGGCTCAACGATCGCTATCGGTCAGCTTGGCCACGACCAGCCGATCGAAGGTCGCCGCCTGATCGGGACGCAGAACCCTGCGCATCGCGAAGACATGCGCCAGCGTCGCCTTTTGCAGGTCGCCCATGCTGTGATGGACGGCATCGATCGCCTGGCTGACCCGCGGCCCGTCACGATGCTCCGCCTCGATCGCCGCCGCCAGCCGCGCATTGTCCCCGCGCAGCCGCGCCTCCAGCGTCGCGCGGGTGGTGGCGAACCGCGCCTCCAGCCGGTCCAGCGCGACGCTCTGCGCCGGGTCGAGCCGGATGTCGCGGTGGACCAGCGCATGAAGATCGCTCGCCGGCGGCTCGGCGGGCATCAGGACACGGCACCCGATCGCCACGCCCGCCAACGCCGCGACGAAGGCGATCACCAGCGTCAGCAGGTTGCGCCGCATCACCGCCCCAGCAACAAGGTCGAAGGGGCCAGGCGCGCATCCAGGGCGACGAGCGCGACGGGGCGCGCCTTCGCCTCGATCCGCCCCGCCATCACGCCCCCCCCGGTCAGCCCGAGCAGCAAGGCGGCCCCACCCGCCAAGGCGATACCCCGAAGCGACACCCCCTCGCCCGCCAACGCCCCCGGTTCGATCGCCGAGGCCACACGGCACTCCAGGTCGTTCAGGGCATCGGGCGGCACAAGGCTGGCCAGCCGGGCAAGATCGCGGTCGAAGGCGTCGGTCATCATGCCGTTATACGCAAAAACCACCCACATCCCTCATCCGCATTTGGAGAAGGCATCCCAAGCTTTGACAGTCACCTGAGCACCAGAGGCATTACAATGGGGAGCGGCGCCATACCAAGAAGCCGCCAAAACCGAGCGATGGGCTATGCCGGATCGCCAAAAACCAAAAACCCCGCCAAGCCGTTGGCTTAGCGGGGTTTTCGATGGTGGGCGTGGCAAGGATTGAACTTGCGACCCCTGCGATGTCAACGAAGATGGGACCGCCTAAGTCGTTGATTTTGCGCCATGCGAGCGCGCAAACGCGAGAGAACGCGACGAGAACAGGCCGTGAAGGGCGATTGCTTCCACGCAAAACACACGCAAGACGATTTTCGAGCCTATGTCCTTTTGAACGAAGGGTTTCCTCATGGCCGCGGCCGACGTCGGGTCGCTGTTGTTTCTGACGGCTTGGCGCTGGGGTCCGGCTCATGGTTCGTGGAGACCCAGCACCGCCGGGGCGATCGAATGCATTCGTTGGGAGCATTGCGCAATTCGATGCCCATCGACCGCCCGAACAACCGCTTGGCTTCGATCTGGTCGAAGGTCCGGGTGATCCGCCTCGCGCGCCAGTCGACCTCATAGGCCTTGAAGGTGCCGAAGCTGTCGCAATTGCTGTGGGGCATGATCTCGGCGGCGAGGATCACCTTCTGCGATCCGCCTTGCCACTGAACGACGGCGACATTGGGATCTTCGCGCCAGCCGCATTTGACCGGGTGCCCGAACGCCGAGCGGATGAGCGGCGATAGGTCCGTTACCTGCAACCCGTTCCGTCCCGCCGCGACGACGATCGCGCGATAGAGGCCGATCGCCCCGCCATCGCTGGTCGTCACCGCGAACGCTCTGGAATCCGGTGCCCAGAGGAGTTCTGAATTAACGCCAGCGCCGAGCGACACGGTGCCCGTTCCGAGCTTGCCGCGCACGCGCAGGGTGACTTCGCCGTCCGTGTTCTCCGTTTCCGTGTAGCGGGCGAGAACATGCGTTTGTCGATCCGGTGCCTCAAGCCGCAAGCCGGTCGGTGCACCGGCAATCCTGTGCCAGATCGGCTGCGCCTGACGCGCGTAGAAACCGGCCGGGGCCGCGGCGACCAATAAGGTCGCTGCAGCCGCAGCAAGGATCGATCGCAGGCGAAGGGTCATATCGCGAGGGTAATGGCACGTCGCAACGCGTGCAATCAGACGTACCGAGGGAAGAGCAGCTGCGCACGGCGAAGCTGCCGGTGGAATGAAAAAACAGGCGGCCTGATCCGGACCCGAGACGGGCCGGTGATCCTCTCGCTGAAAGTGCCCAACATGTTGACCTCCCCGATCAAGCCGTCGCTCGATCCCTCGCTGCGCGTCCTGTCGCTGCCGCTCACCGCCCTCTACGAAGCACCCGTGCCGATCGGCGCACTGGCCGGTCTGCCCGCTGGCGTGCTCGACATCGCCTCGGCCAATCTCCTGATCGCCGCCACGCCCTGCGATCCGCCGCTATTCGGTATGAAGATGGAGGATGCCTGCACCCGCTTCGGGCGCGACGTCATGCTCGTGCGTACCGGGCTGTTCCCGGAGACGATGAACCCGGTCACGGTCGATGTCGCGCTGGTCGGGCCGGACGGGCCGTTCACGATGACTGACCTCGTCTTCATGCGACGGCGCGACGACAGCCTGTGGCTGGTGCCGCAGCGGGCCGGCGCTTTCGTGGAGATCCGGGGCGATGGCCTGGCGCTGCAGACGACGCCTCCTTTCGTCACCTGGGACGAGCGCTGCGACGGGGTCTGCCGCGCGGCCGCCGAGATCGTGCGGATCGTGACCTATCGGCGGGGACGCTGACATGGCTGCGCGCAAGCCCCCCAAGCTGCCGGTCAAGCCGACGCCGACCGACGCCGATCCGCAGAGCTGGCTCTATCTGAACCCGTCCGGGCCGTCCCCGGCGGGGACGGTCTTTGCTGTCCTGCGCCGGGGCTACGCCGGTCGCGTCAACAGCGCGCTGGAGTTCGGCTATCGCAAGGCGCATCTCGGCCCCGCCGTCGCGGGCGCGGATCTCACCGCCTGGTCGCCCAACGTTGAGCGGCTGGAGGTGCTCCTCCCCGCAGGCGCCGACGACAGCCTCGCCGATCCGGCGACGCTGTTGGGGCAGATGGACGCGTATGCCGTCGAGCGCGAGAAGGCGCTGCTCACCTATCTGACGCTGCCGCTCGGCGACGTCGACCGGGTGCATGTCGGCTGGGAGCGGGCGCGCGCCTTCCTGCACGATCGGTTTGCCCGGGATCGCCAACTCGCGTCTGTCCTGATCCTGCATGCGCCGGGGACGATCAACGCCGCCTTCCCGCTCCACGCACACGCGTTGATCGTGCCCAGGCGCCTCACCGGTCTCGGCATCCGCCAGGGCCTGTACGACGAGGACATGATTCACGATCGCGGACAGGCGATCGTCGAGGCGATGTGGGCCGACCATCTGGCGGGATCCCGGTGACCGGCACACAGGACGGAGACAGCGCGGCGCTGGTCGATCTCGCCGGCCGGATCATGCTGACCCATGGCATCAATCCCGGCTATGCCATGCGCCTGCTCGACATCGACCGCGCCGAAGCCGAGGACATGGTTCATCTTGGTCGGCTGCGGTCGCCAACGGACACCGCTCGCGTGGAGCGGCTGCGCCTGTTCATCAACATCCTGATGCGTCTGGAATGGCGGCTGAACCACGACAGCCGCGCGATCCGCCATGTGCTGGACCTGCCGCTCGATGCGCTGGGCGGCGCTTCCCCTGCCGACCGGTTCGGCGGCAGCCTGGACGACCTGCGCGAACTGCGCGGCGCGATCGACAACGTCGCCGCGCCCGCGATCAAATGGTGGCGGGTCGGTCACTGACCGCCCGCCAGAATGAAGAGGAGGCGAAGGCGATCCCGGATTGCGGGATGAAAACAGGAGTAAGCGACCATGACCCACCACGACGACGCCATCCTCCGCGCCTACACCATTGCGGCGACCTGGCTTCTGCTCGGCAACCGCAAGCTGAAAGACGGCGTCGTCGTCACGGGTGGTGAGGCGCTCGATCAGGAAGAGCGCGCCCAGATGGCGCGGACGGCGGCCCTGTCCAGCACCGACGTCGTCGCGCTCGAGTTCGGCACCACCGCGGACGGTCGATTCGGGCGGACCGGGATCACGGTCTACCTGCCGCGCGACGAGGGCTGCTATGTCCAGACCGACTGCCGCTTCTGGCTGAGCAAGGCGGGCAACCGCGCCGTGATCCTGCCCCGGCAGGAATCTCGGGGGCATTTCCGCTTGTCGCCGCGCGAACTGATCCACATCGACGGCAAGCCGGCGGAGGATGTGGTCGACGGCATCGCGCGGGCGGATGCCTGGCTGGCTCGTCGGATGGGGGCGAAGTTTGCCAAGGCCGCGAACGCAGATTTCTTCAGCGTGCATGAACTGGCATGATCACCTGCTTTCGCAAAAGGGCGTTCGCTCATGGCAGGCGCACGCGTCAAAGAGGGAATTGCTGGGTTTGGGGATGCGCTTCAGTCAAGTGCGGACCGGAAAGTCTGGTGGAGAGCCGCTGGTCCGCTTTCGGGCGGCCAAGGGCTAAACTGGACCTTCGTTCATAACGGGATGGGTTTCGCTCGACAGTGCGAATGACGACCTGCGGGGGACGGAGGTCGCCTACTGCGAAGGCTCTGATTGCCCATCTTGGCGTGCGGTAAACCGCCGTCTTGCGGGAACATGCGCGAACTAAATGGCGTGGCTTCAGTGGAGGGACGGTATGATCCTTGTCGAAACCGGTGCTTGTGGTAGGCATCGGTGGCGAGCAGTTCGCACTCACAGTCGAGGTCTAAACGCGGGTGGCGACAAACGAGGTTCTTGAGGAACAGCTGATGGAGGTAAGCAGCAGACACGGTGTGCCTGTCCGCGTCCTGCGGCGCCTCCTTGCTTTAGAAGATGATCATCGGAATCTCCACGGTTGGGGCGCTCGTCCGGCTCTGCGGCGAGACATCGCAGCGGTAATCGAGGAGGAGATGCGGGAAGGTGCCGCGGACTGATGCGTTTCCTCCGGATCGAACTTTCCAACATCTTCGCCTATGATCGCGCGGTCTCCATCGATCTGTCGGTGACCACGCCAGAGCGGCCGATTGTGCTTGTCTGGGGCAGGAACGGCATGGGTAAGACGAGCTTTCTCAATTCAATGAAGCTCCTGTTCATCGGCACTGACGACGACCGACTGCGCCACGTCGGCTTCCCGCCACGCAAGCTGCAACCGAAGGCCTACGTGCTCGGCGACGAGGGCGGCTGGTCAGGCGTCATCAACAGGCGCGCGCGTCATCGTGCGCAGAGCACCGGCGTGCCGGTGACCGCCCACGTTGGGGCCACGTGGGAGATGCCCGACGGGAGGATCATAACCGCGACGAGAAGTTGGACGTCGAGCGGCGGCGGGTTCCAGGAGGGGCTGGTCGTGACCGACGGTGAGGCTCGGCTGACCGGGCTCGCGGCGGGTGAGCGGCTCGAGGAGTTCATGCCCCGGGAGTTCGTCGGCTTCTTCTTCTTCGACGGTGAAGACATTAAGAGCCTCGCCGAGGCCGACGGGATCTATCAGACCCAGTTTGATCGTCTGCTTCGCATCACCTTCGTGGACAGTCTCGCCGGCGAGGTGCGCAAGCTCGCGGCCGACCGGGGTCGCGGCATGCTAAGCGACAGTCTGCGGGAACAGATTCAACAGGCCGAAGAGAGTTTGCTGCGGCTGAGGAATGGTCGCGAGATCGCACAGCAGGAGCTCGAGCGGCTGAATGCGCTTCTGAATGTGGACGAGGCCGATCTGCGGCGTCAGCTGATCAAGCGCGAGAACCTCAGCGGCGGTGCGTCGGAGGCCAAGCGCGAGGCTCTAGAACGGCGGCAGGGCGATCTGCGCGCCGACCTCGCGCGCGTGGAGAGCGAGATCATCGAGAGGGCGCCGGCCGACGCTCCGATGCTGGCCAACCTCGAGCTTCTGGTCGCGGCTGAGGAGGCACTCCGTCACCGCCTCAAGTCGCTCGGTGGCAACGCGCACGACGTGTCGGGCCGTATCGTGGGCGCGCTACCGAGGTGGTTGGACGAGATCGATCTGCCCGTCGACCTTGATGAGAGACGCAGGGTGGTGGCGTTCCTGTCCGAGCGCATGACAGGGTTAACCGCGGCGCCCAGAACGGGAGGCCCGTTCGACTCCCTCGACGCTTTGCACGCGCAGCGCATGCTGGACGACGTCATGCGCTGGACGACGGCCGGCCGCGACCTTCGCCGTGGCCAGGTGGCCCTGCTTGCACAGGTCCGCCGCCTCCGTGGCGATCTGGCCGACCTCGCAGAGGAGATGATGCAGCTGGAGGTCGGCTCGCAGACGACCCTCGAACGGTACAGGGAGGCCGCGGCGGCCGTCGCCGCGCTCGAGGTCCGCGTGGCCGAATACAACCAAGCGATCGGACGGTACCGCACGCAGCTCGACGAGGCCGATCAGCGAGAGCGGAACGCGGCCGAGCTCCTGGCGGGTCTGCGCGCCCGGGAGGACGAGGAACTGCGCAACCAGGAGGAGTCGCGCCATATCCTCAAGATCAGCGCGGCGCTCGTCGACCTGAGGGAGGGGCTGCGCTCCGCGCTCAGAGGACGTCTCGAGGATCGGATCAACGAGCGCTTCCAGTCACTGCTGCACGACAATGAGGTGGTCGAGAGGGTCGCGATCGATGAGAGCTACACGCTCACGTTTTACGGTCGCCTTGGTGACCGCATCGGTCGATCGAGCCTTTCGAGCGGCCTCAAGCAGCTTGCCGCGACGGCGCTTCTCTGGGCGCTGAAGGACACGTCGGGGGTGGTGATGCCGGTCGCTGTCGACACTCCGCTCGGGCGCATCGATCGGGCTAACCAGGGCAGGATGCTCCGTGACTACTATCCCCGCGTCGCGGAGCAGGTGATCGTGCTCCCGACGGACGCTGAGATCGACGCGGAGAAGTATCGCATGCTGCTGCCGCACGTCGCGACCGAGTACCTGATCGAGAATCCTTTCGGCGACGGGGCCGGAATCTCGCAGGGTAGCCTCATGCCGGAGAGCGTACGTGGTTGATCGGATTCATCTGTCCGGAGAGGATCGCGAGACTCTGCAGTCCGTCCTTCGCAAGGGCCTCGCGCAGAGGACGGAGCAGTGGCTCCCCGCCAGGATCGCGCTTGCCCAGTCGCTCCGTATACCCGAACCCCCCGACGCCGAGCGCTACAAGGCGCTCTCGTCCCGACCGGGAGGCGTCGAGATGCACGCGCCCCAGCTCATCGGGGAGGGAAGGGGCCGCGGCGGCGACCTCACCGACGTCATGAGAGCCATGCTCTCCATCTACCACGGCGCGGACGTGGCGGAGGACGACGAGCTGCTGCGGGATCTGCTGCAGCGGCACGTCAGGCGGGGTCTGGACCACATCCGAGCGAGATGGGACGGCGAACGCGACTTCGTCGACTACATGCTGGACGACCTCTACTTCGACGAAGGCGCGGTCGACGAGGCGGCGGCCGCTACCGCCGATGGCGAGGAGAGGCTCGCGCGTGTGCTGGGCCAGCTCGGCGTCGGCGCCACCGTCGTCGAGGTGCGCGACGGACCCAGGCTCACCCGGTTCACCCTCGACCTCCACTCCCTTGAGGATCTTGACCGCCTCCGGCGCAACCTCGCCAAGCTGGCGTTCGCGCTGGGCTTGGACGACAATGCCATTACCCAGACCCGTGCGCCGGGCGAGCAGCAAGTCCACCTTCTCGTCCCGAGGCCCCCGGCGACGTGGCGCACCGTCTCCTGGGTGGATCTGCGCGGCGAACTCTCCTCGGCGCAGGCACGCGCCATGCGGCTTCCGCTCTGCCTCGGCACGGATGCGATGGGGACGCCGCTCCTGCGGGATCTTGCCGACGCGCCGCACCTGCTCGTCGCCGGCACCACCGGCAGCGGGAAGAGCATGACGCTGCACGCGATGCTGCTCTCGCTCATCGAGGCGCCCGACGCCGCGAGCGAGCTCCTGTTGATAGATCCGAAGGCGGTGGAGTTTTCCGCCTACTCGAAGTTCCCGCGGCTCCGCACCGGCGGCGTCGTCACGACGGCTGACGCCGCGCTGGTCGCACTCGAGGATCTCGTCGAGGAGATGGGCGTCCGACAGGAGAGGATGCGCGCCCTCGACGCTCGCGACATCGACGAAGCAAATGCGCTGGGTGCGCGCATGCACCGCATCGTCGTCGTGGTCGACGAGCTCGCCGACCTCTTCTTCTCCAAGAGCGATGTCGAGACGCCGCTGATCAGGCTGGCGCAGAAGGCTCGATCTTCCGGCATCCACCTCGTGCTGGCGACGCAGCGTCCTGAAGCGGCGACCTTCTCGGGCTTGCTGCGGTCGAACATCCCGAGCCGGATCGCTTTGACGGTCCAGAAGGCTGCGGAGTCGCGGATCATCCTGGACGAGGGCGGTGCGGAGGCGCTGCAGAAGCGGGGCGACATGCTTGTGCGGTTCACCGGCGAGAGCACGGTGCGGGCGCATGGCTGTCGCATACTGCCCGGCGACATCCAGGCCGCCATGGGAGATTTGCGATGAGCCTCCGGGTGAGCGACTGGAAGATGGTCGGACTGACCCTCAGCGAGGTCGGCCCGTTCAGATCCGGCAAGCGCGAGTTCTCGTTCATAGGGGAGACCGCTCCCGCCGACGCGGATCCGGGCTCGAGCCCGGGTCCAAGCAACCTCTACATGCTCCTCGCGCCCAACGGCATGGGCAAGACGACCGTCATGGAATCGATCCACGGGCTTTTCGGTCTCATGGCCGATCCCGTAGCCGGACGCTTCTCGAACCCGCGGCATGGAGGTGCGGCCCAGCTTGACGTCCGGGCGTCCTGGGAGATCGATGGCGCGAGCCAGACAGTCCTGCTGTCGATATGGACCGGCGCCGACGCGCCGCTGAAGTTCTGGACCGAGGATCAGATAGCGGATCAGGTCCAGGCCGAAGGGTGGGTGCGGCTCGGACTGACGAGCGGTCTTCAGGGGCCGATCGTACTTCCGGGAACCGACGACCTCGGCCGTAGGCTCTTCACGACCATCCGCGAGGGGCAGAGCGACAAGACGCGGTCGCTGACGGATGAACCAAGCCTCCTGCCCACCGTCCTCTACTTTCCTGCTGACCGATCCCTTGTCGCGCCCCAAGGCGAGAGGGTCGTCATACCTCCCGAAGACTGGGGCTATTCGCCAGTGTACCGGTTCGGGCACGACGGTCCTGAGTGGCGTACCACCGTGGACAGCCTCTTCGTATGGCTTGAGTGGCTCGGCGAGGAGAACGTCAAGCCGTTCCTCGACCGCGTGAGCAGGCACGTCTTCGAGGATGAGAGCGGGAAGACGATCCTCAGGCCCGAGCGCGCCGAACTTACGACCTACGTCGCGACGAGGGACGGTCCGCATCCGCTCGCCGGTTTGAGCCATGGCGAGCGAGCGCTGCTGCAGATGTTCGGCCGCATCTTCAGCTACAGCACGTCCAACACTATCGTGCTCATCGACGAGATAGAGCTTCATCTGCACACGAGATGGGTGAACAGGATGTTCCGTGAGTTGAAGGCGATGCTTGTGGATAAACCCGGGGTGTCATTGTTCTTCTCGACGCACGACCGCGAGCTGATCAAGACGTTTGACTACGAGAACCCAGAAGTTGGCCTGACGAAGGGCGGCTTCCTAATCGATGAGATGAATTGATGCCTCGTCTTTCGGAAATTGGTGACAACGAGGCCATCGACAATCGTTACGCGCGAAAGGTCATCGTCTACGTCGAGTCGGAAGCCGACGCCACGATCTTCTACGGCCTCACCGAGCCGGGCATCAGGGAGTTCCTGGAGTTCAAACCGCCAACGTCTTTGTCCAGAGGAGCCGACGCGGTCATTGAGGAGGTGAGGCTCAGACGTCCGCAGTACCGGCGAACCTTCGGCCTGATCGACGGCGAGGAGGCGGCCGGTTACGGCGCGATCGACGTATTGCTCGAATGTCGCACGACGATCTTCAGGCTCCAGGAGGCCGAGGAGGGTCTGATCTTCCTGGGTCAGCACGAGATCGAGAACGTCCTGATCCTGCACGGCGGTCTGGCGGAGCTCATACGCCGCGACCGCAGCATCCTTTCCTCGGCCGAGCTGTCTGACGGCGAGATCGCGGAGCGGGTGGCGACCGTGGTGCGCCAGTTCTTCCAGGCGGCTCTGCTGAAGTACGCCTCGATGACGTACAACCACCTGGTCAACAAGGTGACGCCAAAGAGCGGCTGCAAGGTTATCGACAGCGCGCGGTTCCTGCGATCGGCACCACGGGGCGCGGTACTCGGTGAGATCAAGGCGTCGGTCGAGGCCGAGGGCATCGTCGCCTGGGATGATCTCATGCGGGAGGTCAAACGGACGTGGCGCCTCGTGCGGCGGGAGTTCATCGACACGCGACCTGATTCCGCGCGGTGCGGCCTCGAGCGCATGCGCCTCACGGATGGGAAGAGCGTGGTGGCGAGGCTGGCCGCCTTGTCGTCGTCGGACTCGGGCAAGTGGAGCAACCATCTGCTCGAGACCGCGAAGACCAGCGACTACGCTGACCGCTTCAGGGCGGAGCTTCTCGAGTTCACGGGCGCCGCCTGAAGGCCGGGCCGGGCTTCACCGCCTCTGAAGAACCTGGCCCGCCGCCTCGAGCAGGGGATCGGCGCGATTGCGCAGGCCGTCCCAGAGCAGCCCCGCACCGCGGGCCCAATGAGCGGCCACAGCGTCTTGTAGTTCCCGGCGACCCAGCGGGCCCGTGTTCGAGTAGCCGGTGATCACGCTGATCCAGGAAGCGAGATCCTCCGCCCCGGCCCCGAAGAGGGTCTCACCGCGGATCACCTTGCCGTCAAGGTTGTCGACGGCGGCCGGAGGGGTCGTGATACTGAGGGACTTGGCGATCGCGAGACGCGCGGGTTGATAGCGGTACTGGAACTCGAGCGCCTTCAGGAGCGAGAGCGTCGCGGTCTCTCCCGAACGGGAGGTGCGGAAATCGATCCGGCCGATTTCTGAGAGGCTGAGGAGCTTTGGAGCGGGAGGGACGTTCACGCGGCCACCTCCTCGACGTATCCGTCGGCGAAGTCGCTGACGCCGACCCCTGAGCCGAGCTGCAGGCGGTGGGTGATGCGTACGACGCCCGCCGTCGCTGGCGCCAGTGCGGAGAGGTGCCGATGGCCGATCTCCTCGGGCTGCGTCAGCAGTATGGTCTGACCGCCGCGCTCCATGAGCATCTTCATGACGCCGGCTCGATGCTGGGAGTCGAGCCGGCTGAGCGGCGTGTCGACCACCAAGGGCAGCTCGCGCTTGGCGACCGCTCCGACCGCGGCGATGAGCGACAGGGCGAACAGCTGGCTCTCTCCGGCCGACAGCCTGTAGTCGGTAACGTCGTGGCCGTTGGCGTCGAACAGCGCGACGGATCCGTCCCGCTTTATCGATACCCGCGCGATCTGGTCCTTGTGGGACAGTCGCCTGAAGCACTCGCTCACTGCCTCGGCGAAGCGGTCGTACTTGGACGCCGCCTGGGCGGCGATCCACCGTTCCAGCTCGTCAGCCAGGTGGCGCGCGGCCGACGCGCCCTTCGTCTTCGGCGCCAGGGTTGCAAGTCTACCTTCGACTTCGCGCAGTTCACGGAGCTCGGGTTCGAGAGAGGCTTCCAGGAGGGACAGCTCGCGCTCGATGCCGCGACGCTGCTCCTCTGCCCTTTCCAGCCGTGCGGCAATTTCCACCAGCTCTCGCTGAGCGTCCTCTCGCCCCGCCTGCCGGCGCTGCTCGTCGAGGCGTGCCATCTCAAGCTTCGTCACCTCGCCGCTGACCTGCTCGAGCTCCGTCCGCAGGGCGCCCACCCGCCCGACCGCGTCGGCTCCCGCGCTCCGGAGGCGGTTAGCGACCATGCGATGCTCGGTACCGGCGAGATGCACATGCACGGGGGCGCCCGCGGGAGCTGCGCCGTCGCCCGCCCAAGCGCGCTCCAAGCGCGAGCGCATCGCCTTCGCCACCGACCGATCCAAAGGAGGGTGAAGCGCTGCGAACCTATGCCAGACCTCCTCCAGACCGGCTCGTCCAAGTTCCGCCGTGGAAGCTATCTGGCCCTCCCGCTCGACCTCGTCGGCAACACGCGACGTGAGTGCCGAACCCATCACGGCGAACGGGCCGAACTCGGCAAGGACGGCGGCGAGTTCCCGGCGGAGCCGCGCCTTCTCGACCTCGAGCGCGTGGCTGTGCTCAAGCGACGCCTGGAGGTCGGCGTGCGTACCGTTGGCTGTGACGGCCAGGGCGATCAGAGCGGCTTCGCGCAGACCGCGTTCTCGCTCCACCTCCTCCTTGACGGCCACGAGGCGCTCGTCGGCGCTGGCGATGGTATTCCTCAAGCGCCCGATGCGATCGTGGAGCTTGACCAGTTCGTCCGGGTCACCAGCGGCCGCGCCGCGTTCGCGATCCTTGGCGTAGGCGCGAAGGTCGTCGGCCAGCGCCACGACGTCGTCCAAGCCCAGGACCCTCTCGATCGCGGTCCTCACTTGGTCGGACAGCCTGCGGTCCGCCCAACGCTCGATCTGCTCGCCATCGAAGACGAAGAACGGCGCGAGGCCGGCGGGCATGATCCTGTGCTCGACCTGCTCCTGCAGCCAGCCGAACGGCTCCGCGCCGTCCGGGGCGCGGAGCAGTTCGCGGTTCCAGCCGACGTGGACGAAGAGCTCCTCGTCGGCTTCGATGAGCGACCCGGACTCGTCGAAGTACCACTTCCTTTCGACTTCGATCGGACCGTCGGCGGTATCGAAGTCCAGCCGGACGGCGCAGGCGCCCTCGCGCCTGGAACGTTCCGCTCGGTGCAGGACGCGTTCCATGACCGCGGCGTAAGATCGACGCAAAGAGTTGCGGCCGGTCGTCACGCCGATGAGCGGTGCGAGGTCGACGAGGGCACGCCGCCCGAACAGCCCGAACGCGAACGCTTCGAGGATCGAGCTTTTGCCGAAACCGTTCTGGCCACCGACGATGAAGAGGGGACGCGCAGGATCCGCGTCGCCGAGACGGAGCTCGGCGCGTTCGAAGGAGCGCCAGTTCCTGAGCCGGATGCGGCTGAGCCGAACTGGGCCTCGATCCGTAATCGAGTCCCCGGCCGCGCGGGGCTCGTCAAGACCTTGGAGCTCGGGGGCGGCCAGCAGCTCGTCGAACTTCGCAAACAGCGTGCGGCGGTTGCCGGCTCCCAGGCTCGCGGAGCGGTTGAGCAGCAAACTCGGGACAATTGCTGGAAGGCGGTCGTCCATGAGCGTCATGCCGCATTCCCCACGGCAGGCGCGAGTGCATCCTCCACCCAATGGCGGTGGATGGCGTCGATCTCGTCCTGTCGGATCAATTCGAAACCGACCTCGGCCTGGGTCGTGAGCAGTCGGTCGAGGATTTCGCGACGCGCCTGCAGCGTGAAGGGGCCGGGGATGAGGCGGCCGCTCCCCACGAAGTTATGGGAGCCGTTGCGCCGCGTGGGGCTCCGCTTGCTGTTGTCGTCGCGCAGCGCCTTGAGCCAGTCCCGCATCTCGAGCAGTGGCTCCAGGGCCTCGTGACCGGCGTCGACGAACGCCTCGGCGCTCTTGTCCTTCTCCACCACCGTGCACGTCCAGCATCCAAATCGCGAGGACTTGGTGCCGCAGGACGGTGCCTCCTCCTTGTCCGTCACGAGGGGGCATTCGCCGCCGCCGGCGTTCCGGTAGATGGTCACCAAGTCGCGATGGCTCCCTCCCCATGGCGGATCGGACTGCAGCAACACCTGCCAGACCTCGTCAGTCGACAGGTCGACTATAGGCTTGAAGATGAAGCATTTCTCGAGGCTGTTGTGCGGATTCAACCGCTTACCCCCGTTGCGATAGCGATGCACGCTGACGGCACGTTGGGGGGACTCCGCCGCCCGAACCCCGAGCAGAAGGACGCTCCTGCCCGCGGACTCGGTCTGCTGCCGTATGTACTTGCTGGTCGGTGCGATCTTCATCCTGTCCGTGCACCAGCGGAACATCCGGCTGGGGGAGGGATAGCCGCGACCGATCAAGTTCACCCAGAACGTCTGTTCGACCTCTGGCATTGTGCGCGCCACGGTGAGCGGCAGGCGGAGCGGCTCGACGCACGCTTCGATCCGGTCGAGGACGGTGTCGAGGTGGCGCGCGATGATGGGTGATTCCACCAGCGTGTCGTTGGCCACCACGTGGACGTGCCGCTTCCGTGCCCTGGGCGGGAGGTCCATCAGCATCTCGAAGACCAGCTGCGCAAGGAGGGTGCTGTCCTTGCCTCCGGAGAAGCCTATGATCCAGGGCGCCGCGTCGGGCTGCGTATACTCGTCGCGGAGCTCGTCGATAATCCCCCTGATCTTGACGTCGAGCGTGGGCTGCTCGTTCTCTCGGGCTGGAGTCATGCTACCTTCCGGTTCATAGATCGCAGTGAGGTGACCGCTTCGGCAAGCGCGTCAATGGCGGTGCTGACTTCGGCACGGTTGGTGGAGGGCCCGAGACTGATGCGGACCGCTCCCCTGGCGCGGCGGTCGTCGGCACCGATCGCCTTCAGGACGTGGGAGGGGTCCAGCGACGAGGATGTGCAGGCCGAACCAGTGGCGAGCGCTATCCTCTGCCTTACGGCCATTACGAGAGCCTCTCCGTCCACTCCTTGGAAGCTCACGTTTAGGTTTCCGGCGAGCCGATGCTCGAGGCCGCCGTTGACCGTGAGACCGCCGAGCGCGCGTAATCCGGTCAGAAGCTTGTCGCGGAGTTCGCCGACACGCGCCTCTCGCTCGACCATCTCCTTAGCGGCGTGTTGGCAGGCGGTACCGAAGGCAATGCACAGGGGTGCGGGCACGGTGCCGGACCGCAGACCGCCCTCCTGTCCGCCGCCTCTGAGCAGCGGCGCGAGCCGGCGTCGCAGGCGCCGGCGGCAGTAGAGGGCCCCGATGCCGGAAGGCCCTCCCATCTTGTGTGACGATAGGCTGGCCAAGTCCATTCTCGCCGCCTGCAACGGGACCTTCGTCAGCGCCTGCGCGACATCAGAATGCAGCAGCGCGCCGGACGCTTCGACGAGGTCGGCGATCTGGTCGATCGGCTGGACGGTGCCGATCTCGTGGTTCGCCGCCGCGATCGACACGAGGCCGACGTCCGGACCCAGGAGGTCGGCGAGATGGTCTAGGTCGACCCGGCCGTCGGCGGCGAGGCGAACCTTATCCACCGCGAAGCCCGGCAGGGACTCTGCCGCCGCGAGGACGGAGGGATGTTCGCCGGCTGATACGACGAGGCGGTTGCGTCCCCCTTCAAGCAGGAACGCGGCGACGCCGCCGAACGCCAGATTGTTGGCCTCGGTTGCGCCAGACAGGAAAACTATCTCTCCCGGCTGCGCCGAGATGGTCCTGGCCACCTCGGCCCGGGCGACTTCGAGCGCGGCCTTGGTCGCCTCACCGGGGCCGTGGGAGGAGTGCGGATTGAAGTCGTAGCGCCCGTACGCGTCGTTCAGCGACGAGAGGGCGCGGGGGTCGATCGGGGTGTGCGCCTGATGATCGAGATAGATGACCGTACCAACCGACAAATCGTGCTCCAGCTTGCATCGGCGCTGCGAGCTTCGCTCCAGCGACGTGGTCTTCTTATAGTTTGACGGTGCTCCGCTTTGAAGCGATTTCCAGTTCGGTAGCCTGGGACTTGCGATGTAATTTCCAGACACGGTGTCAGCGGCGGACGACAATGGGGGCACCGTGCCGACGCGCGAGCCGCGGGGAGGCTCCAAGCGGCACGCGGACGTGCTCGTCGGCTATCGTCAGGACGGACATCCGAAGATGCGCAATTCGTGGGGGCTGCGAAACCCGGACGGGGACGCCATCCGCGATCGGAGCCACTGCCATCTCCCACACGGGTATTTCTAGGGCATCGTCTCGGCCGGGCTCGACGACACCAGCCCGCTGCTGCCGCGCACCGACGACGTTGATCCTCCAGCCGCCGTCCGGGAGGATCGCACGCCCTTCGTCTTCGACGAAGCCCGCGAACGGGTCGCAACGCTGGTCTCGCGCGTGGTCCGGGACCGGGTGTTCCGTCGTATCGTGCTGCGCGCCTATGACGAGCGCTGCGCCGTCACCGGGCTAAAGCTGATCAACGGCGGCGGTCGTGCCGAGGTCGAGGCCGCCCATATCCGGCCGGTCGAGGCGAACGGTCCCGACATCATAAGCAACGGCATGGCGCTGTCGGGCACGGCGCACTGGATGTTCGACCGGGGCCTGATCGGCTTCGACGATGACATGCGCATCCTGGTGTCGCGCCAAGTCAACGATCCCGACAGCGTCCGCTTGATCGTGAACCCGTCCGGGCGCGCGATCCTGCCCGCGCATCTGGTGAGCCGACCGCACCCGGACTTCGTGCGGTGGCACCGCGACCACCGCTTCAAGCAGTAGCTGACACCGGTCCGAACGCTCCGTTGAGGCGGAGCGGTGAACAGCGTGATTCAGGGAGGCGCAATTCCGCTAAGGTGAATCCTTCACCTTTGCGTGCGTCGCCATGCGGCGAGGCGAGGCCGGGACGCCGGGGTCGGCGTCCCCAAGGGCGCGCCGGGGGCGCGGCCCGTCGGTGTCGGGGCCACCTCGGGGAAATCGACATGGAGGTGATTCTCACCGTGATTCACGTCCTGTACCATAGCGGGCATCAGGAGCCCGGCTATGTCGATCCAGCGTCCCCTCGGTCCCATCGGTCATTGTTCTGCACGGTTGCGACGCCTGCTGGCGATCGAGGAGGAAGAGGCGCTCGGCCGCACGGTACGGGTCCGGCGGGATGTCCGTGACGCGGTCAGGGACCGGAAGCCGCACGGCAATCGCTGGTCGCGCTCCCCCAATTTCGCGGTGCCGGGTGCCTTCCACCAGCGGTTCGTCTCGGCAGACGGAAAGGTCACCTTCAACTTCACCTTCGAGCCGGTCAGCAAGACCAGCGATGGCGGCTGCCAGATCAAGACGTCGGAGGGAACCAGGCGATTGGAGGCCGGGGCGGCGAAGGATCACGACGCCTATATCGACCGTCCCGGGGCGGTGGAGGTCACGATCTCGCCGGACTGGTTCGATCGCTATGCGGTGCGACCGTCCGCGACAGAGGCAATCGATGGCAAGCGCGCCGTCTTTTCCAACATCTCGCCCGACCCACTGGAACGGCAAGCCTATTGGCAGGCCGTGCACGAGTGCGAACGCACGCCCGGCGTGGACCGGCTGACGCTGGTGCCGGAGAATGCGTCGCGCGGCGCCTGGCAGGCGCTGGCGGCCGCGCCCGATGTCCCCGAGGCGGTGCGCGACATTGCCGCCGTCTTCGCCACCGCCAGGGGCAAGCGCAAAGCCCGCGCCATCCCGCTCGATGATCTGGCAATCGACGGTGCCGCCGCGCGCGAATTGGCGGAGACGCTCGCCACGATCCTGGGGACCGGCAAGAAGAAGTCGGCTGTCAGGGTCTCGAAGGGACGTGGCGGACGGACGCAATACCGGTTGACGGCGGAGTTTCCCGATGGGCTCGATGCCGCGGGTCGGCGAGCGGTCACCCAAGCCATCTGCGACCGGCTGGATTCGGCCGGCATCATGTACGTCGCCGCGATCCATGCGCCCGATCATCACAATGACCACCGCAATCACCACCTGCACCTCGCCTGTCATGACCGACCCGCCAGGAAGATCGGGGACCGTTGGGACTTCACGATCGCCGAGAAGGTCGAGGGACAGCATCGCCGGGTCCGCTATCCGTACGCACAGAAGAAGGTGGCCGAATGGTCTCGCGATCCGGACGGCGGTAACCATCGCTACTATGGCAGCACCTCGGTGGCTGAGATGCGGGCATTCTTCGCCGACCGGTGCAACGAGGAACTCGACCGACTGGGCGCCACCCGCAAGTTCCATCCAGGCACGCTGCGCTCGCTGGGGTGCGAGCGCGACGGGCAGAAGCCACTCGGCACCCGTGCGGCGCCGCTGGAGGCCGTCGGCGTGCCGACCGCGACGGGCATCGACAATGCCGAGCTCCTCTGGTCGGCCCTGCTCTGCGAAGCGTGGACCGCGGCTGAGGAGCGCACCAAGGCCCGCACCGCCCTCCGCCGCCGGCTGGCCGAGGCGGAGCGTCGGTTCACGGAGGGAGCGGGTGTCGATCAGGCCCACGTCGCCGCCATCCGTGATCTCACCGCCCGGCTCGATGTGGCCGACGCGGTGCTGCGCCAGCATGATGCCGAATGCGCCGAGTACGACGTCACGCTGGCAATGGCACGCGCCCGGCCGGACAAGACGATCACCGTCTGCCGCCGCATCCTGAAGGCTATCGGCGAAGGCAAGGCGGACTCGGCCGAGCAGCGGGCGAACGCCGCGATCGCCGCCCGCGCCGACGCAGCCGAGGCGTTCCTCGCCGGCATCGCTGCCATCGAGCGCGATCATGCCCCGGTGCTGGCCAAGTACCGGACGGCGGTCACAACGGCCCGGGCAGAGGTCGAGGCGATCGCGGATGCTGCAACGCCGCTGATCGAACGCCCTGCACCGGCTCGCACGCTCGAGCCGGCCCGTCCGGACCCGCGGGCAACGCTTGAGGCGCTGTTCGACCGGATCATGACGGACGACATACCGATCCTGCCGCCGGGCGGCACGGTGACCGAATATCGTGTGCCCGGCGTGACGCGCGTCGAGTTCGCCGCTCTGACCACGCCCGCCCTGGCGGAGATGGCGCAGAAGCGCCTCGCCGTTCTGGCCGACATCCAGGCCAAGCGGATGACCGCTGCCGCAAAGCACCTTGCATCGGTCGGCACGGAGGTCCTGACGCGTGCCGCCGCCGATGGCGACCCCGGCGCAGCGCGGACACTGAAGCACGTCCGCGCCTATGGCGCCCATCCCGTCTATCTGCGCGCTCTGGCCGAGGCGCAGAAGACGGAGCCGCCGGTCACTGCGCCCGCCGAGAAGACCGGCCGCACGTGGCGGGATTTCATCGGGGGCCTGCTGGGTCACAATCCGCCGGTCCAGCCTTCTACTCCCATCGAACCGACGCCACAGCCGCCCGTCCCGGAACCGGTCAGGGATGCGGCACTCTCGTCGCGTGACGAGGCGATCGCGGCCCTAGCCGCCGCGCTCCTTGTCGACTCCACCCTGCGGGTTGTCGAAGGGAAGCATGGGCTCGTCATCGACACTGCCGACGCTCCCGACTGGCGGGTGTCCGCCGACGTCTTTGCCGACGCGCCTGCGGTCCTTGACGCGATGCGTCGACGTCACGCGGCGCCGTGGCTTGACCACAGTGCCATCGAGCGGAACCGCCTGCTGGCCGACCTCCGCGCCGCGCTGATGAGTGTCACCCGGCCTCCCCTCCGGAAGATCGGGGAACAGTGGAACGTCGATCTCCCCGACAAACGGCTCGCTGCCCTCGTCACCCGCTGGCGCGGGTACGACAGTCTCGACGCCCTTCTGACTGACGTCGATCGCCAGTGGCGGGGGACCGACGTAGACCGGTACATCGTCGAGGGATCGACTAGCGTTGGAACCGGCGACGCGACCGTCAGCCACGTCCCGGATCTCGGCACGGACCGTGGTGATGGGCTGCACGACGACCGCGCCTTCGCCCCCATGGGCTGGGGGGACCGGGGTCGGGGGTGGAGTGGTGAACGCTAGATAGCGCTTCACCGTCGCCCCGCTGATGCCGAAGTGCCTGGCGGTGACGGACAGGCTCGCCCCGTTCGTGATGCGCCAGGCGATGACCTCGACGGGATCCGCCTTGCGCGGTCGTCCGAGGCTCGGCTTGCCGCGATGCGTCAGACCGGTGGCGGCGAGCGACTTCCTAGCGAGATCACGCCCGGCCTGGGTGCGCTCGCGGATGGTCTCGCGCTCCATCTCCGCGATCTGCGCCAGCACCGCGAGGACCAGGAGACCGACACCCGACGTGATCGTACCGAGCGTGGGCACCACGACTTCAACCTTCTTGTCCATGAGCGCCCGCACCGTCGCCTGGATGTCCAGCGCATCGCGGCCGAGCCGATCGATAGCGGTGACGTGCAGCCTGTCGCCCTCGCGGATGTATTCGAGCAACGCGGCGAAGCCGGGCCGGTCCTGGGTCAGCACCGAGCCGCTGACGTTCTTATCGAAGAACTCCTTGTCGAAGGGCTGGACGATCGATCCGAGCAACGCGCTACGCTGCGCCTCGATCGTCTGACCGCTGGTCGACACACGGTAATAGGCAATCTCACTCATTCTTTTTCATCCTGGGGTGAAAGTTACCCCAGCACTTCCGAACCTAGCTCAATTGCCTTTCTTCTATCTTCTGGGCCCGCGCTGACGCCCGCCGAGACCTTGGCGCGAAAGTTGGAACTTTCGCACGGAGGAAGATGAGGAAGGACCGATTGTGTGGAGGAGGATGAAATGAGACCACCGACGATGACGGACGAAGAGGCAGACGCCCTGTGGCGCGAGATGTGCCTCGAACTGGCGAAGCCGCCCACCGAAATCATCGCGGTGAACGACAATCCTGGTCACATGCCCGTCAGAAAGGACCGGGGACCGCGTCGTTACGATTTCATCTATACCGCTCGGGCATTCATGATGGCCGAATGGCAGGCTGTTCGCTGATCGACGTATCGATCATGAGAACGCGAACGCTTGGCGTTAAGTGGGGGTAAGGGGGTGTAGTCGCTGTGCAGTTCCCACTGCTCATCGCCTCCACCCCCTTACCCCCACAACTATTATACTGCCCAATCCCTGCGATCCGGTTAACATCTGCGTGCCCTCGACAAAGCGATCGGGATCGCCGGTCGCTGTGCGTAAGCCTGACTTTAACGACCCGACCGTATCTCAGCTGCCTAAAGGGGGAACCGCCAGATGACCGGAGAAAGTTGGACTGTCCGCGCACGCCAGGGACACTATCAAGCTGTCGATGCGGCATCGGACCGACAGACGATGGACTATGCCGTCGAGGGCCTGATGCCTGCCACCGGGGCCACGATCTGGTTCGGCGCGGGATCGACCGGCAAGACGCAGCTTCTCCTCTGGCTCGCGGCGCATGTTGCCGCCGCCGGCGACAAGGCGCCGCGTCAGTGGCTGGGCGCGGACGTCAACGTCCGCGGCCACGTGCTGGTCCTGACCGCCGAGGATCTGCGCGAGCATGTGCTCCAGCGCATCGGCATGATCGCCCGCCGCATGATCGACCAGTCCGGCGGCTCCGACGAGGACGTCGCGGCGCTGTGCCGGCGCATCCATGTCATGGCGTTCCTGAGCATGGATACGGCCGAGTTCACGGAGCCTAATCCCTGCCTGTTCAAACGGGGAGCAGGCGGATGGCAGCCAAGCGCTGTCCTCAAGGGCGTCGAATCCTTCCTCGACGACTGGAACGCCCGCGCCGAGGACAATGGTCGCCCCGAGGACCGGATCGTCGGGGTCATTCTCGACTCCGCCGTGTCGATGGCGGGATTCGAACTCGCCAATTCCGAGGCGACGACGAACTTCCTCTTCTACCTGAATCGCCTGTCACGGCGGCAGAAGATGTTCTGGGCGGTGATCGGCCACACGCCGAAGGACGCGGCAAAGAAGGCCGACGACGCCGCGATCGAGCGGCTGCGTGGCTCGGCCATGTGGTCGACCACGCCCCGTACCGTCGTCGAAGTCCGGCTCGCCGGACCGTCCGAGGACCTGGAATCCGTTCGCGCCGCCCATCCCGGCCTGACCGACCGCGACGTCGTCATCGTCGAGGTGGCCAAGGCAAACTCGCTCGGCGCCGATCTGCGGCCTCGCGCGCTGCTCCGGGACAAGCGCGGCGCCTATGACGATATCACGTCGGACTTCCCCGGCATCTTCAGTGCGGCCCCTTCGCCGTCGCGGGGCAAGGCGACCCTGCATACACCCGAGCTCCGCCGCGCCGTTCTAGCCCTGCTCGCGACGTTCGACGGCGGTAAGCCAGGCACCGTCATCGAACGGGACGCGATCCGTGGCGCGTTCAACGCGGCGAAGGCATCGTCCCCGGTCCTCGCCGCAATCTCCGACGAGATCGAAGGCAAGCGTGGAAAAACACCCGGAACGCTGGCCAAGGAACTGGCGGACATGAACAAGGCTGGTCTGATCGATACGCACCGGGGTAACATCCGCATCGTCGATCTCGCGGCCGACAATGACCAGTCGTTGGCTAAGGCCGCAGAATAGCAAGAGCCTGCATTCGTCCAAATATGGCCATCAATGTTGCGCGATCTCGCTTTACGGGCCATATTTGGACGATGCTGCACACACCTGGTGAAATCGCGGCGGATCTCGGCCGGAGGATACAGCATCGTCGCCTGGCGATGAACCTGACGCAAGTCGACGCGGCGGCCCGCGCCGGCGTCTCCTATCGCACCTGGCGGCGCCTCGAGGCCGAGGGCAAGGCGTCGATCGACGACCTCGTCCGCGCGGCCGTGGCGCTGCGGTGCGAGCAGGATCTGTTCACCCTCTTCCCGGAGCCGGTGGCCAGTTCGATGGATGCCCTGCTGGAGCAAAAACGGATGACCGAACGCACCGCGCCGAAGCGCCGCCGCCGGGCCGCGTCGAGGATTCCATCGTGAAGCTGAGGCCGGGGGCACCGCTGGGGCTCGCACTGGCGTTCGACGATTCCGCGCCGGCCGCGCAAGCGGGGCGAGTCGTGATGGCCGGTGGCGTCGCCCAGCTCGAATGGTCTCCCGATGTGATCCGCAGCGGCTTGCTCGTTGCCCCGCTGCTCTATCCTCCCGAGCCGGGCTTGCACGCCGCGCGGAGCCGGTCGTTCGGCGGGCTGCACGGCTTCCTGGCAGACAGCCTGCCCGATGCCTGGGGACGGCTGCTGCTGCGGCGTCGCCTCGCCAGGATCGACGTCCAGTTCGACACGCTGAACCCGGTCGATCAACTGGCGATCATCGGCGCCGGTGGCCGTGGCGCGCTGGTCTATCAGCCAGCCACCACGCCTGACGATGCGATCGGGACGATCGACCTAGATGCCCTGGCCGAGGAATCGCGGTTGCTCCTCGCCGGGGACGAGGGCGCACTGGTCGACACGCTGGCGGCGCTGGGCGGCGCGTCGGGCGGCGCTCGTCCCAAGGTCCATGTCGGCTTCGCCCCCGACGGCGCGATCAGCGTCGGCGAGGCCGCGGACGGCCATGACGCCTGGATCGTCAAGTTCCGCGCGACCGGCGACCCGGTCGACATCGGCCCGGTCGAGGAAGCCTATGCCCGCATGGCCCGCGCCGCCGGTCTGACGATCGCGGAATCCCGCGTCCTGCCCGAGCGCGACGGGCCTGGCTATTTCGCGACGCGCCGCTTCGACCGACCGGCCCCCGGACGCCGGCTGCACATGGTATCCCTCGCCGGGGCAGCCGAAGCCCCGTCCGAGATGCCGAGCCTCGACTATGACGGATTCTTGCGTGCGACCATGGCGATCACCCGCCATGCCGGCGACGTCGAACAAGCCTTCCGCCGCATGGTCTTCAACGTCCTGGCGCATAATCGCGACGACCATACCCGGCAGCATAGCTATCTGATGGGACCGAGCGGTGAGTGGCGCCTCGCCCCGGCCTATGATCTGACCTTCTCGGTCGGCCCGGGCGGCGAACACTATCTCGCGGTCGAAGGCGAAGGCCGCACCCCGACCCGCGCCCACGTCCTCGCGCTGGGCCGCCGCCATGGCCTGTCGGATCGCGTCATCGCCCAGATCATCGACCGAACGCGCGGCGCGCTGGCCGAATGGCCGGTCATCGCCGCCGATGTCGGCGTCACTGTCTCGCGACGCGAGATCGCGGATCGTCTGAAGATCACCGACGACCGCTTCGGGTGAGAAGAAGGCCCTGCACGTGGGGTAACCCACGACAGGAAGGAAAAGACATGATGAGCATCGACGCGGACGCCGGCGGCACCGTCGCGATGACGCCGGGGACCGGCCCGGTCCTCCCCCAGGACATGATCGACGCGGCAACCGCCGACGCCATCCTGCGGCTCGACCGCAAGATCGCCCGTGCGATCCAGACGGACCGGGGCATCAACCTCAAGTCGGAGGATCTCGACCTCCTTACCCTGGTGGGTGCAGTGAACCTGCTCGGAAAGGCGCGAAGCGAAATCCTGAAGGAAAAAGCGCAGTGCCGGCACCGAAAGTTCTCTACCGCCGGGGTGAATTCCACCTCGATCACGTCCGGGGCAAGGACGGCGAGGTTGCCAGTCCGAACTTCTACGTCTGCTGGTACGACCAAGCCACCGGCCGGATGCAGCGACGCAGCACGCGCACGGCTGATCTTCGCCTAGCGATCGAGGTGCTCGACCGTCACTATCTGGCGTTCCACCAGCCTGCCGATGACGACAAGGCGTCCTACACGGTTCATCAGGCGATGACCGACTATTGGACGCTGCACGGCGCCGAACAGGCCAGCGCCGACGCGATCCGCGCCCGGCTGAAACTGGTGAACCGGTTCATCGACCATGAGATCGCGATCGGTGTACTGCGTGAACCCGTGCTGCCGACGGTGCTGGACGCCGAATGGCTGATGCGTTTTCGAAAATGGGGGACCGAGATCGATCCCGTGACCCAGCGGCGGCGTGACCCGGAGACCGGCGAATGGACCGTGTCGACCCGCAAACGGGCGAAGTCGACGGTCGAGGAGAGCATCATCCAGCTGAAGGCAGCCTTGCGGTTCAACGTGAAGCGTATGGAGGCGGTGCCCGAACTGAAGCACCTGCCCCGCGCCGCCGTGACGCCGGAGCGCAACTTCCGCCTCTCGCTCGACCAGATCGCCGAGATGCTCGACTATACGGCGGAAGGAGAGCCGGAGCTCAGCCCGGCGCATCCGGCACGACTGATGCCACTGCGCCGCTACCTGATCGGTGCGATCTGCACGCTAGCGCGGCCGGACGCGCTCTACGATATCTCGGTGCGGCCCGACCGGCAGCAATGGCACCGCGACGCCGGCGTGCTCGACCTCAACCCAGCGGGGCGGATCCAGACGCGCAAAAACCGACCGGCGCTCCCCGTCACATCGCTTCTGGCGAACTGGCTCGAGGCGACGGACGACCGGCTGGTCTGTCACGAGAGCGTGGCAGAGGAGGACGAGGACCGTTGGGTCGTTCAGCGGCCCGTGGCAGACGTCAAAAAGGCATGGAGCGTCATGGCAAGGCGGTTCGGGGTGCCGGTCGGCTTCGGCCCCAAGCTGATGCGCCACAGCATGGCGACCCTGATCGCACAGCGCGGCGTCTCGCAGCAGGAGATCCCGTTGGCGCTCGGACACGTGGTGCTGCCTCAGTCGACGCGGCGCTACGTGATCTTCAGTCCGGCTTATCTCTCCGAGACCCGACAGGGGCTGGAGGACATTGCCTCCGAGCTGGCGCGGAAGATGTCGACGCCGCTTCACGCAAAACCCACGCAAGTCGGTCCCGATGGACGGCGGCGGCGGACGTGACGGCCTGGCATTTTCACGCCATCGCTGCCGCTCCCAATCCGCTGGCGCAGCCGCCCTAGTGCCCTCGAGGCCCCCGTGGACCCGGATGTTCCACTCGGCATGACACGCAAAAGGCACGCAAAACCTTGACGCGCAACTCGGAAGCCTGAAAACCAAAAACCCCGCTAAGCCGTTGGCCTAGCGGGGTTTTCGATGGTGGGCGTGGCAAGGATTGAACTTGCGACCCCTGCGATGTCAACACAGTGCTCTACCACTGAGCTACACGCCCGCCGGAGGTGGGCCAATTAGCAGGTTCGATCGGGCTGGCAACCCCTAAATTGCGCCGTCGACCGAATCCGTGTGAAAAAGTCGGTCCACCTCCATCACCAGGTCACGCAGGTGGAAGGGTTTGGACAGGACGCGGGCGTTGGGCATCGCCTGCCCGGCCTTCAGCGTGACCGCCGCGAAGCCGGTGATGAACATCACGCGCAGATCGGGGACGATCGCGGCGGCGCGCTGGGCCAGTTCGATGCCGTCCATCTCGGGCATGACGATGTCGGTCAGCAGCAGATCGAACCGCTCGCTCTCCAGCAACGGGAGGGCCGCCGTGCCGCGATCGACCGCCGAAACCCGGTATCCCGACCGGGTCAGCGCGCGCGTCAGATATTCGCGCATGACCTCGTCATCTTCGGCCAGCAGAATGTGAAACATGTCGTGATTCCGATCCATCTTGGCCATCAGCTTAGCGAAAAGGTGGTTAATATTTCCAGACCATTGCGTCGATCCGTGCCCCGACCTAGGCTCATGGGCAATGGCAAGCCCGATCCCCGGCGCATCTTTCCAAAGCCTTGGCGGGCCGGTCACTGGCCCGGTCGTGATCTCGGTGCCCCATGGCGGGCGCGATTATCCGCATGCCCTGATCGAGGCGTTGCGCGTGCCGCTTTCCGCCGTGATGGGGCTGGAGGACCGGCTGATCGATCTGGTCGCGCAGGGGGCCTGCACCGACGAGCCGATGCTGGTCCAGACCCTGCCCCGCGCCTGGATCGACCTCAATCGCGACGAGGGCGAGCGGGATCCGGTCATCGATCTGGGCGCACGACCACGAGGGCGCGCCTCGGCCAAGTTGCGCAGCGGGCTGGGGCTCGTCCCACGCCGCGTCGCCGGGCATGGCGACATCTGGTCGCGCCGCTTCAGCGATGCCGAGATGACCGAGCGGATCGCGACCGATCACCGCCCCTATCATGAGGCGCTGGAACAGGCTCTGGCGGAAGCACGGGCGCGGTTCGGCGTCGCCGTCCTGCTCGACCTTCATTCGATGCCGCCGCTGGGGGCCGCCGACCTGGTGCCCCGAATCGTGATCGGGGATCGCCACGGGGTGACGGCGGACACCCGCTTCGTTCGCCGGATCGAGGCGGAGGCGCGGGCTTGCGGCATCGCCGTGACCCGCAACGCGCCCTATGCCGGGGGCCATATCGTGCAGCGCCATGGCGCCCCCCGACGCGGCATCCATGCGATCCAGTTGGAACTCGACCGCTCGCTCTATCTCGACAGCGCGCTGGAGGCCCCCGGTGCGGGCTTCGACGCGACGGTGGCGATGGTCCGCACGATGCTGGCCGCCCTGGCCGCCGAGGCGCTGGGCCAGCCGGTTTCGCTCGCGGCGGAATAGCCCGAACAAAAAACCACCTCGCGCAAGGGGGAGAGCGCGAGGTGGCCAAGGTTCAGGGAGGAGACACGCTGAAAGCGTGTCATACGACATCGCGAAAGGGGGGACACGACGCCGTACAGGATATAAATAAGAAGGGGCCTATTTGGTTCAACCCTGCCCAGCACAATTCGTCATTTTTTCGTCACGGCTGGTGGAAGACCGCCCATTGCGGCCGCCGGGCGAATGTGAAACGCTCCCGCCATGATTACCAATATGCAGGCCAGCACCGGAGGATGCCAGTGCGGAGCGGTGCGCTTTCGTGTCGAGGGGCCTTTGGGCGACGCCTCCATCTGTCATTGCCGAATGTGCCAGAAGGCCACGGGCGGATTGTTCGGTCCTTATGTCAACGCTCTACGCGATGCGGTGACCTGGACCAGGGGCCAGCCTGCTCATTTTCAGAGTTCCAACAAGGTGCGCCGCGGATTCTGTCGGACTTGCGGGACACCCTCACCTTTGAATATGGGGAAAGCATCAGTTTTGCGATCGGCGCGATGGACGAACCGCGATCGATCGAACTGAAAGAGCAACTGGCTTCGCCGGAACGGATCGCGGACTTTGAAGCATGGGCGAAGCTACCGGAACATCCGGTGGATGAGCCCGAGGCAGCGGCCTATCTCGCCCAAATCGTCTCGTTCCAGCATCCCGATTTCGATACGCACGATTGGTCGCCAAGGGCATAGGCGGGGCTATTCGCCCCTCGGCGGTCTTGGGCCGGGTCTGGTTTGTCGAAGCCCCTATCCGGGGGACCATCAGCGCGCGCGAAAACTCATCCGGGCGAGCAGGCCGTCGCGCAGCAGGAAATGATGGCGCAGCGCCGCCGCGACATGGATCGCCACCAAGGCCAGCATCACCCAGCCGAGAATCTCATGCGCCTCATGCCCGACCCCGGCGGCGGCCTTGCCGATCGGCAAGGGCGGTACGTCGAACAGGCCGAACCAGCTGACCGGGCGCGGCACGTCGCGGCCCGATCCCATCGCCCAGCCGGTCATCGGCATGGCGATCATCAGAAAATAGAGGGTGGCGTGCAGCGCATGGGCACTGCCACGGGCCCAAACCGGAATTTCGGCGGGCAGGAACGGCGGGCGATGGCCCAGTCGCCAGACGATCCGCGCGGCGGTCAGCGCCAGCACGGTCAGGCCGATCGCCTTGTGCAGGGGGATGGTCCCCGGCAACAGGCTTTCGTGAAGCAGTCCGATGGCCAGATTGACCACGACCAGCGCCGCGATCGTCCAGTGAAAGACGATCGCGACCTGGCTGTAGCGCGGACTGGCAACGACCGGCCCGCGCATCCCATCAACCCAGCGGCTGGAGCTGCGGCTGCGGCATCTTGCCGAGCTGCGCCTGGCGGGCGAAGATGTCGCGCATCAGCGACAGCGAGAAGAGATGCGCATAGAGCAGCGGCAGCATGCCCGACTGGCTCATCTTGCGGAGCTGGTCACCGCGAAGGTCGACCAGCTTTTCCTCGTTGATCATCTGGAAACCGCGATAGACGAAGGGCTGGTCCGCGCCTTCCGGCTGGATCGAGACTTCGCCGTCCATCAGCAGACCCATTTCGGTCAGCTCGGTCATGAAGTTCTGGGTGCGGGCACCGGCCTGTTCGAACGATTCGTTGAACGACAGGATGTTCTTGGTCAGCTCGCTGGGCTGGTTGCCGTCGAACAGCGCATCGCCCTCGTCGAACGCGCCGATCGTCGGCGAGGTCGGGTCGAAGCAGAGCGACAGCTCTTCCGACTCGGGGCGCAGCTTGGCCAGCATGTACGGATAGCGGCGGATATAGGCCGGGACGTAGAAGTTCGTCTCGGTCAGGCGGCCTTCGTCGTCGACGAAGACGTTCACGCCCTCGTTCAGGCCCATCAGCGCCAGCGGGATCGGCTGGTCGCCGACCGAGAAGACGATCGGCATGAAACGCTGCACCAGCGGAAATTCATCGACGGTCACGGGGATCGCGTGCTGGCCGACCAGGAAAGGCGCGGTCTCTTGCGGACGAACCTTGAAGTTGGCGTGAGCCTCGCTCGAAAGCGGCTCCAGGCCGTTATAGAAAAGGGGAAGGGACGGCGCGCTGGCCATGATAATCTCCAAAAAACTCGTCCACGCGAGCCCCCCGGCCGCGCGTCGTGCCCCCGTGTCTATGGGCCCGGAGCCTCATGCGCAAGCGACGAGCTTGCCGGGATTGAACAGACCGTGCGGATCGAGCGCCGTCTTGATCGCGCGGATCGCGCTAACCCTTTCAGGGGAAAGGCGTAGCAGTTCGTCGCGCTTCATCTGGCCGATGCCATGCTCCGCCGAAATGGTCCCCCCCGCCGCCATCACCAGGTCATGGACGAAGCGGGTGATGGTCGCCGCCTGCTCGGCATAGAATCGGTCGCGATCGGTGCCGGGGGCGGCGCGGACATGGAAATGGATGTTGCCGTCGCCCAGATGACCGAAGCCCGAGGCATGGGTGCCGGGAAAGCGCGCGTCGCACGCCGCCGCCGCCTCGACCATGAAGCGCGGCATCGCCTCGACCGGCACAGCGATATCGTGCTGCACCGCCGGGCCCAGCGCCCGCTCGGCATCGGACAGCGAATGGCGGAGCAGCCAGAAGGCCTCGCTCTGCGCCTGCGACGCGGCGATCACCGCATCGGCGGCGATGCCCTCGGCCAGCGCCTTGGCCAGTTGCGCCTCCAGCATCGCGGCTGGATCGGCGGCGGGATCGCCGGTCACCGCCTCGATCAGGACATGCCAGGGGTGGCTGGTCTGCAACGGGCTGCGCGCCCCGGGCAGATGCGCGACGGCGGCGGCCAGGCTTTCGGCGGGCATGATCTCGAAACTCTCGATCATGTCGCTCGCCGCCTGCAACCGGCGGAGCAGCGCCAGCCCGGCGGCGGGGTCGGACAGGCCGACCCAGGCGGTGGCGCTGGCCGCGATCGCCAGGGCGAGCCGCAGCGCCGCCGCCGTGACGATGCCCAGCGTCCCCTCCGCGCCGATCAGCAACTGGCCGAGATCATATCCGCGATTGTCCTTCTTGAGCGCGGACAGCCCGTCGTAAAGCGTCCCGTCGGGCAGCACCGCCTCCACGCCCAGGGTCAGCCCGCGCATCGTCCCGAAGCGCAGCACCTGCGTCCCGCCCGCATTGGTCGAGACCAGCCCCCCCACCGTCGCATTGCCCTTGGCCCCCAGGGTCAGCGGAAAGCGTGCCCCCTCCCCTTCGGCGGCGGCGTGCAGATCGGCCAGGATCACGCCCGCCTCGGCCACGATCATCGCCGACCCCGTGTCGATCCGCCGAACCCGGTTCATCCGTCGGGTGGACAGGATCAGCGCCGACCCGTCCGCCGGTGGCGTCGCGCCGCCGACCATCGAGCTGTTCCCCCCCTGCGGAACCAGAGGCACGCGGTGCTCGGCCGCCGCGCGCAGCACCGCCTGCACCTCGCCTTTGTCGGCGGGAGCGAGGATGGCGGGGGCATGACCCGAAAAGCGACGCCGCCAATCCACTTCCCATGGTGCGATCAGCGCGGGGTCGGTGACGATCCCCTTCTCCCCCAAGATGGGCGACAGGGCGTGGAGCAGGGCGGTCTGGGCAGGCGTCATGGCGAATGCGACTAGGACAGGTTCATAAAGCGTTCAACGATGGGGCTTATGAAGGGCTCCTGCTGACATGTTGCGCCGCTATCGAAACCTCGCCGCCATCGCGTCGATGACGCTGACGACGCCCGCCTTGCTGGGGGCGGCGGATGCGCCCGCGCAAGTGCAATATGCCCAGGTGATCCTGCGCGAACGGGTCGTAATCCGCGTGCCGCGCACGGCGATCCGCCCGATCGCGCCGACCCGCTGGAAGGAGCGCAAAGGCCCCCGCTGCATTCCCGCTCAGCAACTGGCCGGGGCCCTGCCGGGCGAGGACGGGACGGTCGATATCGTCCTGACCGGCGGCAAGCGGGTGCGCGCCAAGCTGGCCCGCGCCTGTCGCCAGATCGATTATTATTCCAGTTTCTATATCCGCCCCGGCCCCGACGGACAGATTTGCGCCGATCGCGATCCCATCCGCACCCGCGCCGGTCGGACCTGCGATATCCAGAAATTCCGCGCGCTTACGCCGATCCCCTGACCGGGCGGCCCACACGCCGAATCGCGTCGCCCGGATGCTCCCGATTCGGGAGAAACCTTGACTTTTATCGTGGAATCCGCAAGCGCCGGATCGCTGCTGGGCGAGCGCGGGGCGATTCCCATCCCGCCATATCTCGGAAAACTGCATGAGCTTTGCCGATCTCGGCCTCTCCGACGAACTCCTGAAGACGGTCAACGACGCCGGCTATACCGAGCCGACGCCGATTCAGGCCTCCGCCATCCCGTCCGTGCTGATGATGCGCGACATCATCGGCATCGCGCAGACGGGCACGGGCAAGACCGCGTCCTTCGTGCTGCCGATGATCGACATCCTGGCGCATGGGCGCAGCCGCGCGCGGATGCCGCGCAGCCTGATCCTGGAGCCGACGCGCGAACTCGCCGCGCAGGTCGCGGAGAATTTCGAGAAATACGGCGCCAACCACAAGCTTTCGATGGCCCTCCTCATCGGCGGCGTGTCGATGGGCGACCAGGTCAAGGCGCTGGAAAAGGGCGTCGATGTGCTGATCGCGACGCCGGGCCGGTTGATGGACCTGTTCCAGCGGGGCAATATCCTGCTGACCGGCTGTTCGATGCTGGTCATCGACGAGGCGGACCGGATGCTCGACATGGGGTTCATCCCCGATATCGAGGAAATCTGCACCAAGTTGCCGTCGCAGCGGCAGACCCTGCTCTTCTCCGCGACGATGCCGCCGCCGATCAAGAAGCTGGCGGACAAGTTCCTCGACAATCCCAAGACGATCGAGGTGGCCCGTCCCGCCTCGACCAATATCAACATCAAGCAATGGGTCGTGCCCGTCGCGGCGCAATCGTTCGAGAAGCGCAAGCGCCTGCGCCAGCTGCTCCAGCAGGAGGAGGTGCGCACCGCGATCATCTTCTGCAACCGCAAGACGACCGTGCGCGAGCTGAACAAGTCGCTCAAGCAGCATGGCTTCCGTTCGGGCGAAATCCATGGCGACATGGAACAGCCGCAGCGGCTGGCCGAGCTGGAACTGTTCAAGCGCGGCGAGGTCAACATCCTGGTCGCCTCGGACGTCGCGGCGCGCGGGCTGGACATCAAGGGCGTCAGCCATGTGTTCAACTTCGACGCGCCCTGGCACCCGGATGATTATGTGCATCGCATCGGCCGGACCGGGCGTGGCGGTGCGACCGGCATCGCCTATACCTTCGTCGCGCCGGACGACACCGAGAATCTCGACAATATCGAGAAGCTGACCGGCCAGAAGATCGACCGGCTCGAACTCCCCGCCCCCGCCGAAGAGGAACGCCCGGCCCGTCGTTCGCGTCGCGACCGGAGTGCGCGCCCGACCGAGACGGAGGCTCCCGCGCCCCAGGCCGAAGTCGTGGCGGAGGAGCCCCGCGCCCGCCCGCCGCGTCCGCGTCGCGAAGAGCCCCGGTTCGAGGAACCACGCGCCCCCCGTGCCGAGGCTCCGCGCCGCGACCGTCGCCGGTCGGGCGGCGAGGAGGTGGCGGACGACAATGGCTGGAACGGCCCGATCCCGGACTTCCTGAAAGTCTCGTTCGGCCTGTAACCCGATCATGTCGCTCGACATCATCAGCTTCGTCGAACCCCAGCCGCCAAGCCTGGCCAGCCCCTGCGTCAATGTCTGCACGATGGACAAGGCGACGGGCTGGTGCTTGGGCTGCGCGCGGACGATCCGCGAAATCTCCAACTGGAGCGCCAAGCCCGCCGAGGAACGCCAGGCGATCCTGGCGGCCCTGCCCGCCCGCAAGACGGAATTGGCGAAGCGCAAGGGGTAGGGTCGCGCGTTCCGACGCTCCCCCCTTTCCCCCCTCCGTTCAGGCTGAACGGAGGTGAGGGCCTTGCCGGAACGGAGGCGAAAACCGTGACCGCCCCTTACCGTCCCACGAAACGCCCCGGCCGTCGCTCGCTTACGGCCC
The DNA here is from genome assembly GCF_030819175.1 of Sphingomonas sp. SORGH_AS_0879. Lineage (NCBI taxonomy): Bacteria > Pseudomonadati > Pseudomonadota > Alphaproteobacteria > Sphingomonadales > Sphingomonadaceae > Sphingomonas > Sphingomonas sp. SORGH_AS_0879. The sequence continues at coordinate 3,953,286 of NZ_JAUTBJ010000002.1, forward strand.
GCACGCCCTCGGCGAAATCCTCGGTCCGCATCAGCTTCGCCTGTTCGGCCAGTTCGTGATCCGTCGCCGCCTCGACCAGCGCACGCAGATCGCCGCGTAGCGTCCGCCGAGTCGCCGCCACCGCCAGCGGAGCCGCCGCCGCGATCTCATGCGCCAGGGCCAGCGCGGTGTCGTACAGCGCGTCGGCGGGTACGAGCTGGTCCACCAGCCCCCAGCGCTCCGCCTCTTCGCCCCGAATTCGCCGTCCGGTCAGCAACATCATCGCCGCCCGCTGTCGCCCGATCACCCGTTCCAGCACCGCCGAAATGCCGAAGCCCGGATGCAGCCCCAGCGCGACGAAGTTCGCCACGAACCGCGCCTCGGGCGCGGCGATGCGGAAATCCGCGACCAGCGCCAATCCCAGCCCGGCCCCGACCGCCGCCCCCTGCACCGCCGCGACCACGGGTGTCGCCACCCCGAACAGCCGGGCCGCCGCCATGTAGAAGGGGCTGCGCTCCCCCTGCGGCAGGGGATCGGCCACCGGATTGGCGTTGACCAGATCGGCTCCGGCGCAAAATACCCGACCCTCGGATCGAAGCAGGATCGCACGGATATCGGGATCGGCATCGGTGGTATCGAACGCACCCGCCAGTTCGGAAATGGTTCCCAGCCCCAAATGATTATTTGGGCTATTCCTTAGCGTTAGGATCGCGACAGGTCCGTCACGGCGAATTTCCACAGTCATGCCCCCCCTTTTAGCGCGGTTTTGGAACCCATTGCCACCACCATACCCGTTGCTCGAAAGTCACACCCGCCGGGCTTTGTAACCGGTACCATGAAGGGGCGCTTGAGGCCTTCGTGGCGTTGGGACTAGATGACGGGCATGTCACGATGATCGGTCGGCACAGGCCGGGATCGGGCATCAGGAGCCGGCGGGCTCCGTGCCGGGAGAGGATGCCGGGCGGCCCGATGGCGGGTCGCCCTTTCCTCCCCAGCCGACCCGCCCCGCGCGCCCTTCGCGTCGCGGGAACCCGTTCCGGGTCCGGTACCAAAAAACATGGACCGGCGCGGGACGCAGCATCTCAGCCGTCGGCATATGGGGAACAGACATGAAGACGATGATGACGGCTGCATTGCGCGCGGCGCTGGCGACCTCCACGATCCTGGGCAGCGCGACGATGCTGGTCGCGCCCGCCGCCGCGCAGACCACGACCGCGCAGGTGCGTGGACAGGTGCGTAGCGCGGATGGCACCCCTGCCGGAGGCGCACAGATTGCCGCCGTCAATACCGGCACCAACCAGACCTTCCGCCAGATCGCGGACGCACAGGGCAACTATGTGCTCGGCGGCTTGCGTCCCGGCCAGTATCGCATCACCGCGACGGCAACCTCGGGTGAGACCGTCACGCAGGTCGTGGTCGTCGCGATCGGCCAGTCGGCGACGCTCGACCTGACGATCGGCACCGCCGCCCAGCCCGGCGGCGCGGACACGGCGGACATCGCCGGCGGCGGCAGCAGCAATGTCGAGGGCGGTGAAATCGTCGTGACCGGTGGCCGACTGGTCGAAACCAAGACCAGCGAAATCGCCACCAACATTTCGCAGGAGCAGATCCGCACCCTGCCGCAGACCGACCGCAACTTCCTGAGCTTCGCAGCGCTCGCTCCCGGCGTCCGCTATAATGACAGCGAGACCGACAAGAGCTTCTCCTCGGGGGCCTCGCCCGCCGGGCAGGTCAACGTCTTCATCGACGGCGTCAGCTACAAGAACAACGTGCTCGACAGCGGCGTCGCGGGCCAGGAAGACAGCCGTGGCAATCCCTTCGGCCAGCTGGCGGTCGGCGAATTCCGTGTCCTGACCCAGAATTACAAGGCCGAATATGAACAGGCCGGCGCCGCGATCATCACCGCGACGACCAAGTCGGGCACCAATGAATTCCATGGTGAGGCCTTCGCCCAGTATACCGACCGCAACCTGTCCTCGACCGATTATTTCGTGAAGCAGGCCGGGCTGCCCAAGCCCGCCTTCGAGCGCAAGCAATATGGCATCTCGCTCGGCGGCCCGATCATCAAGGACAAGCTGTTCTTCTTCGCCGCCTATGAGGGCAACGACCAGAATCGCGCGTTCAACGTCCGCCTCCAGAATCGCACGCCCGAAAACGTCGCGCGCTTCGGCCAGTATGAGGGCGCGTTCGTCAGCCCGTTCCGCGGCGATTTCTATTTCGGCAAGCTGACCTTCGTCCCCGACGATCGCCAGACCTTCGACCTGATCGTCAGCAAGCGCGTGGAAACCGACATCACCGGCTTTGGCGGGGCGTCGACCAACGCCTATTCCAACGCGCTGAACAAGAAGAACAACGTCGACACCTATATCTATCGCTGGACCTATCGCGGCGACAGCTTCATCAACGAATTCAACGCCAGCTATCTGAACTATACCTACAACCCGACCTCGCTCGATCCGAACAGCAGCACGTTCAACTATCAGGGCGTGATCCGCTTCGGCGGCAAGGAAAGCACGCAGCGGATCAGCCAGGCGAGCTACACGCTGCGCAACGACCTGACCTGGACCGGGATCGACAACCACGTCATCAAGGGCGGCATCCGCTTCGCCTTCCAGGACTATACGTTCCTGAAGAACTTCTTCGTCCAGCCCTTCTACGATTTCCGCAACGATCCGACCAACGGGCTGGACTTCTCGTTCCCGGCGACCGCGCAGATCGGCATCGGCAACCCGCGCATCGCCGCATCCAACTCGCAGGTCGGCCTGTATCTCCAGGACGACTGGGACGTGACCGACAAGTTGCAGGTCAATGTCGGCCTGCGCTGGGATTATGAGAGCAATCTGTTCAACAACAACTATCGCACGCCGGACGCCGCCGCCGCGCTGCTGCGCCAGTTGCCGCAGACCTCCTATTTCAATCCCACCGACTATATCACCGACGGGACCAACCGCCCGCCCTTCCTGGGCGCATTCCAGCCGCGTGCCGGCTTCTCCTATGACTTCAAGGGGGATCAGAGCACGGTGCTGTTCGGCGGCTATGGCCGCTATTACGACCGCAACGTGTTCAACAACACGCTGGATGAGCAATTCCGCCTGCAATATGCCTATGGCCAGCTCTTCTTCTCGCGCGACGGTCGCCCGCGCGCGGACGGCACGCCGACCGTGGTGTGGAACGACCGCTACCTGACGCGCGACGGCCTGCTCTCGCTGATCGCCAATGCGCAGACCGGCCAGCCCGAGCTGTTCGCGGTGAAGAACAACGCCCGCCCGCCCGTTACCGACCAGTTCACCCTGGGCGTGCGCCAGCGGATCGGGATTTTCCAGGCGAGCCTGAGCGGCAGCTATGTCGCGGGGCGCAACGGCTATACGCATCTGTTCGCCACCCGGAACGCCGATGGCACCTGCTGCAATGTCGGAGACGGCAGCCCGACGCGCAATGCGGGCTTCTCCAACGTGCTGATCGGCTATGACGGGCTGAAGACGCGTTACAAGGCGCTCTTCTTCACCCTCGACAAGAACTATACGCAAAGCTCGGGCTGGGGCTTCAATCTGGCCTATACGCTGTCGAAGGGCGAGCAGAACGGCAACGACCTGTTCAGCCTGCAATATGCCACGCCCGAGGCCTATGGCTATCGCCCGCGCCCCGGCGACGAGCGGCACCGGCTGGTCCTGTCGGGGATCGTCGACCTGCCGCTGGGCTTCAAATTCTCGACCATCACCACGCTGGGCAGCGGCAGCGCGTACCAGGTCACCGACGAGACGCGGGGCAGCACGCCCAGCCAGGTGCAGGTCTATACCGTCTATCCACCCAAGAACTGCATCAAGGGCATCGCTGCCTTCTGCGAGGTCAACATGACGTTGCAGAACGACATCGAGATTTTCGCCGGCCACAAGCTCAATCTCGCGGTCGACCTGCTCAATGCGTTCAACAGCAAGAACTTCGGCGGCTTCGACGATTTCACCAATGCCACCGACCCGCTGACGCAATTGCCGCGTGAGCTGATCACCCTGCCCCGCCGGGTGCAGTTCCGGGTCGGCTATCGCTTCTGACGATCGACCGGGCCGGGCGCCGCACAGGCCCCGGCCCGGCCCATCCCGGATCGAAGCGAGGAGAGACCATGTACGATCGTCGCCGCGTCCTGACACTGGGCGGGCTGAGCCTGGCCGCGCTGGCGACGGGCTGTACCGGAATGGCAGAGCGGGTTCGCCCTCCGCGCATCATTCCCCCGCCCCAGCCCGACCTGATCCGCGATCTTCAGGAGCGCACCTTCCGCTTCTTCTGGGAAACCACCGATGCGGAGACGGGCCTCGCCCCCGATCGCTGGCCGACGCCGTCCTTCGCCTCGATCGCGGCGGTGGGCTTCGCGCTGACCGCCTATCCGGTGGGCGTGGTCAATGGCTGGATCACGCGGGAAGAGGCGCGCGTGCGGACGCTGGCCACACTGCAATTCTTCGCCGACGCGCCGCAGGGGCCGGGCGAGACGGGGTTCAGCGGCTACAAGGGCTTTTTCTACCATTTCCTGGGCGTGACCAAGGGCCAGCGCTTCGCCCGGTGCGAGCTGTCGACGGTCGACACCGCGCTGCTGCTGGGCGGCGTGCTGTTCGCGCAGAGCTGGTTCGACGGCGATCATCCCGAGGAAGCGCGCATCCGCACGCTGGCGGACCGGATCTACGGCGCGGTCGACTGGACCTGGATCACCCCGCGCGCGCCGCTGCTGTCGATGGGCTGGCACCCGGAGACGGGGTTCATCAAGTCCGACTGGAACATCTATAACGAGGGGATGCTGCTCTATCTGCTGGCGCTGGGCTCCCCCACCCATCCGCTGCCCGAGGGTACGTGGCAGGCCTGGTCGAGCCGGTTCGAGCCGAGCTGGAGCGATCGCTGGGGAGAGCCGCACCTGCATTTCGCGCCGCTGTTCGGCCATCAGTACAGCCATGTCTGGGTCGATTTCAAAGGCATCCGCGACGGCTATATGGCCGCCAAGGGCATCGACTATTTCGAGAACAGCCGTCGCGCGGTTCATGCCCAGCGGCAATATGCCATCCAGAATGCCGGGCGCTGGCGCGGCTATGGCGCGGATGTTTGGGGGCTGACCGCATGCGACGGGCCGGGCGATTTCGTCCAGACGATCGACGGCGTCCCTCGCGAATTCTACAGCTATTCGGCGCGCGGGCCGGGCGAGCGCGACGATGGAACGCTGGCCCCGACGGCGGCGGCGGCCTCCATTGCCTTCGCCCCCGACATCGCCATTCCGGCGGTGCGCGCAATGCATGACCGCTATGGCCAGGCCATTTACGGCAAATACGGCTTTCTCGACGCGTTCAACCCGACGCTGACCGATCCGCCCGAGCCGTTGAAGCACGGGCATATCGTCCCCAGCATCGGCTGGGTCGACAAGGATTATCTGGGAATCGACCAGGGCCCGATCGTCGCGATGATCGAGAATCAGCGGACCGGCCTGATCTGGAAGACGATGCGACGGAACCCGCATCTGCGGCGGGGATTGCAACGGGCAGGATTTACCGGCGGCTGGCTGAACGAATAGCCGCCGCCCCTGTTGGGAGCGCGGCGATGACCGACACCATCCTGATCACCGGCGCCTCCGCCGGACTGGGCGCGGATTTTGCGCGGGCGCTGGCGAAGAAGCCCGTCACGCTGGTCCTGACCGCCCGGCGGACCGACCGGCTCGCGGCGCTGGCGACCGAACTGGCGCAGCGGCCGGGCGTGGAGATTCATGTCATTTCCGCCGATCTGGGACGGCCGGAGGGGGTGAAGGCGCTGCTCGCCGGGATCGCCGACCGTAGCCTGTCGGTCGACACGCTGATCAACAATGCCGGTTACGGCGCACTGGGCGACTTCGCCGACAGCGATCTGGCGACGCAGACGGGGATGATCGACCTGAACATCCGCGCGCTGGTGACGCTGACCCATGCGCTGATCCCGCCCATGCTGGCGCGCGGGCGTGGAAGGGTGCTGAACATCGCCTCCACCGCCGCTTTTCAGCCGGGGCCCTATATGGCGGTCTATTATGCCAGCAAGGCGTTCGTGCTGCATTTCTCCGAGGCGCTGCACGAGGAGGTGAAGGGCCGGGGCGTGACCGTCACCGCCCTGTGTCCGGGGCCGACCAGGACCGAGTTCGCCGATGTCGCGGGGATGGCAGAGACGCCGCTGTTCACCCGTTTCGCCTCGGATTCCGAACAAGTGGTGCGCGACGGGCTGGCGGCGCTGGAGCGGGGACAGGCGGTGATGGTGTCGGGACTGCTCAACCGCCTGACCGCCGCCAGCACCAGGGTGACGCCGCGCGGCGTTCTCCGGCGGGCGGTGGCGAAATTGCAGAGCGGGCGGCGATAGGTTTTTGTTCGCGCGGAGGCGCGGAGACGCGGAGGTGTCTGGACGCGCCGCGCTGGCGACTTTCATCTCGATCGGCAGACAAAGCCGCCTGGTTGTTGAAATAGGCGGCCTGCGGCGGGGCGGGACACCTCCGCGTCTCCGCGCCTCCGCGCCTCCGCGCGAACCTATTCCACCGTAACCGGCGTCCGGCTCCCCCGAACGCTGTCGAAGGCATAGAGCGCGCAACCGGTCCAGATCAGCGCGAAGGTGACGATATGGACGGGCTTGAGCGGCTCGCCGAACAACAACACGGCCTGTGCGAATTGCAGGGTCGGGGCGATATATTGCAGCAGCCCCAGCGTCGTGTAACGCATCCGCCGCGCCGCCGCCGCGAACATCAGCAGCGGCGCCCGCCGTCACCGCCCCCGCCAGGATCAGCAGCATGTCGAGATGCCGGTCCGCCCCGAACGCCGCCGTGCCATTCGCGCTGGCATGGAACAGCACCGCCAGCGCAGGCGCGGCCAGCAGCAATGTCTCCACCGTCAGACCACCCAGCGCGTCGATCGCCGCGATCTTGCGGACGAAACCGTAAAAGCCGAACGACAGGGCCAGCGCCAGCGAGATGCCGATCGCTCCACCGCCGCTGAACGCCAGCACCGCGACGCCGAGCGCGGCGATCCCCACCGCCACCGCCTGTCCCCGCCGGATCCGCTCACCCAATAGCGCGACGCCGAGCGCGACATTGACCAGCGGATTGATGAAATAGCCGAGGCTCGCCTCCAGCACATGATTGTGCTGGACCGACCAGATATAGACCAGCCAGTTGATCGCGATCAGCGCGGCGCTGATGCACAGCAGCAACAGCGTCCGCCCTCGCGCCGCCGCCACGATCGCCCGCCCCCGCCGCGCGATCACCACCACGGCGGCGAGCAGCAACAGCGACCACAGGATGCGATGCGCCAGCACCTGGAGCGCGGGCACGCCCTTCAGCAATTTCAGATAGAGCGGCAATATGCCCCAACTGACATAGGCTCCGATGCCGAAAAGCAGACCGGTGCGGGCGGTGCGATCGATTGTCATGTCGCCTCTGTTCCACGCACGGCGGGCGGTTGGCAAGCGGCGGCCATGACCGTGATGGTCGTGCGAGCGCCGGACGCCACGATCCCATCGCAGCCGACATGCCGTCCCGCGCTTTGGAGGGACGCGCGCTGGGGGATAGGTTCAAGCGTGCGCTTCGACTTCGCTCAGCGTGAACGGATGTCGGGTATGAGGTGCGGCTGCCGGGTGCGGATGCGGGTTAGGGTCGCGGAACCTCAACCCCCACCCCGTTCAGCCTGAGCGAAGTCGAAGGCCAAGGGAACCCCTCAATCCGCGAACAGCATCACCGGCGTCTCCAGCAACTGCTTCAACGCCTGGACATAGCTTGCCGCATCATAGCCATCGACCACCCGGTGATCGCAACTGATCGACAGGTTCATCAGCTTGGCCCGCGCGATCGTCTCTCCCCCGCGTCCGTCGGAGCGGAAGACCGGGCGCTCGACGATGCGGTTCGGCCCGATGATCGCGACCTCGGGTCGATTGATGACCGGCGTCGTCGCGATCCCGCCCAGCGGCCCCAGCGAGGTCAGGGTGATCGTCCCGCCGCCCATATCGGTGCTGGCGATATTCCCCGCGCGCGCCGCATCGGCCAGCCGCCCGATCTCGGTCGCGAGTTGCCAGACATTGCGGCTCTCGGCGTTGCGGATGACCGGGACCATCAGCCCGGCGGGCGTCTGCGTCGCCATGCCCATATGCACCGCACCCGAACGGTTCACCACGCCCGCCTCGTCATCGTAGCGCGCATTGAGCATCGGAAAGTCGGGCAGCGTCTTGCAGATCGCAACGATCAGCAGCGGCAGCATCGTCAGCTTGGGGCGGTTGCCGCGCCCCGCGTTCAGCTGCGCACGCGTCTCCTCCAGCGCGGTGACGTCGATTTCCTCGACATAGGTGAAATGCGGGATGGCGCGCTTGGACGCGGCCATGTTCTCGGCGATGCGGCGGCGCATCCCGATGACGCGGACCTGCTCGTCGGCGCGGGGGGCACGGATGGGGGTGTAGCCCTGTGCCGAACCATAACGAAGGAAGGCGTCGAGGTCCGAATGGCGCACCCGGTCGCCCTCGGCGGGCTTTACGCTGGCCAGGTCGATGCCCAGGTCCAGCGCACGGGCACGAACCGCGGGCGAGGCCAGCACCTTCTTCTGCTCCCTCTCCCCTTGTGGGAGAGGGTCGGGGTGAGGGGTGGCCACGGGGGACGTCGCTTGCGGCTCCCCCTCACCCCGCCCCTCTCCCACAAGGGGAGAGGGAGTTTGCGCTTCTTCGACGCCGGGATTTTCGGCTTCGAGCACGGGTTCTTCCGTCGCGGGCGATACCGTCTCTTCCACGACGTCCGTCTCGATCACCATCAGCGCCGATCCGATCGGCACCTGATCGCCGACCTCGCCCGCCAGTTCGACCACCGTGCCGGACACGGGCGACTCCATCTCGACGGTCGCCTTGTCGGTCATCATGTCGGCGACCGACTGGTCCTCCTCGACCCGGTCGCCGAGCTTGACGTGCCAGGCGACGATCTCGGCCTCGGAAATGCCTTCGCCGATATCGGGCAGGCGGAAGGTGAAACGAGCCATGTCAGGCGTCCTTCAACAGGGTCTTGAGCGCCTGGCCGATGCGGACCGGGCCGGGGAAATAGGCCCATTCCAGGCTGTGCGGATAGGGCGTGTCGAAGCCGGTCACGCGCGCGATCGGCGCTTCGAGGTGATAGAAGCAGCGCTCCTGGACCAGCGCGGACAGCTCCGCGCCGAAGCCCGCCGTGCGCGTCGCCTCGTGCACGATCATGCAGCGTCCGGTCTTCTTCACCGATTCCTCGATCGACTCGATGTCGAGCGGGATCAGCGTGCGCAGGTCGAGGATTTCGGCGTCGACGCCCATCTCCGCGACCACGGCGGCGCAGACATGGACCATCGTGCCATAGCAGAGGATCGTCACCGCCTCGCCCGCGCGCACCGTCGTCGCCTTGCCGAGCGGGACTTTGTAATAGCCGGTCGGCACCGCGCCACCGGGATGCTTCGACCAGTTCTCGGCCGGGCGATCCCAATGGCCGTTGAACGGGCCGTTATAGATGCGCTTGGGCTCGAAGAAGAGGACGGGGTCATTGTCCTCGATCGCGGCGATCAACAGGCCCTTGGCGTCATAGGGCGTGGCCGGGATCACCGTCTTTATCCCGGAGACATGGGTGAAGATGCCCTCCGGCGACTGGCTGTGCGTCTGCCCGCCGAAGATGCCGCCACCGAAGGGCGAGCGCACCGTGATCGGCGCGGTGAACTCGCCCGCCGAGCGATAGCGCAGCCGCGCCGCCTCGCTGACCAACTGGTCGAGCGCGGGGTAGATATAGTCGGCGAACTGAATCTCCGGCACCGGTCGCAGGCCGTACGCGCCCATGCCGACCGCGACGCCGATGATGCCGCATTCGGTGATCGGCGTGTCGAACACGCGGGTCTTGCCATATTTCTTCTGGAGGCCCGCAGTCGCGCGGAAGACGCCGCCGAAATAGCCGACATCCTCGCCCATCACGACCACATCCGGGTCGCGCGCCATGACCACGTCCATGGCGGAGTTGATCGCCTGGATCATGTTCATGCGGGTGGTTTCGCCCGTTTCGGGGGCGGTTTCGGTGCTAGGATCGCTCATCGATACTCTTCCACCCCGGCGAAGGCCGGGGTCCAGTTGCAAGACGATAGGAGGCGCGCAATGCCCTGCGGACGCCGGGACGTGGCGACTGGACCCCGGCCTTCGCCGGGGTGGTGCGGACGGGTGTTCACTTGCGCGCCCATGGCCGTCCGCTCGCCCGTTCCTCGTCGAGCATCTGCTGGCGCTGCTCGCGAAGGTGCCAGGGCATCTCCTCGAACACGCCGTCGAACATGCTGTCGAGCGGCTGGTGCAGGCCGTGACCGAGAATGCCGTTCGCCTCGGCCGCCTTTTGCGCGGCGCGGACTTGCTCGGCGACTTCGCGGTCCTGAGCCGCGTGGCGGTCCTCGTCCCATTCGCCCAAGCCGATCAGATGATCCTTCAACCGCCGGATCGGATCGCCCAGCGGCCAGGCGGTCGGCTCGCCCGCCGAGCGATACTGGGTGGGATCGTCGGAGGTCGAGTGCCCCTCGGTGCGATAGGTGAAATGCTCGATCAGCGTCGCGCCCTGATTGGTCCGCGCCCGCTCGGCCGCCCATTGCGTGGCCGCATAGACCGCCAGCGCGTCATTGCCGTCCACCCGAAGGCCTGCAAGGCCATAGCCGATCGCCCGCGCGGCAAAGGTCGTCGCCTCCGCGCCCGCGAAACCGGAAAAGCTGGAGATCGCCCACTGGTTGTTGACGACGTTCATCACGACCGGCGCGCGATAGACGGCGGCGAAGGTGCAGGCCGAGTGGAAGTCGCCCTCCGCCGTCGAGCCCTCGCCGCACCACACCGCCGCGATCCGCGTATCGCCCTTCGCGGCCGAGGCCATCGCCCAGCCCACCGCCTGCGGATACTGCGTCGTCAGATTGCCCGAGATCGAGAAGAACCCGGCCTCTTTCGCGGAATACATGATGGGCAATTGCTTGCCCCCCAGCCGGTCCGCGCTGTTGGAATAGATCTGGTTCATCATGTCGACCAGCGGCCAGTCGCGCGCGATCAACAGCCCCTGCTGGCGATAGGAGGGGAAGCACATATCCTCATGATCCAGCGCATGGGCGGCGGCGACGGCGACCGCCTCCTCGCCCAGCGCCTTCATGTAGAAGCTGGTCTTGCCCTGACGCTGGGCGCGGAACATGCGCTCGTCAAAGGCGCGGAGCAGCACCATGTGGCGCAGCATCCGGCGGAGCCGATCGGGCGAGAGCTTGGGATCCCAAGGGCCGACCGCGCGGCCCTCGTCATCGAGCACGCGGATCAGCGTGTAGGCGAGTTCGTGGAAGCTGTCGGCAGGCGCGGCGGTGTCCGGGCGGCGCTGGGCACCGGCGGGCGGAACCTCCACCCCGGCGAAGTCGACCGCATCGCCCGGCCGGAATTTCGGCTCGGGCACGTGCAGTTGCAACGGGGCCAGGTTGGCGCGCGAAATGCCTTCTGGCGGCACGGCCATGCTCTCTCCTCAACGCTTCGCCCGATTCCGTCGGGTCGTTGCTATCTTTCAACCGGATGACATTTTATTTCAAGCACCTTTTGGAGCGCTTCATCCGGTCGAACGCGTCGAGTGGCGGGATTTCTCCCATCATTCCCGTCGCCCCAGCGCAGGCTGGGGCCTTTTGGAGAGGGAAGGCTGCTCTCTCCAAGGGGCCACGACGGGTGCTTTACTGGCCGCTGATCGCCATCTCGAACGGCACCACCGGATGCGGGGCCTCGTCATAGACATTGACGACCGGCGCATCGGCCCAGGCATAGCGGACGCGGACATCGCCCGGCGTCGCACCGGCCAACCGCACCTCCGCGCCGTTCACCGTCGCACTCGCGTAGCGACAGGCCGACGCATCGCACAACTCGAACCCGATCGGTGCCGCCCCGCTCCACGCATGGAGCGCCCCCTGCACGCCCGCAAAGCGCAGCACCACCTCGCCCTGGCCCCGCGTCGCAGAGGCGATCATCGGGCCCGAGGCATTGGCGCGGTCCCCCGCGTCCAGATGCGTTTGCGCGAAGACCAGCCGCTTGGCGAGTTCGTTCTTGTCCGCCGGGTGGATGTCGTTGCGCACCCCGATATCGATCGTCGTCGCCAGCGCGCTATGCGCATCGCGCAGCACCGCCAGCCGCTGCGTCTCCCGCAGCGCCGCCCAGCCGCTATCCTCGATCTTGACCGGCGGCGCGCCGAAATTGGCGAGTTGCACGATCAGGAAGGGCAGGTTCGCATCCCCGAACTGCCGCCGCCACCCGGTCATCAGCGCGGCCAGACGGTCGCCATAATCGGCACGGCCCACATCGGATTCGCCCTGATACCAGGCGACGCCCTTCAACCCGATCGGCCCCAGCGGTGCGATCATGCCGTTATAGAGGGTGCCGAGCCCCGCATGGCTTTCCCAAGGGCTGCGCGGATAACTCTGGTCGTTCGCCTTGTAGATGGAATAGCGCCAGCCGGAGCCGAGCGGGATCGGCTGGCCGCCGGCGGGCGTGAACCGGATCTTGTCGCCGGGCCCGAACATGCCGCCCGGACCATAGGTATCGCCCAGCCCGATGACGATCTCGTTGCGCCCCTTCTTCAACGCCGCACGCGGCACGGTGTAGCGCCGCCAGTCGCCCCAGCCGAAGGTCGCCCCGACCACCACGCCGTTGATCCACACGGTGTCGAGTTCGTCGATCCCCGCCAGTTCGATCACCCCGTCGCCGGTCGGCGCGGCGGGAAGGTCGAAGTCCTGCCGGAACCAGACCAGCCCGTTATAATCGGCAAGCGCAGGCACGCCCCATTCCTCCCAGGGGCTGAATTTGGGCACCAGTTGCCAGGTCAGGCGGTCGGGCGCGTTCCATGGCTCCTGCCCGCGCTTCGTCCCGCTCGCCTTGCGCCACCAGTCACCCCAGCGATCGCCGAACGCGCGGAGCCCCGCCGCATGGTCGCGGGCATAAAGCGCCAGCAGATCGGCATCGGCGGACAGGCCCGGCAGCTTGCGCGCGTCGGCCCCGGCGATCCAGGGCAGGATCTTGGTCCCGCCCCAACTCGAATCGATCGCGCCCATCGGCACGTTCGCCTTGGCGGCCAGGTCCTTGACCATCAGATAGCAGGCCGCCGAGAAATCGCGGACGCTCTCGGGGGCCGACGCCGCCCAGACGGGACGCTTCTCCAGCATTTCGTCGGCGGACAGTCCGACATGATGCGCGATATCGAGCAGCCGGATACGGTCATTGGCCGAACCGCCGACCAGCCCTTCGCCGTTCAACGCCTGCTTGGTCGGATATTCCATGTTGGACTGGCCCGAACACAGCCAGACATCGCCGATCAGCAGATCGTCCATGCTGTCCGCCGCGCCGTCCCTGCCGGTCGCGCTCAGGGTCAGCGGGGTCGCCGTCGCCGCCATGGCGGGCAGCGTCGCGCGCCAGCGGCCCTGGCGATCGGCCGTGGCATCGGTGCTTTGGTCACCCAGCTTGACGGTCACGCGCTCGCCCGCATCGCCCAGCCCCTCGACGACGATCGGGCGGTCGCGTTGCAGGACGGCATGCGCGCTCATCGGGGTCAGGATGCGGGGCCGCGCCTCCGCCATGAGCGGCCATGCCGCCACCGCGCCAAATGCGAGCGCCAGACCCACGCCGCCCCGAGCACCCGAACGCCATTGCCCCTTCCGCATCGTCAACCCTCTCCTGTACCGACGATACCGCCCGTTCGCGTCCATCGGCTGTCCCGCCGATCATAGGTTCTCCGGAATGATAACGCTATCGGGAAACGATCCTCCCCGGCACGGGGAGGGGGACCAGCGAAGCTGGCGGAGGGGCGTCCCACACAGGACATGCCTTGCGGAAGCCCCCCTCGTCAGGGCTTCGCCCTGCCACCTCCCCTGCCGGGGAGGATTTCAGCGATCGTCCTCGAACGACACTATCGCCTGGATCGGGAAATGGTCCGATGGATAGGTCTTGCCCTGATGGTAGGTATCGGTGGCGACCGTGTCCGCCCTGAACCCGCGCAGGAACAGATAGTCGATCCGCCGGTCGGGCGTGCCGGTGAAGTCGTGAAAGGTCATCTCCGGCCCCTCGCGCCGCTTGGCGGTGGTCCATGCATCGCTCAGCGCGGTCGCCAGGGTGCGATAGGCGGCGGTGTCGGGCCGCGCGTTCATGTCCCCGGCCAGCACCACCGGCAAGTCCTTCGCCAGCTTGGGCAGGCGCGACAGGATCAGCTTCGCCGAGCGGTCCCGCGCCTCGGCATCCTCCTCCCGGTGCGCCAGATGGGTGTCGATGAACAGGAAGCGCTGGGGCTTTTGCCCCTTGGTCTCGAACACCGCCCAGTTCGCCATGCGCGGCAGGTCGGTGCCCCAGCTCCGGCTGCCGACGGTTTCGGGTGTATCGGACAACCAGAAGTCGCCATGCCCGATCAGGGTCAGGCGATCCGGACGATAGAATATGCCCATATGCTCGTCGCCATGCCCGCCACGCCGGTCGCGCCCGAACCAGCGATAGGCGGGAAGCGCGCGCACGATGTCGTCACCCTGCCGCTGGAGCAGTTCCTGCGTGCCTATCAGATCGGGCGCGGCGCGGCGGAGCAGTTCGACCAGCACGGGCCGCCGCACTGCCCAGCGCTGCGGCCCCTCGTCGGAGGCATAGCGGACGTTGAACGTCATGACCTTCAGCGGCTGGGCGATGGCCGCCACCGGGGCCAGCAGCGCCGCCGCCAGCGCCATCACGATCCGCCCGTTCCGCCACGCTTTCATCATCTCGCCATCCTCAAACACCCGCCCGCCCCGATCGGAGCAGGCCATGGCCGCTCTTGGCAAGCCTGCATGGCATTGGCGTGACGGTTTGACGGTTCGGATGCTTACCCCAGCGATCAGGCGTCGGCCCAGCGCCTTAGCAAATTATGATAGACCCCGGTCAGTTCGACCACCGACCGGTCGCCCTGCCCCTTGTCCGCCCCGACCCGCTGGATCGCGCGGTCGAGGTCGAACAGGATGCGCCGCTCGCCATCGTCGCGGACCATCGACTGGATCCACAGGAACGAGGCGACCCGCGTGCCGCGTGTCACCGGCTCGACCCGGTGGAGGCTGGAGGCCGGATAGAGGACCGCGCTGCCCGCCGACAGCTTGACCCGCTGTTCGCCGTACAGATCCTCGACCACCAGTTCGCCGCCGTCATAGGCCGCCGCGTCCTCCAGGAAGAGCGTCAGCGACAGGTCGGAGCGCATCCGAAAGTCGCTGCCCCGCTTCAACCGGACGGCATTGTCGACATGCACGTCGAACGCCTGCCCCCCGGCATAGCGGTTGAACAGCGGCGGATAGACTTTGAGCGGCAGGGCCGCCGCCACGAACAATGGCGAGCGGCCCAGCGCGTCGAGGACCATCCGCCCCGCCTCGATCGCCGCCGCCGAATCCTCGGGCAACTGGTCGTTGCGTTTCGCCAGCGCCGCCTGTGGCCCGGAGGTGGCGTTGCCGTCCGCCCAGGCGCCCGCATCGATGAGGCTGCGGACCCGGGCGACCCCGGCGGGATCGAGGATGTCGGGGAGGACGATCAACATCGGCGAAGCCTAGCCCGTTCAGAAATTGTAGAACAGGCTCAGCGTCGCCTGCCGCCGGTCGCCGGGAATCGCCCAGCCGCCGGTGACGACGCCGGTCGTCGCATTGATGTTGTTGCGCACGCCCGTGACATATTTCTCGTCGGTGAAATTCTGGACGTTGAGCTGCATCGTCCAGCGCTGCGCGATGGTATAGGCCAGATAGGTCCGGTGGATGAGGTAATCGTCCACCTTGAACTGCACCGGATTGGCCGCGACCGGCGCATTGGTCGCGAACGACCCCTGATAGGTCAGGCCGTAACCGACCTCCAGGCCGAAGGGCAGTTTGTAGGTGGTGAACAGGCTGCCCGAATGTTTGGGCGTCTGGATCAACTGGCTGCCCGCCTGCGGATCAGCGACGCCCGCCGCCTTGTCGCGGTTGGAGATGCTCTGGAGCACCTTTCCGTCGAGATAGGTATAGTTGGCGAAGATCGTCCAGGCCCGGGTGATCGTCCCCGACGCGCCCAGCGCGATGCCGTCGACGCGGCTGCGACCGTCAAGCACCTGGAGGCCCGCTGGCAGCGCGGGATCGTTGGAGGGCACACGGTAATTGGTCCGCTCGTTGCGGAACACCGCCGCCGTCAGCTCCAGCTTGCGGTCGAACAGTCCGGCCTTCACCCCCGCCTCGTAATTCCTGGCGGTTTCAGGCGCGACGGCGCAGGGGTCCGCCGCCGTCGCGCTGGCGGGTACGCCGCAGCCCAGCCGCACGGTCGAGGAGGACGGCGTCTTGGCATTGCCGTAGCCCGCATAGAGGCTGACATTCTCGACCGGGTGGAACACGCCGCCGACCCGCCAGGAGAACAGGCGCTCGCTGCTGACCTGCGGACGTGCCTGAAGCGCGGTCAGCGGGGTCGACCCCGGCGGCACCACCGCCAGCGGCAATGCGCGGAAATCGGCGTCCTGGGTTTCATAGCGGACGCCGCCGTTCAACTCGAAATAGCGGTTCAACTCCACGGTGTCGAAGGCATAGACGGCCAGGTTGCGCGTCTCGCTGCGCGACTGGGCGGTGATCGTATAGTTGATCGGCCCGGTATAGTTGGTGTTGGGATTGGCGATGTCGATCAGCGGCAGGGGCGACACCGCGCTGCCATTCGCATTGCGCAGCAACGAGGCGGTGGTGATCCGGTAATTTTCCAGCATCCCCGACACGCCGACATTCAGCACATTGTGGAACCCGCCCTTGCTGCCCGCTTCGTGCCGCAGGTCGAGCTGATCGTAGAGCATCTGGTTCTGCTGGTCGCGCACCAGCCCGCGCGGGCCCGAGGGCAGGTAGGAGCCCGCCGGCACGTTCGCCGGACAGGCCGCGCCCACCGTCGCCCCCGGCGTCGCGGTGATCGGCTGCAACCCGGTCGAGGCGAGGCAGAAGGTGCCCTGCGGCGCGGAGGTGACGCTATACTGGGTCACCTGCTGCCAGCGGGTCAGGTTGCGGACGCTCCAATGCTCGTCGATCTGGTGGCGGAAGGTCGCGGTAAAGCGATCGACCGTCGTATCCTGCCGGTCGAGATTGGCGATGCCGTAATAGCTGCTGCGCTTGGCCCCCGGCACGAAGCCGTCGACCAGGCCGTTGTCGAAATAGGGAATGCCATAGATCGGCGTGTTGCGATCTTCCTGATGCACATAGGCGAGCGTCAGGCTGGTAGGGCCGGTGATGCCGATCGTGACGGAGGGGGCGATGCCCCAACGCTCCATCTTCTCGACGTCGCGACCGGGCACGTCGTTATGGTGATAGGCGCCGTTCAGCCGCACCGCGACCAGATCCGACACGCGGACATTGCTGTCGATCGCGCCGCGATAATAATTGTCGGTGCCGACCGAGCCCTGCGCGATCGTCAGCGTCTCGGGCGTCGGCACCTTGGAGACGAGGTTGATCGTGCCGCCGACGGAGCCCGATCCGTTGAAGACGCTGTTCGCGCCGTTATAGACCTCGACCTGTTGCAGGTTGAACGGGTCGGTGCGGCTATATTGCGCGCTGTCGCGAACCCCGTCGATGGTGATGTCGTTGTTCGCCGAATAGCCGCGCAGGTTGATCGAGTCGCCATAACCGCCGCCGCCTTCGCCCGCGCCGAAGGTGATGCCCGGAATCGTCTGAAGTACGTCGCGCAGCGTCTGGAGATTCTGTTTGCGGATGGTCTGCTCGCTGACCACGGTGATCGTCTGCGGCGTGTCGAGCAGCGGCGCGGTCGCCTTCGGGCTCTCCAGCGTCTCGGTGGCGGCACGCTGGCCGGTGACGATGACGGTGTCGCGCTGGCCGGTCGAATCCTGGGCGCGCGTCGCGGGTGCATGGACGCCCGACGGATCGGCGCGTCCCTCCGTCTCGGCGGCGGCGACATGCGGTGCGGTCGCCAGGAAGCCCACGCACGACAGGGCGATGAACGTTTGTGACATGATGATTCCCCTTCGCACCCGCCGCTAATGCGAGACACTCTCATCGTCAATGAGATTGATAGTGATTATCATGAATGTCATGCAATGTGGCGGTTTCGCCCCCCGGTGCCGTGAGACGCGGACGTCAGCCATTTCTTGCAGGGCGAACCACATTGCCTTACGAGCCCGATGCTGACCGAAATGGGCAGCCAGGCAGAGATTCAAGGCATCAAGCGGAAATCACGCTGCCTGTGCTTGTCAGCGGGAAACCAAGTTTTCACATGCCTTTGTTATCGATCCCCTTATGAGAAAGCCGTCAAATGCGCGCCTGCGCCTTCCTATCGGGGGGCGGCAGATGGAACGGGGCATATATGGTCATACTGTCCGCCGCTCCCCGCCGAAGAAACCATTTTGGCGAAAGTCCTTCCTGCTGGTGGATGAGCGGGACCGAGCCAAGATTGGCGAAACGCTGTCCCATGTCGCTATCGACCTGAACACGGCGCACCGCCCGACCGACCGCGTGCCGTCATGCTGATCCGCCCGGCCGTCGAACGGGATGCACCGGCGTTGAGCCGCGTCCTGCTCGACATCATCGCGCTTACCGGTCGGATGCGTCCGCACGATCCGGACTTCACCCTGTCGCACTATATCGCGAACCGCGACAGCATCCGGTGCAGCGTCGCCCTCGACGCCGAGGGTATGGTCATGGGCTTTCAGTCGCTGGTCCGCGCGGTGCCCGGCAATCGCTATGACGTGCCCGAGGGTTGGGGGATCATCGGCACCCATATCAGCCCGCGCGCGCATCGCAGGGGCGTGGGCACCGCGCTGTTCGCGGCGACGCGGCCCGCGGCGGTCGCGGCGGGCCTGCCCCGGATCGACGCCTATATCGGTGCCGACAATGCGATGGGTTTGCGCTATTACGAAGCCATGGGTTTTCGCACCTGGCGCGAAAGCGACGGCATCGTGCAAAAGATGCTGGTCATCACGCCCGACGACTGAGAGTCTGTCTGGAAAATTGGCGAAAGAGCCAATTTCCGGCGGCACCGGCCCGCTCCCCCACCCGACCTCCCATCAAGGATACTCTGTGGGAGGTCGGGTGGGGGAGCGGGCCGGTGCCGCTCGAAACTCGCTGCAAGCGAGTTTCCAAACGGACTCTGACACGCGGGCGATGGCGGGACCTCGCGCAATTCTGTATGGCGCGCGGGATGATCCGCCTCAGTGAATTGAAACTGCCTCTCCACCATCCGGACGAGGCCCTGCCCGCCGCCATCTGTCGCCGGTTGCGGGTGACGCCGCGCGAGCTGGTGCGCTTCGTCGTGGCGCGGCGCGGGCATGACGCGCGTGACAAGAACAATATCCAGTTGGTCTATTCGGTCGACGTCAACCTGAAGAACGAGGCCGCCGTGCTGGAGCGTTTCCGGCGCGACCGCGATGTGCAGCGGACGCCCGACACCCGCTATCACCTGCCCAGCGCGCCGCCGCCGGGTGCGAAGCGCCCCGTCGTCATCGGCGCGGGCCCCTGCGGCCTGTTCGCCGCCCTCGTGCTGGCGCAGGCCGGATATCGCCCCATCATCCTGGAGCGCGGCAAGGTGGTCCGCGAACGGACGCAGGACACCTGGGGCCTGTGGCGGCGCAGCGTGCTCAACCCCGAATCCAACGTCCAATATGGCGAAGGTGGGGCGGGCACCTTTTCGGACGGCAAGCTCTACAGCCGGATCAAGGACCCGCGTCACCTGAACCGCAAGGTGCTGACCGAGTTCGTCAAGGCGGGCGCCCCGCCGGAGATCCTGACCGAAGCGCATCCGCATATCGGCACCTTCCGCCTGGTCACCATGGTCGAGAGCATTCGCGCGACCATCGAGGAACTGGGCGGCGAATATCGTTTCTCCACGCGCGTCGACGGGCTGGACGTGGAAACCGACGGATCGGGCGAGCGGCGGGTACGCGGGCTTCACCTGAACGGCGGCGGCTATCTGGAAGCCGATCATGTCGTGCTCGCCATCGGCCACAGCGCGCGCGACAGCTTCGCGATGCTGCAAGGCGCGGGCGTGTATGTCGAGGCCAAGCCCTTTTCGATCGGCGTGCGCATCGAACATCCGCAAGGCTGGATCGACCGCGCACGCTTCGGGCATCAGGCGGGCAACCCGATCCTGGGCGCGGCGGAGTATCACATCTCGCACCACTGCCAGAACGGACGCACGGTCTACAGCTTCTGCATGTGCCCCGGCGGCACGGTGGTCGCCGCCACCTCCGAAGAGGGCCGCGTCGCCACCAACGGCATGAGCCAATATTCGCGCAACGAGCGCAACGCCAATTCGGGCTTCGTCGTCGCCATCGACCCGGAGCGCGACTATCCGGGCGACCCGCTGGCGGGGCTGGCGCTGCAACGCCATTGGGAGGAGCGCGCCTATGTCGCGGGCGGCTCCAACTACAAGGCCCCGGCGCAACGGGTCGGCGACTTCCTGGCGAAGCGTCCCTCGACCAGCCTGGGTTCGGTCACCCCCTCCTATCGCCCCGGCGTGACGCCGACCGACCTGTCCGAATGCCTGCCCGACTTCGTGGTCGAGGCGATGCGCGAGGCGATTCCGGTCTTCGGCCGCCAGATCGCCGGATACGATCACCCCGATGTGGTGATGACGGGGGTGGAGACGCGCACCTCCTCGCCCGTCCGCTTCACGCGGGGCGAGGACGGGCACAGCCTGAACACGCGCGGGCTGTTCCCCGCAGGCGAGGGCGCGGGCTATGCGGGCGGCATCCTGTCGGCGGCGGTCGACGGCATCAAGACCGCCGAGGCGGTCGCACAGAGCATCGCCACGCGCCCGTGAAGATCTTCTTCGACGGCGGCCACCGCCCCTCCGGCATGGAATGGGCGGTGGTGCTGGGAGGGCGCACCCATATAGCCCGTGACCTGGGACCGGGCAGCAGCATGACCGCCGAGTGGCTGGCGCTGATCGCGGCCATGCGGGCGGCGCGGGAGGCGGGGCTGGACGATGTCCTTCTGCTGGGCGACGCGGCGGCGGTGATCGCGCAGGCCATGGGCAAGGTGCGGGTGCCGCCCGCTCATCGGGAGCATTTCGCGCTCTGGTCCACGCTTCCCCGCCCGCCGCGCTTCCGGCTGCGTCACATCAAGCGCACCCAGAATCTCGCCGGGATCGCCTTGGCAAGACAGCCGCTCCGCCACCAAATTCCTCCCCTGCAAGGAGAGGGGGACCATGCCTAGCATGGTGGAGGGGTATCCTCACTGGCCGTGACACCCCTCCGTCAGTCCTGCGGACTGCCACCTCCCCTTGCAGGATTCCTCTGCGAAACGGCTCATTTGTGACAGAGGATCTGGGCGAGGCTTTCGCTGCAGGGATCCGGTACGGGCCTTGGTCAGCTTTGGCTGGCCGGTTTGGAGGGGCAGGATCGCCCCGGCTCAGCCAGCGGCAAGGATGGCGGCGCGTCTGAGATTGTAGATGGTGGCAAAGGCGAGGAAGTCTGCGGCGTTCCGCTCGATCGACAGGCATCTGGTGCGCGCCTTGCCGTAGAGGCGCTTCATGGCGCTGAAGACCGCCTCGACAGGGGCGCGCCGTCTGGCGATGAGGTGGTTGCGCCGGGCCTGCCAGCGCGGCAGCTTTGGCATGTAGCGGTGCCGGCGATGCATGATGCGATCCTTGATCCCGGCCGCCTTCAGGGCCTTGCGACGCGCCTGGCCCTCATAGGCCCGGTCGGCATAGACCGCGCCTTCGTCGCCGCAGACCAGCGCGTCGGCCCGTTCGACATCCTGGACCCTGGCCGAGGTGAAGGCCAGCTTGCGGATCAGGCCCGAGCCCTCGTCCATGCCGATAGGGAAGCGGTAGCCGAACACCGGCTTGCCGTCCTTGCGCGTCCAGTCGGCACCCGGCTCCTGGGGGTGCGGATCACCCGGCGCGATCCCGTCCCCGCGCGGGGGCTTGCGGGTCGCCTTGACCACCGAGGCATCAAGGATCGTCCCCCGCCGCAGCACCAGCCCCTGCGCATCCAGCTGCCGGTTGATCTCGGCAAAGCAGCGCTCCAGCACGTCCCCCGCCGCCGCCGCCGCGCGAAACCGGCACAGCGTCGTCTCGTCCGGCGTGCCGCCATCCAGCGCAAAGCCGCAGAACCGCCGGAACGACAGCCGGTCGAGCAGCGCCTCCTCCAGCCCGGGGTCCGACAGATCATACAACGCCTGCAGATACAGCGCCTTGACCATCGCCAGCGGCGCATAGGGCGGTCGACCCGTCCGACCCTGCCGCAGCGGCGACACCAGCGGCTCCAGCCGGCTCCAGTCGATCAGCCGCTCGATCCCCGACAGCTTCGCATTCGATCCCAAGCGCGGATCCATCAACGCTTCCACCAGCGATCGCTGCTCGACCATCACCATGCCCTCCTGCCCGCACAGTGAATCACTCAACCATCCTCATTGCCAGACGTTTCGCAGAGGAATCCTTGCAGGGGAGGATGAGCCATCGCGAAGGTGCGCGACAGGCCGTGGTACAGTTTCTCGCGGCACACCAGCTGGCTGACCCCGTCGGCGATGAAGGCGGTCGCGAACATGGGCAGCATCAGGCCACGGCTGGCGGTCGTCTCCGACAGGATGATGACGGCGGTCAGCGGCGCGCGGACCACGCCCGCGAAATAGCCGACCATCCCCAGGATCACGATGGCGGAGGCGGGCGAGTCCGGGAAGATCGAGCGGAGCAGATTGCCCAC
The DNA here is from genome assembly GCF_030819175.1 of Sphingomonas sp. SORGH_AS_0879. Lineage (NCBI taxonomy): Bacteria > Pseudomonadati > Pseudomonadota > Alphaproteobacteria > Sphingomonadales > Sphingomonadaceae > Sphingomonas > Sphingomonas sp. SORGH_AS_0879. Next base: position 3,975,907 of record NZ_JAUTBJ010000002.1, read on the forward strand.
CCCCGCCCCGACCGCCAGCGACGGCGCGAAGATGCCGCCCGGCAACCCCGCGATCGCCGTGGCGAGCGTCGCCAGGAACTTGGCCGGGCCGAACCACAGGGGCGCATCGACCCCGACGATCATCGCCCGCGCCGCGCCGTAGCCGGTGCCCCAGGTCAGCCCCGTCCCGACGCCCAGCCCCGCGACGACGCAACCGCACAGCGCCGCAAACAGGATCGGCCGCTGCTTGCTCCACCGCGTCACCCGATTGGTGCCGGTCGCCATCACCAGCATCAGCCGGGCAAAGCCGCCGCCCGCCAGCCCGCCGACGATCCCGGCGACCGGTGCCGCGACCAGCGCCGTCACGATCGGCATATGTGCCCCGATCAACCCGAAATACACATAGTCGCCCTGCACCGACTGGGCGACCATGCCCGCAATCGCGATCGCCGCGATGACCAGCAGCGTGACCTTCTGCTCATAGGCGGAGGCCAGTTCCTCGATCGCGAAGAGCAGCCCGGCGAGCGGCGTGTTGAACGCCGCAGCGACCCCCGCCGCGCCACCCGCGATCAGCACCGCCCCGCGCAACGGCACGCCCAGCAACCGGTGCGTCAGCCCCATGATCGCGGCGGCGATCTGCACCGTCGGCCCCTCTCGCCCGACCGACGCGCCGCCCAGTACCGCCGCCAGGGTCAGCCCCGCCTTGCCGACCACGGTGCGGATCGACACCAGCCCTTGCGTCGCCTGATCGGGATCGGCCTGCGCCGCCATCACCTGGGGGATGCCCGACCCGCGCGCCAGCGGCACGAAGCGCCGCGTGATCCAGACCAGGGCAGCGAACAGCAGCGGCGTCGCCACCAGCGGCGCCCAATGCCAGCGCGCGGCGAAATGGCCGAACATCTCGCCCGCCAGATCCGCGGCCTGGGCAAAGACGGTCGCGGCCAGCCCCACCGCGACCGCACCGATCAGGATGGCGAGCCGCGTCCGGAAATGGACGGATTTGGGCCCCTGCGCCCGCAACAGCGCCCGGTAGCGGGCGGGCGTCCATTTCCGTATGCCGGGATTGTCCGATCGGGGGTCTGCCATATGCCGTCCTCTACACCCGGATCGCGATCGAAAACCAGCCGGAGGCCGCCGTCCGCCTCCCCGATCCCGGCTGCGCGTCAGCCCAACGTCACCCGGTCGATGGCGGGGGTGAAGCGCGCATTGTGCAACTGGCGCAATCGCTCGGTCTGCGCCAGCGACGCGGCCATCACCGCCGCCGGGGCAAGCGCGTCGGCGCGGTGAAGCGCGACCAGCGCGGCCTCGGGCAAGGCCCGCATCGCCGCCTCGTCGATGGTGTACAGCCCGGCCAGATCATGCTCCCCACCGCCCGCCAGCCCCAGCGACAGCGGCAATGGCCGGATCAGCCGCAGCGCGGCATAGCGGTCGACCAGCGCCTGCGCCGCCTGCATGTCGGCGATCACCTCGGTCAGCGCGGTGCGGACGCGGCCCGGCAACGGCGTGGGCGCTCCTCGCTCGAACAGCGGCTCGCCCGTCTCGCCGATGGTCGGATCGGCGGGATCGATCGCCAGCCCCTCCACCCCGCCATCATGCAGCCGAAACCCGCCGAGCAGCGCCGCGCGCGGGACATAGGTCGCCTGGAACCCGCCGCCGAAGACGAACAGATTGGCGGGCTCGACCAGCGCCATCAGCGCGATCATGTTGAACCGCCCGGTCTGCCCGTCCTTGGCCAGGCAGAGCGGCATGTCGGCGGCGGCGAAGGCGAGTTCGGACAGGCCGATGCGCACGAAGCGCCGCGTCGCCCCCGCCGCATGACGGTCATAACGCAGCGCGGCATGCGCGGTCGGGGAAAGCGGGACGGGGCCGGTCATACCCGTTGCAGACCATGTTCGCGGATCGCGCGCAACAGGTCGCGGTGACGCGGGGCCCGTGCGCGCAATTCATCCTTCGCCCGCGCGTTGCGTGCCGCGAAACGCTGCGCCGTCGCCGCATCGGGCGAGGCCGGATCGACCCGGGGATAGGCGCTGGCAAAGCCCATGCCGTGCAGGATGTACTGATAGCTGGGCCAGGAGAACACCTCGCGCGCATGGTCGAAATCCTGCGGGCCGGGCGAATGCCGTGCCGCCACAGCTCCAGCCGCTCGCGCAAGCCGTCCGGGATGGAGGCGGCGGCGACATTGTCGCGCCAGAATTCCGTATCGGTCCGCCGGGTCAGGACATAATGCAGCTTCAGGAACTCGATGATCCGCATCCAGTGATGGGTGAAGGTCGCGTTGAACTGCCGCGCCATCACGTCCATCGCGGCGCGGGTGCGCGGCAGGCGGTCGGCGATCGCGTCCATCGACGTCTCGATCAGCATCAGGGCGGACGCCTCCAGCGGCTCGATGAACCCGGCGGACAGCCCCACCGCGACGCAGTTGTTCTGCCAGAAGCGGGTCCGGTGCCCGGCATCGATGGTGATCCGGCGGACGTTCAGCGTGTCGGCCCCGGGCCCGGCATAACGACGCAGCGCCGCCTCCGCCGCGTCGTCGCTGATATGCGCGCTGCTATAGACATGGCCGATCCCGCGCCGCGTCCACAGCCCGATGTCCCAGATCCAGCCCGCATCCTGCGCCGTCGCCACGGTGTGGCAGGTGATGGGGGCGTCTTCGGTGTCATAGGGAAGCTGCAACGCCATCGCCCGGTCGGCGAACAGCACATCGCCACAGCGCCGGAACGGCACCTCGTAAACGCCCCCGATCAGCAGCGCGGCGAAGCCCGTGCAATCGACGAAGAAATCCCCCTCCACCACGCGGCCATCCGCCAGGTCCAGCGCGGCGATATCGCCATGGTCGGTCATCCGGGGCGTCACCACGTCGCCCAGCACATGCTCCACCCCCAGCACCCCGACGCCGTGATCGCGCAACAGGGTCGCGAACTTGCCCGCGTCCAGATGATAGGCGTAATTGGCGTGACCCGCATATTCGGGCATCACGATGCTCTTGGGTGCCAGCCCCGCATCGCACAGCATCGCCTGGTAATCGACCCAGTCGGCGAAATCGCCCGCCCCTCTCTCGCGCCCGTGCAGCCAATGCGGAGCCATGTCGATCTCGGTCGCCCCCGCAGGCGGATTGAGCGGGTGGTAATAGGCGTCGCCGGGCGTCCCGTCGGCCCAGCCGACGAAGCGCGCGCCCTGTTTGAACGCCGCGTCGCAGGAGCGGATGAAGTCGGTTTCGGTGATGCCGATCCTGGCCAGCGTGTTGCGCATCGTCGGCCAGGTCCCTTCGCCCACGCCGATCGTCGGCACGGTGCGCGATTCGACCAGGGTGACCGCAACCTCGCCACCCGTCCGCCGCGCGCTGGCGGCCAGGCGACAGGCCGCGATCCATCCCGCCGAACCGCCGCCCACCACGACCACCCGCCGCACGGGCCGATCCCCCGCCCCCGCTCGATCCGTCATCGCTTTCCTCTCCCCCCGCCGCACATTGATCTACATCGACATTGTTTTCATTTGAATTTGTCAGACATAGCGCATAACAGACGCCAATCAAGCAGCCCGGCCGAGGCTGAAATCGAGACTGACATAGGGGAGAGACATGACTCAAGTCGCTGCAACAACCAATGGTGGCCGTTTGCTCGGCCGTGCCGGATTGTCCACCGCACTTGTCGCACTTATCACCGCCACGCCGGCGCTGGCCCAGACGCAGACCCCGCCGGCCGACCAGACCGCCACCCTGCCCAGCCAGAGCGAGGCGGACGGCACGTCGGGCGACATCGTCGTCACCGGCATCCGCCGCAGCATCGAATCCGCCGCTGCGATCAAGCGCGACGCCGCCGGTATCCTCGATGCGATCTCGTCCGAAGACCTGGGCAAGTTCCCCGACGCCAACGTCGCCGAATCGCTCCAGCGCATCCCCGGCGTCGCGATCGACCGCAGCAATGGCGAAGGCGCCTCGGTCAGCGTGCGCGGCCTCGGCCCCGCCTTCAACACGGTGTTGTTCAACGGGCGCAGTTTCGCATCGGACAATTACAACCGCGCCTTCTCCTTCGACCTGATCCCCGCCGAGCTGATCAGCGGCGCACAGGTCTATAAGAGCTCGCAAGCTCCGCTCCAGGGCGGCGGCATCGGCGCGACGATCAACGTCCAGACGCCGCGCCCGCTCGCGCTCAAGGAGTTCAAGGGCGTCTTCACCGGCAAGGCCCTGTACGAAGGCAACAGCAAGAAGTTCACGCCGCAGCTGTTCGGCCTGCTCAGCGACACCTTCGCCGACGGCAAGCTGGGCCTGCTCGCCTCGCTCTCCTATCAGAAGCGTATCGCCTCGATCCGGGCGATCAGCACCGACGGCTATATCCCCGGCACCTCGGTCGGGCCGAACAGCGCGCCGCTCTACACCAATGTCTATGCGCCGCGTAACCAGGACGTGAACGAGACGCGCGACGATCGCACCCGCCTGGGCGCGACGCTGGTCGCGCAATATGCGCCGACCGACGAGCTGACCTTCACCGTCGACGGCCTCTACAACCGGTTCAAGAGCGACACGACCACGCGCGGCCTGGGCAGCTGGTTCGAGCCGACCAGCTATACCGCCGCGCAGATCGATTCGAACCGCAGCGTCACCTCGCTGACCACCAACGGCAATGCCGACTTCATCGCCTCTGGCGGGGTGCGCGAAACGACGACCTATGAGGCCGGGTTCAACGCCGAATGGCGGCCCGCCGATACGGTGCGCATGGTCTTCGACGCCACCTATTCGCAGGCCAAGAATGCGGGCGGCGGCAAATCCTATTTCACCGTCATCGGCGTGCCGACCCGATATTCGTTCAACGCGGCGGAAGGGAACGGCATTCCCTCCACCTCCGGCTATGACAATGGCGTGCTGACCAACCCGGCGCTGGGCCGCACCCATATCGCCGGGCGCAGCGGCAACGACGTGACCGAGAAGGTCCAGGAATATCGCTGGAACACCGAATGGAAGCCGGGCTGGAACATCGTCTCGGCGCTCCGCTTCGGCCTGACCGGCACCTCGCGCGACAAGAGCAACGTGCCCTTCTCGTCGGACCCCAATATCGGCTGCCTCTATTGCGGTTACCCGACGCTGGCCGATCCGTCGCTGCTCTCGCCCTTCACCCTCGGTTCGCTGGGGCAGAAGGGCGGCAGCGTGCCGACCACCTTCCTGACCTATGACCCGCAGGCCTATTTCAACTATCTGACCAGCCCGGCGGCGACCACCGCGCTCGACCTGGCGCGGGGCCAGCCGGTGGGAACGACAGCGGCGATCTTCGCGCGGACCAACGGCTATGCGGTGACCGAGCAACCCTCGGCACGGGTCCGGGAAAAGGTCTTCGCCAGCTATGCCGACATGGACCTGGAAGGCACGGTCGCGGGGCTTCCCTGGTTCATCAATATCGGCGGGCGCTATGAATATACCGAGCTGGTGTCGTCCGGGCAGCAGTTGCAACTGACCGACCTGCTTCCCGTGGCGGGCGATCCGACCACCTATACCGGCGTCTTCGCGAACAACCGCGCGGCGGTATCGGTCAACAAGCGTTCGTCCTACAGCAACTTCCTGCCCAATCTGAATGCGAAGCTGAACCTGACGCCCAAGCTCCAGGCGCGTTTCGCCGCCTACAAGACGCTGACCCGCCCCGCGATCGGCGATCTGGCGCCCAGCCTGGATATCGGGACGCTCCGCCCCGCGACGCTGACCGCGACCGGCGGCAATCCGGACCTGAAGCCGTATCGCGCGACCAATTTCGACCTGTCGCTGGAATGGTATCCCACGCCCACCACCACCCTCTCGGCGGCGGTGTTCCACAAGACGGTGGACGACTTCATCGTCCAGACCTTCGGCGAGGAATTGTTCACGATCGCCAATGCGGGCAATCTTCCGGTCGGCGGGCTGATCGTCGGGCCCAACACCGCCAAGTTCAGCGTGCGCCGTCCGCGCAACGCCCAGTCGCTGAAGATCAAGGGGTTGGAGCTGAACCTGGTCCATACCCTCGACTGGTTGCCCGGCGTGCTGAGCGGCTTCGGCGTGCAGGCCAACGCGACCTTCGTCTCGACCAACCGCGAATTCGACGTCAGCCAGATCGGCCAGTCCTTCGCGGCGGAAGGCATCGGCAATTCGCAGAACGCCACCCTGTTCTACGAGAAGTTCGGCGTGTCGGCGCGCATCGCCTATAACCGGCGCGAACGTTTCCTTCAGCAGCTGGCGGGCGGTCCGGGCAACGAGCCGGTGTTCGTGCGCGATTACGGCCAGTTCGACGGCAGCGTGGCGGTGAACGTCACCCCCTTCGCCCAGGTCTTCGTCGAGGGGACGAACCTGTTCAACGCGAAATATTTCGCGACCGGGCGGTTCGACAACCAGTTGCTGCGCTATCAGAATTTCGGGCCGCGCTATGATGCGGGCGTCCGTTTCTCCTTCTGATGCGTGACCGGGGCGGGGTGGACCGGCCACCCCGCCCAGCGGCACGATCGGCCTGGGTCGAAATCGCGGGCCGCGCGTTCATTCCTCTTAGGAAGGAGAACGACGTGCCTGAAAAAACCGTTGCGACAGAAGAGCCCGCCAGCTTTGCCGATCTCCCCATCCAGCCGACCGGCTCGGGGGTGCAGGACCTGGAGATCGCCTATGAGCAGATGGCATTGTCCCAGGGCAGCCCCGCATCGTCGGCGGACGGGCTCGATGCGCCGATCCCGACCGAGGAGGATGAAGCCGCCATGGTCAGCGCCGCCCATCCGAGCTGATCGTCACGCCATCTTGCGGGCCATGACACGCCCATCGAAGAGCGAAAGGCCGCTCCCATGGCGGGGCGGCCTTTCCTCGATCGAACCTGACGGGGCGCGATGGCCGGTCAGCGCAGCATCGGCGCCATCCGATCCCATTTTTGCGAAAACAGCGCCGCACACTCCGCGTCCGACAGATTTTCCCAATAGGTCGCCCGGCTCACCCCCTCGACCATGTCCAGCAAGATCCGGGCGATGACCATCGCCTGTTCCTCTTGGCCCACCGACCTTGCGGCCGCCAGGACGAAAGCCCGATAGAAATCGAAATGCGCCCTGCGCCACAGGGCGAACCACTGGTGCATGGACTTGTCGCTCAGCGCCTCGGACATCAGGATGGTGACGCTCCGCTCGCGCACGCCCCCATCCGGCCTGCACATGCGCCAGGACAATTCCTTCAGGGCGAGCACGGGATGTGGGGGCAGGCCGTCGGCAAGACGGAAATGGACCGTCTCCATGACCCGGTCCATCACGTCCATCAGCAGCGATATCTTGCTGGACCAGCGCCGATAGACCGCCTGCTTGCTCACCCCCACCGACTGGGCGATCTGGTCGATGGAGATGTCCAGGCCCTGCTCGACAAAGGCGATGATCGCGGCTTCGACGACCAGATGACCGATCTCCGCCGCGCGCTCGACGCTGGGGCGGCCGCGCGACCGTGGGACGGGATCGCGACCGCCCGGAGGCGAAACCAAAACATCACCCATATCGGCTAGTTCAGCCCGCCGCCCAGCGAACGGTACAGTTCCACCATATTGCTCTCGCGATTGAGACGGGTGGTCACCAGCAACTGCTGCGCCGAATAGGCGGTGCGTTGGGAATCCAGCGTCGTCAGGAAGGACTCGACGCCCGTCCGGTACCGCGCATCCGAGATTTTCAGCGCGACATTGGCCGCCTTCACCCGGGCCGTCTGCGCCGCGATCTGCTCGTCGATGGTGCCGCGTTGCGCCAGCGCGTCGGCAACCTCGCGGAACGCCGTCTGGACGGTCCTTTCATAGGTCGAGACGGCGGCCTGTTGCTGCGCGCGCGCGACGTCCAGATTGCCGCGAAGCCGTCCCCCGTCGAACAGCGGCAGCGAGACCGACGGCGCGCCGGTATAGGTGAAGCTGCCACCCGCGAAGAGGCCGCTGAGCGCGGTGCTGATCGTGCCCAGCGTCGCGGTCAACGAGATGCGCGGGAACATCGCCGCGCGCGCCGCGCCGATATTGGCGTTCTGCGCGATCAGTTGATGCTCGGCCTGCAACACGTCGGGGCGGCGCAGCAATATCTCGGACGACAGGCCGGTGGGCAGCACCGGCAAGGCCGCACCGCTGTCACCCAATCCTTGCGGCAGCAGATCGACCTGCACCGGCGCGCCGACCAGCAGGTCGAGCGCGTTCTTGTCCTGCGCCACCCGCGTCTTCAGCACCGCGATGTCGTTGCGCGCGCCCTGATAGGTCGTCTCGGCCTGCCGCGCCTCGAGTTCGGAGGCGACGCCGATCCGAAACTGCGCGCGCGTCAGCTCCAGCGATTGCGCGAAGGATTTCAGCGACTCCTGCGAGATGCGCAACTGGTCCTGATCCGACGCATAGGTCAACCAGGCCGTCGCGATCTCGGCGATCAGGCTGATCCGCGTCGAACGCTGGGCTTCCTCGGTCGCGAAATACTGTTCCAGCGCGGCGCGGTTGAGATTGCGGACGCGCCCGAACAGATCCAGTTCGAAGGCCGAGAAACCGGCATTGACCGAATAGAATTCCAGATTGGACGCGGACGAGCCCACACCGACGCCCAGGCCCGTGCCACCGGTTCCGGCTCCGGCTCCGGCGCCAGCACCGGTTCCCGTGCCGGTACCCGTCCCCGCCCCGGCGCCGCCGCCTGCCGCTCCGCCGAGCGCGCCCGCCGCACCCTGGATGTTGTTGGTATAGGTACCCGAACCCGACAGGGTGGTCGATGGGACCAGATCCGCACGCTGGACCCGGTACTGCGCCCGTGCCTGCAACACATTGGCCGCCGCGATGCGCAGGTCGCGGTTGTTCTCAAGCCCCAGCGCGATGGTGCGGCGCAGGCGGTCGTCGGTAAAGAATTGCTGCCACCCGATCCTGGTCACATCGGGCGCGTCGGACGCCGCCGCCGGATAGATGCCGTCCTGGGGCAAAGTCGCGGGGACGGCGCCCACGGGGCGGACATATTTGGGGGCGAGATTGCACCCGGCCAGCGTCGTCGCCGCCAGCAGGGCCAAGGCAGATTTGGAACGGATCATGGATCAAACTCCCTGCACGGACGGCGTATCGGAGTGGCCATCGTCGCGCGGCTGCGTATCGCCCTCGGCCTTGCGGTTCTTGCTGCGGTCGAACAGCCGCATCACGACGACGAAGAACATCGGCACGAAGAAGATCGCCAGGATTGTCGCCGAGAACATGCCGCCCACCACCGCGCGACCGATGGCGTTCTGGCCGCCCGCGCCCGCGCCATTGGCGATGGCCAGCGGGAACACGCCGAAGATAAAGGCCAGGCTGGTCATCAGAATGGGCCGCAGGCGCAGCTTGGCCGCCTCGATCGCCGCGTCGAAGGCGTTATAGCCCTCGCGCATCCTTTCTTCGGCGAATTCGACGATGAGGATCGCGTTCTTCGCCGACACGCCGATCGTGGTGATCAGGCCCACTTGGAGATAGATGTCGTTGTTCAGCCCGGTCAGCAGGGCGGCGAGCAGCGCGCCGACGACGCCCAGCGGCACCACCAGCATGACCGAGATCGGCACCGACCAGCTTTCGTACAGCGCGGCGAGGCACAGGAAGACGATCAGCAGCGACAGGCCATAGAGCGCAGGCGCCTGTCCCCCGGACAATTGCTCCTCATAGCTGAGGCCGGTCCAGTCGAGCCGGGTGCCGGGCGGCAGCTTCGCCTGCATCTCCTCCATCGCCCTCATCGCGGCCCCCGACGCCACGCCCGGCGCGGCCTGGCCCAGGATTTCCATCGAAGGCTGGCCGTTATAACGGGTGAGCTGCATCGGCCCCTGCTTCCACGAGACGTTGGAGAAGGCGGTGAACGGCGCCATCGTGCCCGTGGAGCCGCGCACATAGAGGTCGCCAATATCCTCGGGCGCCATGCGATAGGCGGCATCGGCCTGGATATAGACGCGCTTCACGCGGCCCCGGTCAATGAAGTCGTTCACATAAGACCCGCCCCAGGCGGTCGCGATCGTGCTGTTGACGGTCGACAGGTCCAGGCCCAGCGCACGCGCCTTGTCCTGGTCGACATTGACCTTGAGTTGCGGCGCGTCGTCGAGCGCGTTGGGACGCACGCCGACCAGCGACTTGTTCTGCGACGCCATGCCGAGCAACATGTTGCGCGCCGCCAGCAGCTTGTCATGGCCGATGCCGCTTTCGTCGACGAGCTGCATGTCGAAGCCGGTGGCATTGCCCAGTTCCTGGACGGCGGGCGGGATGACCGCGAAGATCAGGCCGTCATTATAGCGGGCGAACGCGCCCATCGCGCGGCCGATGATCGCCTGCGCCTTGTTCTGCGCGCCGGGGCGGTCCTTCCACTCCTTCATCGGGATGAACGCGATGCCGCTGTTCTGGCCCTGCCCCGCAAAGCTGAAGCCGTTGATCGTGTAGACGCCGCGAATGGCGCTGCCCGCATCGCTCAGGAAATGGTCGCGGACCAGATCGAGGCCCTTCTGGGTCCGCGCCGTGGTCGCCCCCGGCGGTCCCTGGACCAGCGCGATCATCACGCCCTGATCCTCGTCGGGCAGGAAGCCGCTCGGCAACCGCATGAACAGGAACGCCATCCCTGCGACGATCAGCGCATAGGCGATCAGCGAACGCCCCCAGCGCCGGGCCGTCGAGCGCGCGCCCTTCTCATACCGGTCACGACCACGGTCGAACTTGTCGTTGAACCAGCGGAAGAAGCGTGCCAGCGGACCATGGCCCTCCCCCTTGTTGGGGTCGTGCGGCTTCAGGATGGTCGCACAGAGCGCGGGCGTCAGGATCAGCGCGACCGCGACCGACAGCACCATCGCCGACACGATCGTGATGGAGAACTGGCGATAGATTACGCCAGTCGATCCGCCGAAGAACGCCATCGGCAGGAACACCGCCGACAGCACCGCCGCGATGCCGATCAGCGCGCCGGTGATCTCGTCCATCGACTTGCGCGCCGCCTCCTTGGGCGACAGATGCTCGGTGGTGATCAGCCGCTCGACATTCTCGACCACGACGATCGCGTCGTCGACCAGCAGGCCGATGGCCAGCACCATGCCGAACAGGGTCAGCGTGTTGATCGAATAGCCGAACGCCGCCAGCACCGCGAACGTCCCCGTCAGCACCACCGGCACCGCGATCGTCGGGATCAGCGTGGCGCGGAAATTCTGGAGGAAGAGGAACATCACGAGGAAGACGAGCACGACCGCCTCGACCAAAGTCTCGATGACCTGCTCGATCGACAGGCGCACGAAGGGCGAGGTGTCGTAGGGGAAGATGACCTTGACGTCGGAGGGGAATTCCTTCGCCAGCGCGTTCACCCGCTCCTTGACCGCAACGACGGTGTCGAGCGCGTTGGCGCCGGGGGCCAGCTTGATGCCGATGCCCGAGGCGGGCTTGCCGTTCCACTGCGCCGAGAAGGCGTAGTTCTCCGCGCCGATCGCGACGCGCGCGACGTCGCCCAGCCGGACGATCGACCCGTCGGTGTTGCTCTTCAGGCGGATCTGGGCGAACTGCTCTGGCGAGGTCAGGCGCGACGAAACCGAGACGGTCGCGTTGAGCATCTGTTCCTTGGGCGCGGGCTGCGCGCCGATCTGGCCCGCCGAAACCTGCGCGTTCTGCGCCGTGACCGCGTTGGTCACGTCCGCCATGGTCAGCGCATAATTGTTGAGCTTGATCGGATCGACCCAGATGCGCATCGCATATTGCGAGCCGAAGATCTGGGTGTCGCCGACACCGGTGACGCGCGACAGCGGATCGGAAATCCGCGAGGCGACGATATCGGCCAGATCGTCCGCGTCATGCTTGCCATTCTCGGAATAGAGACCGACGAACAGCAGGAAATTCTGCGTCGCCTTGGCGACGATGATGCCCTGGCGCTGGACCTCCTGCGGCAGCAGCGGGGTCGCCGCCTGCAGCTTGTTCTGGACCTGCACCTGCGCGATGTCGGGATCGGTCCCCTGCTCGAAGGTCAGCGTGATCGTCACGCTGCCCGCCGAGGAGGAGGACGACGAGAAGTAGCGAAGGTGGTCGATCCCCTTCATCTGCTGCTCGATGATCTGGGTGGTCGTGTTCTCCAGCGTCTGGGCGTCGGCGCCCGGATAGGTGGCCGTGATCGACACCGCGGGCGGCGCGATCGCCGGGAACTGCGCGATCGGCAGCGTGCGCAGCGAGAGCAGGCCGGCGATGACGACCAGCACCGCCAGCACATAGGCGAAGATCGGGCGATCGATGAAATAGCGTGACATGGCTGGTTACTTCGCCTGTACCTGTGCCTGGCCCGCTTGCGGCGATGCGCCGGCGGGCTTGGCGTTGGGATCCCATGGCTTGCCCTGCACCGGCATGCCCGGACGCAGCATCATGCCGCCCTCGACGATGATCTTGTCCCCGGGCTTCAGGCCGCTGGTGACGATCCAGTTGTCGCCGACCGACCGGCCGGTCTGGAGCGTGCGCGGCTCGACCTTGTTGCCCGCGCCGATCACCATGACCGTCGCCTGCCCCTTCTCATCGCGGCTGACCGCGCGCTGCGGCACCAGGAACGCCTTGGACTGAGTCCCCTCGACCAGCGAGGCGCGCACGAACATGCCGGGCAGCAACAGGCCGTTGGGGTTGGGGAACAGCGCGCGGATCACCTGCGATCCGGTCGTCGGGTCGACGGTGACGTCGGCGAAGCGCAACGTGCCCTGGGCACCATAGTCGCTACCGTCCTCCAGCGTCAGCTTGACGCGGGCATTGCCGTCGCGGGTCAACTGACCGCTCATGATCTGCCGACGCAGCTTCAGCAGTTCGGCGCTCGGCTCCTGGATGTCGACATAGATGGGGTCGAGCCGCTGGATGGTGGCCAGCGCCTGGGTCTGCGAGGCGGACACCAGCGCGCCGGTCGTGAAGACCGAACGCCCGATCCGGCCGGTGATCGGCGCCCGGATGGTGGTGCGCCCCAGATCGATCTGCGCGGTGCGCAAGGCGGCCTGCTGGGCCGCCACATCGGCACGCGCCTGCGCCGCGCTGGTCTGCGCGTTCTCATATTCCTGGCGGGCGATCGCGTTGATCTTGACCAGCTCGCCATAGCGGCGCGCCAGCGCGGCGCTCGACGCGATGCTCGCCTGCGCACGGGTCAGCGCGGCGCGGGCACTGGCGACCTGGGCCTGGTAGGGCGCGGGGTCGATACGGTATAGCGGCTGCCCCTGACGGACCACGTCACCCTCGACGAACAGCCTCTGGGTGATCAGGCCGTTGACCTGCGGGCGCACATCGGAGGTTTCGAAGGCGGTGGTCCTGCCCGGCAACTCGGTCGTGAGGGTGACAGGCTGTTCGCTCGCCACCACATAACCGACAGGGGCCGGCCCCTGGGGCGCCTGCTGCTGCTGCTTGCCACCGCTGCCGCAGGCGGCCAGTGCGAGCAAGGCGCCGGATGCCAACACACGACCGAGAAGCCGATTGGAGGACATATCATTTCCCGCTTGAAAAATTGTTTGAGAGCGATCACTCACAAATAGCGCCGTTAGACCCGCCGTTCGAGCGCGTCAACATGGAATGAGAGAGGCCGTAACGTGTTGAATACCGACTGCCAGCCCCGGTCGCGCGCCGAGATGCGCCGACACAATATCAAGGAGGTGGCCCGGCGCCTGTTCGTCGAGAATGGCTTCCACGCGACGGGAATCGCCGCGATCGCCAAGGAATCGGGCGTCGCCGTTCAGCAGCTATACCGCGACTTTCCGTCGAAGGAGGACATCATCGCCGCGATCGTCGCGGCGGATTGCGAACGCATCGCGGACCAGGACACGCTCAACACGGCGCTGGCCGACAGGGATCGTGCGGGGATCATCGCCTGGCTCGTGTCGACGCCTTGCCGCAAGGACGAATGCGGCGACCGGCTGTTCCTGGAGATCGCGGCGGAGGCGGCGCGTAACGAGCGGATCAATGCGATCTTCCAGGACGTTCGGGCCCAGGCGTTCGAGAATATCAGCCGCGCCTTTGCCGGACTGATGGGCAGCGATACGGTGGAGAGCGAACACCGCACCCTCGCCCAGGCCTTCATGATCATCTCCCTCGGCTCGGTCTGTGCGCGGACGCTCCATCAAGAGGCGGTGAAGCCGGCCAGCGACCTTTTGATCGACTGCCTGATCGAAGGGACAAAATAGCGGAATATCCTTGGATCGACGGGGTTCTTTTCGCGACATGCCTCGTTGATGGATGCCGGCACGAGCCGGTGTGGAAAGGATCATGCGATGGCTGTCAAATTCGCCGGAACGATGAACGCGATCAACCGCGGCATCGAGAATACCAAGGCCGCCAAGGGCGCCAATATGGTAGAGGACTGGGAAGCCGCGCTGGCGGAAGTCGACACGCCGGGTGCGAAGGGCATTCTTCGCGACCTCGCCTCGCTCCGCAAGCAGCTGGAAAAGGACGAACCCGACGCCGACCGCATCCACGACCTTCTCCACCGCCTGGGCACCGCGACGACGAAGATCGCCGACCGGGCGGACAAGTCGCAGGACAAGCTCAAGGCCCTCGGCCAGGCGCTGACCGAAGCGGGCGAAGAACAGGCCGATGAGGAAGAAGACCTCGAAGCCGCCGCCACGCCCAAGCGCGCGCGCAGCAAGAAGTAAGGGATGTCGGGGCGGCGGCGGTTTCGTCGCCGCCCCGACGACCAAGCGGTTGGGGTTGATGGCTCACGTGATTGGACGCAGGGGCCAGCCGACGCCGCCACCGTTCACGCCTTTTCACGCTTCGGAGAAATGGGACACCGAATTTCGGCGGCGGATGTCCGATTTGGGTGGCATCAGGGCACCTCGTTCGCCTCCCCGACCGGCGCTGTCTTGGGCAGGTCCACCTTGATCTCCACGCGCCGGTTCTTATCGCGGCCTTCCGGATCGTCCGAGCCGTCGAGCTTGCGGTTGGGCGCCACGGGGCGGGCTTCGCCCAGCGCCACGACGGTGATCCGGTCGGCAGCGACGCCCATCTTGACCAGATAGTCCCGCGCCGCCTCCGCGCGGTGGCGGGACGCGAGCAGGTTGGCCGCATCCGAGCCGGTCGAGTCGCTATGCCCCCAGATCGTGATCGGCCCGCCCAGGGCCAGGACCGGATCGGCCAGCAGCGTGTCGAGCTGCGCCATGCCCGCCTGGTCCATCTGCGCCCCCTTGGCGGGGAAGGGAATGGTCATCTCGACCGGCCCGGCGGGCGGCGTCGGGGTCGGCGAGGGTGCGATATCCGGGCGGATGATCGACTTCTTGGCCTCTTCCGGTTCGGCCGCCGCCAGGTCGTTGCCGGGCATCGCCGCATTATTCTCGGCCGCTCCATCGGCTTCGACCGCCGCCGCCTCGTTACCGGCGGGCGCGCCGCCGCCCGGCTGGCAGGCGGTGATGGCCAGGCCGATCATGCCCGCCGCGATGGCGCGCGCGGTCCGGTTGCTCCATGTCGATATCGTCATGCGACATCCCCTCCGATGTGACTGGACTGTTTAGCGTCGGGATCGCCGTGGCGCGAGGGCCCGTAGGACACGACGATATCGCCGGTCTGCGGAGTCGGTCGTGCCGCATGGGTGAAGAAGCGGATGCGACCGTCCTTGCGCAGCACGAACAGCATGTCCGCCTCGTCGGGCAGTGTCGAGCGGGCATGGTCGAAGTTGAACTGCTCGCTGATCCGCGTCTTGCGGAAGGTCCAGCCCGCCGCCTCGCGTTGCAGGATATCCTCCACCCCGTGGCCGGTGGTGAACATGGCCCGCCCGCGCAGCGCTTCCGGCAGGCTGCGATGATCCTCGTCGTCGCCGCTCCCGCCGAGCTGATAGACGGAGTCGCGGCCGATATCATGCGCGAACTCGTTGCAGACCAGCGCGTTATACGCCTCGTTGTCGGTCGTCGCGACCAGCACCTGGAACTGGGTCAGGTCGAGCCGCTCCTCGGTCGTCTCGGCCAGGATTTCGCCATGATAGGTCCCGATCCCCGCCTGGCGCGGGCCGGACAGCCTCTGCCAGCTGGTATCAGCGATCGTCACCGGCAGCCCCAGCGACTGGATCTGCTGGGCCAGCGAGATGCTCCACGGCGTGCTGCCGACGATCAACAGGCCCTTCTGCGTCGCCCCGGTGACCTTCAGCCAGCGCGCGACATAGCGGATGCTGAAACCATGGGCGATGATCGTCGCGACCACCACGGCGAAGGACAGGGTGACCAGGATATTGCCGTTGCCATAGCCCAGCTGGTCGAGGCGCAATGCGAACAGCCCCGACACCGCGACCGCGACGACGCCGCGCGGCGCGATCCAGGCGACCAGCAGCCGCTCGTTCCAGGGAATCTTGCTGAAGGCCAGGGCGATCAGCACGGTCGCCGGGCGGACCAGGAACAGCAGTGCGAACAGGAACGCGGCAAAGCGCCATTCGAACAGGCGCAGCACATTCAGGTCCAGCGACGCCGAGAGCAGGACGAACACGCCGGAAATCAGCAGGACCGTCACATTCTCCTTGAAGGGATGGATGTCACGCAACGAATCCAGCCGCATATTGGCGACCGCCACGCCCATCACGGTGACCGCGAGCAGCCCCGTTTCCTGCTGGATCAGGTTCGACAGGACGAAGGTGCCGATGACCGCGACGAGCAGCACCGGCGCCTTCAGATATTCCGGCACATGGCCGCGCGGAAAGGCCCAGGCGATCGCGCGCGCCATGCCATAGCCGATCAGCCCCGACACCACCGCCGCCCCGAGCAGCGCGACGACGACGGACAGCAGCGTCCCTCCCTGGTCGACGCGGCGCAGATATTCATAGGTGATGACCGCGCACAGCGCCCCGAAGGGATCGTTGACGATCGCCTCCCATTTCAGGATCGCGCGCGGGCGCGCGGCGATATTGCTCTGGCGCAGCAGGGGGATGACCACGGTCGGGCCGGTCACCACCAGGATACCGGCGAACAGGATCGCCACCGGCCAGACCAGCCCGGCGACATAATAGCAGGCGAGCGAGCCCAGCACCCAGCCCAGCGGGATGCCGATCATCATCAGCCGCGTCACCGCGCCTTCGGTCTTGCGCAACTCGCGGAAGTTGAGGCTGAGCCCGCCCTCGAACAGGATCAGCGCGACGGCGACGGATATCATGGGTTCGAGCAGATCGCCGAACGTGTGCTCGGGGATGATGACGCCGGTGATCGGACCGGCGATGACGCCGGCGGCCAGCATCAGCGCGATGGCCGGGCCACCCCGTCCGCCACGCGATCCACTGCGCGCCGATCCCCAGAACACCGATCAGCGCCATGACGAGAGCTTTTTGTTCCATATCGCCGCTTAACCTCTGGCGTCCCCAAAGGTAACCGCACGGCTGCTTTTGCCGCATAAAACCGCTGGCCGGGGGGAGGTGAAAACCGCCCGGCATGGACCTCCCGGTCCGACGGAACAATGGCTTATCGGGGTGAGGTAACGGGACTCATCGCCCCTCGACCGGCTCGATCCGCAGCAGGACGACGCCGTGCGGCGCGACGGTCGGCGCCACCTCGCCCTCCGCTAGTACGCGATCCTCGAACAGGTCGCGCACCCGGACCGCACCGGCCAGTCCGCTATCCTCGGGGAACAGCCGCGCGCGTTGCGCCAGAGTGGTGCGGTTGAAGATCGCGACGGCCACCGACCCGTCGGACAGCCGCTTGCGCCATAGCTCGATCCCCTCGGCGCGACGGATGCGGTGGCCCTGCTCGCCCAGCCGGTCCTGGTCGATGGCGATCACCGCGCGCATGGCCAGCAGGCGACGGGTATCGTCGGTCATCCGGCGCAGGTCGTGGCCCATGATCAGCGGCGCCGCCTGCATCGCCCATAGCGCCATATGGGTGCGATATTCGTCGCGCGTCATCCCGCCATTGCCGACCTCCAGCATGTCGGGATCGTTCCAGCCGCCGGGGCCGTGATGGGGAAAGCGGGGATTCCGCTCGAAGCCGATCTCCGCCATTGTCTTGTAATCGTCGGTGATGTCGCCGGTCGTGCGCCACACATGCCCGCCGACCGACCGGCCCCAGTCGGCGACGTCGAACCGTCCATATTCGCACAGCGAGAACAGGATGGGCCGCCCGGTCGCACGCAATGCCTGGCCCATTGCGTGATAGGCCTGCTTCACGCGCTCGGCCGTGTCGTAGAACCATTCGCCCGAACACAGGTCGTACTTCAGATAATCCACGCCCCAGGCCGCGAAGGTCCGGGCGTCCTGCGCGACATGGCCGTAACTGCCCTCATAGCCTGCACAGGTGCGCGGCCCCGGCGCGCTGTAGATGCCGAGTTTCAGCCCCCTGGCGTGAACATAATCGGCCAGCGCCTTCATGTCCGGAAAGCGATCATTGGCCCGCAGCGCCCCGTCCGGGCCGCGTGTCCCCTGCCAGCCATCGTCGATATTGACATAGACATAGCCCGCATCGCGCAGACCGCTGGTCACCAGCGCGTCGGCCATCGCCCGGATGGTGGCGTCATCGATCCTGTCGGCGAACCTGTTCC
This sequence comes from Sphingomonas sp. SORGH_AS_0879, assembly GCF_030819175.1. Classification (NCBI taxonomy): domain Bacteria; kingdom Pseudomonadati; phylum Pseudomonadota; class Alphaproteobacteria; order Sphingomonadales; family Sphingomonadaceae; genus Sphingomonas; species Sphingomonas sp. SORGH_AS_0879. The sequence goes on from NZ_JAUTBJ010000002.1 coordinate 3,994,287, forward strand.
AGCTCGACCACCCCATGGGCGGCGTCGCGGCCAGGCCATCGGGGGCGAGCGTCCCCAGCGGCGGCAGCGGGGCGGCGGGCCGAAAGGCAAGGCGGCGCACCTCCTGCGGGGTGCCGCGCCGACCGTGCTGGGCGATATCGCCATGCCAGATACCGCCCTTCAGCAGGACACTCCGCCTGCCGTCGAAGGTCGCGGTCCAGTGGCGCGTCGGACGATCGCGATCGTTGATGTTACGGGTATCGAAGTGCAGCGTGGCCCCGCGCAGCACGATGCCACGCATCTCCACGTCGCCATACCAGCGGCTGGTCAGCCGCCCGACCATGCCGCGCCCCTTCGGCTCGACCCGCATCATCGTGATGCCCGGATAGTCGGCCACATCGTCGAAGACCCAGGTCCCCGCCGGCCGAACCTCCGCCGCGACAAGCCCCGGCCAGGCGAGCGGCGCCAGCATCGTGACCAGCCATAGGGCCATCCAGCGGCGCAGACGCGCGGGAGTGACCGCCCGGCCCGGCGTCCGTCCGGCGCGCATCAGCAGACCTCCGCAGTGGAGCGGGGCAGAGGCCCGGACGGCACGCGCGCCGGGTGATCGTAGAAGACATCGGCATCGAGATGATGCCGATCGCCATAGACCTCGGCCAGCAGCGCATAGAGCGCCGGATCATAGGCACGCAGATCCTGATCCGACAGGATGCGCTGTCCGTCGACCACCGCCAGCTTGTTGGAGTTGAACCAAAATTGCGTGCCCTCCGCCCAATATTCCTCGGCGGTGGTTTCGCCATATTCGCCCTTCCAAAGGCCCCTGGCCTTCGCCTCGGCATAGCGCGCCTTGATCCGCGCGAAGAGGTCGGGGTCCGCGACCTCGATCCCGGTCATGATCTCGTGCGAAAATTCATGGACGAAGATGTTCTCGCCGAAATACCGGGTGCCCGGCCGCCCGAGCAGATTCTCCTCCGCGCCGCTGGTCAGCAACCCGCCCATGCCGCGTGCACGACCATTCCAATAGTCGCGGTCGCTCAGCCGCCCGATTCGTTCGTCATAATGTTTGCGTTCACAAAAGGTCAGGACCGGGTCGTCGCGTTCCGGCTTCTTCCAGTCGGCCTGTTCGGGAAGATCGGTCGTCCCCTCCGTCTCCGCCATGATCGCGATCCGCGCACCGCTCTTTCTCAGCGCGAGCAGGATGTCCGGGCGATGCGCCAGCATCTGGACGGCAATCTTGCGCGCCCGCCGCATGGCCGCCGGAGAGACCTGGCTGGACGCAGTGACCGGAATCCCCCCGGCGTCGAGATACCGGGTATAGAATGGAGCGAGTTTCAGCGCGGCGGGCGGCGGCCTCATGGGCGCGCAGGCGCTGGTTCCCAAAGCGAACAGCAGGCCGAAGGTGAGCGATGGGATGCGGACGTGCCCCCTGGTTCGCGGACCTTCATCACCTTCTCTTCGGGTCCGCCCACATCCAGCAGCCATAAGTCCAACCTTTGTATTTCGTATACGAAGATTGGGCTATGCCGAACGGCTTGTCCAGTCTGAAACCTGTGCCCTCATCATCCCGCCCGCGATCAGGCGAAGGAGTAAGCCCGCCAAGGCTCCGCTGCCACGAAATCCTCCGGCGGGATGCCAGCCGTCGACAGCGCCCAGGCCAATTTCCGCACCGGCGCATCCCAGTGACTGCCACCACCGAAGGTTCGCCGCGCGCTGTGCCAGCGTGAGCGAATGCTAGCCCCGGCGTTTCCTTCATCCGCGCCGGGGCTAGCACTACTTTGGCAGAGTAGGTTTGTCGGCGGTTATCAGCTGCTTATTACAGTGCGGGCAGTGCATTGACGGTGGTCGTGCCAGCCAGTCGAGGATCGCCTGCCGGATGGCAGGCAGGGTTGGTTGCGGGGGCGGTCCTCCGACTCTTTTTTTTCCGTCCCGCAGCTTTGAGGCGGCGGGATTGCAGGAAGGCGTAGGCGAGCATCGTCATCAAGGCATGTCGATGCAACCCCGGCCATGATCGCCCTTCGAAATGGTCGAGCCCCAGTTCCTCCTTGAGCTGCTGGTGGGCCTGTTCGCAGACCCACCGCGCCTTGATGGCAGCGGCAAGCTGCCGCAGCGGCGTATCGGGCGGGAGATTGGATACGTAGTATTTGCGCTCGCCGCTCGACCGTCGTTCGCCAACCAGCCAGACTTCCTCACCGGGCATGGCCTGGACACGGTTGTCAGCCATGCGGTGCCGATGGCCCTCGGCGATCCGGACGCGTCGGGCAGCGAACAGGCAGGTGAGCCGCCCCTTCGTGCCGCGGCGCCAGGCGACCTTGCGCCACGGCTCGTCGGCAAGCATGTCGGCCACCGATACCGGCGCCCGGTCAGGAATATGATATTTGCGCGGACGTCCGCCTTGAGCCTGCGGAAAGGTCAGTTCAACATCGGGTGCATAGACGGTCTGCCGGGATGACAGGCCCACCGCCCATGACAATCCCCGCTCGCTCAGCGCCTGGCGGAACGCCGTTCCCGAGCCGTATCCCGCATCGGCCAGCACGCATCCGAACCGAACGCCCGCGGCCATCACCCGGTCGATCTCGGCGATGGCGATCTCGGGCTTGCTCATCGCGGCCTGTCGTCCGGCCGGCACCCGTGCACGCTTCATACGTGCCGGATCGCTCGTCCAGTTCTCCGGCAGGAACAGGCGCAGCCCCACCATCACCGGCACCTCGCGCGATGCCAGCGTCACTGACACCAGCGACTGGCAGTTCGCGGTCTTGCCCTGCGACGACGCATATTGCGGCGCCACGCCGACCGAGGCGCGTCCCTTCTTCGGCAGCGCGGTGTCATCGATGACGAGAAAGCCCTTCGCATCGCCGACCAGCAGGTCCGCCTCCGCCAGCAGCCGGCGCTCGAGCGGCGCTGCGTCCCATGTCCCGCTGGCGATGAAATGGTGCAGCTGGTCGTAGCCGGCATCCTCCGTTCGCGCCGCCAGCGGCTGGATGCTCTTGCGGTCGCCCGGGCCGATCAGGCCGGCGATGTAGGTCGGACACATCCGCCGCTGCGCCGGGTGCGTCAGCTCGGCGAGAAACGGCGCCAGCCACGTCTCCAGATCTTGCCGCCAGCTATCCCTCGCAACCATCACGCATCGTCCCGGTCAGCATCTTCATGCCACCGGAATCAACGACGATTCCACCAGTTCCCCTACTCTGCCAAAGTAGTGCTAGTTCATTCTTGCTTAGCCGTTCTGCGATGATTGCGATACAAAGCCCGAATGGTGGGCGTAGCAGCGAGTGCAGATAGCAAATCGATCGTCATCCTTGGACATGGATTGGCGATTACGGAAGAATTTGAGTTATCCACTGGCATCGTCGTCTCGCCAGCTATTCCGAAGCTGAACCTTCAGGCAACGGTAGCGGGATGCAATCATTTCGGCGACTACGCTGCTGCACTACATCCGAACTTGATCGGCTTGCGGTTGCAACCAACGTTACGTGAGATCAAGAGCGGGCATTATGGCGGACAGGGTGCCATAATGGCCACTAAACCACTGCAAAACAATGGTTTTTGGCGGAGCGGGAGGGATTCGAACCCTCGATACGGTTTTGCCGTATACTCACTTTCCAGGCGAGCGCCTTCGACCACTCGGCCACCGCTCCGCATGAGTTCATGCCTGGAGCACGCGCCCCTAATGCGCTTCGGCGCCCCGCGCAAGCGATTGCGTGGGGGATCGGGCTGGGGCAGTCTGTTCCACCATGACGATCGCGCTTCTGCTCGCCGCGCTTTTCGCGCAGGCTTCACCCGCTCCCGCTCCTGCCGTCGCGCAGGCGAGCGATCCCCTGCCCGGCGACTGGATCGCGGTGCCGGATGACGAGGTGCTGATCTTCACCCTGTCGAACGGCAAGACGGTCACGGTGCGCCTCGCCGCCGTGCAGGCACCGGTGCATGTCGCCAATATCCGGGCCCTGGCGCGGGCGCATTGGTGGGATGCGGGGACCAGCGTCTACCGGGTGCAGGAGAATTACGTCGCGCAATGGGGCGACGCGACCGAGAAGAAGCCGCTGCCCCCCGGCATCGTCGCCAATCCGCCCGCCGAATATATCCGCGCGGGCAACAGTGCGGTCGCGCGGTTGAGCAGGCCCGATCCCTATGCCGCCTGGGCGGGCTATAGCCGCGACGGCTGGCCACTGGCGGGGGATGCATCGTCGGAATGGATTCCGCATTGCTATGGCATGGTCGGCGTCGCGCGCGACCTGGCGCCGAGCACGGGGACCGGGGCGGAACTCTACACGATCATCGGCCACTCGCCGCGCGGGCTGGACCGCAATATCGCAGTGGCCGGGCGGGTGATCGACGGGATGGAGGCGCTGTCCACCCTGCCGCGCGGAACGGGCGATCTGGGCTTCTATAGGCAAGAGGCGCAGCGTCTGCCGATCGTCTCGGCGCGGCTGGCCAGCGAACTGCCCGCCGCCGAGCGACCGCATTTCCAGTATCGCGAGACGGCGTCGCCGCGCTTCGCCGCCTGGATCAAGGGGCGGGAGAATCGGCGGAACGACTTCTTTACCGTGCCCGCGGGGGGTGTGGACATTTGCGCGGCGTTGCCGCCGGTGCGCAAGGCGCCTTGATGGGGGTGGGGCGTGGCCTTCGACGCCGCTCAGGCTGAACGGACGTTGGGTATGAGAGGCCTTCTTCCTTCGCTCCGTTCAGCCTGAGCGAAGTCGAAGGTCACGGACAAGCGGGGCCGCCCAGCCAGCGGCCCCTGTCCTCAAATCACGCCGCCTTCTTCCCCGGCTCGATCCGGTTGGCGACCAGGTGATCCACCACCGCCGGGTCGGCCAGGGTGGAGGTATCCCCCAGTGCGTCGACCTGGTTCTCGGCGATCTTGCGCAGGATGCGGCGCATGATCTTGCCCGAACGCGTCTTGGGGAGCGCGGGCGCGAATTGCAGCGCGTCGGGGGTGGCGATCGGCCCGATCTCGCGACGGACCCACTGGACCAGTTCGGCGCGCAGCGCTTCGTCCTCCTCCACGCCGGCATTCAGCGTAACGAAGGCGTAGATGCCCTGCCCCTTCACGTCGTGCGGCATGCCGACCACCGCCGCCTCGGCGACCTTCACATGGGCGACCAGCGCCGACTCGACTTCGGCCGTGCCCATGCGGTGGCCCGAGACGTTGATGACGTCGTCGACCCGGCCCGTGATCCAGTAATAGCCGTCCTCGTCGCGACGGCACCCGTCGCCGGTGAAATACTTTCCCGGATAGGTGGTGAAATAGGTCTGGAAGAAGCGGTCGTGATCGCCCCAGACCGTACGCATCTGCCCCGGCCAGCTATCGGCGATGACGAGGTTCCCTTCGACCGCGCCGGCCAGCACCTTGCCCTCGGCATCGACGATCTGGGGCAGCACGCCGGGCAACGGCTTGGTCGCCGAACCGGGCTTGAGCGCCACCGCGCCGGGGATGGGGGCGATCATATGGCCGCCGGTTTCGGTCTGCCACCAGGTATCGACGATCGGGCAGCGGCTGTCGCCGACGACGCGGTAGAACCACTCCCATGCCTCCGGATTGATCGGCTCGCCCACCGATCCCAGGACGCGCAAGCTGGAGCGGTCGGTCTTCTTCACCCATTCGTCGCCCTCGCGCATCAGCGCGCGCAGCGCGGTCGGCGCGGCGTAGAAGGTCGCGACCTTATACTTGTCGACGATCTGCCAGAAGCGGCTGTGGTCGGGATAATTGGGCACGCCCTCGTACATCAGCGTCGTCGCGCCGTTGGCGAGCGCGCCATAGACGACATAGCTGTGCCCCGTGACCCAGCCGACATCGGCGGCGCACCAGAAGACCTCGCCCTCGCGATAATCGAACACATGCTGGTGGGTATAGGAGGCCCAGAGCAGATAGCCGCCGCTGGTGTGCAGCACGCCCTTGGGCTTGCCGGTCGAACCGCTGGTATAGAGGATGAACAGCGGGTCCTCCGCCCCCATCGCCTCGGGCGGGCAGTCGGTGGAGGCGGCGTCGACCAGATCGCCGTACCAGCGGTCGCGACCGTCCTTCATCGTCACATCGACGCCGCTATGCTGGACGACGACGACATGATCGACCGTCACGCCATGATGCTCCAGCGCGGCATCGACATTGGCCTTGAGCGGCACCGCCTTGCCCCCGCGACAACCGCCGTCCGCAGTAATGACGATCCGCGAATCGCAATCGATGATGCGATTGGCGAGGCTTTCGGGCGAGAAGCCGCCGAACACGATCGAATGGATCGCCCCGATCCGCGCACAGGCGAGCATCGCGAAGGCGGCTTCCGGGATCATCGGCAGATAGAGGGTGACGCGGTCGCCCCGCGCGACGCCCAGTGCCTTCAGCGCGTTGCCGAGGCGCGAGACCTGTTCGTGAAGCTCGCGATAGGTGATCCGCCGCTCGGTGCCCGGCGTGTCGCCTTCCCACAGGATCGCGACCTGATCGGCGCGGGTTTCCAGATGCCGGTCGATGCAGTTGGCCGCGACGTTGAGCTGTCCGTCGGCGAACCACTCGATGCGGAAATCCGCCTCGGCGAAGCTGGTGTCCTTCACGCGGGTGAAGGGCGTGATCCAGTCCAGCCGCTGCGCCTGTTCGCGCCAATAGCCGTCCGGATCGGTGCGCGCCGCGTCATAGGCCTGGGCATAGCCGTCGGCGGTCATGGACGCGCTGTCGGCCCAGTCCGGTACAGGGTGAAGATGTCCGCTCATGCCTGTCTCTCCTATTTTCGCCGAGCTTTAGCAGTCCAACATGGCAAATGCCTATCGGGTCCGTGACAAAGTGATGCGTGCGGGCGACCAGCCGGATCGAGTCGCCGCATGGGTAGACATCGCAAGCGTAACGATGGCCGCAACAAACAAAAGGAACGGATTTGGAATAATTTCACCTACCCAGAGCAAGATACGGGGGCGCACCTCTGTTCCTCGGACGAAAGCAACGCTACACTATCACTTGCGCCGGGTTTCGAGGGGGGACGGACCGAGCATGATCGCGACTACCCACGACCCAGCCGACATCCCCGCCGGGTTTGCCGCCATCTTGGCGCGCAACGGCGAGATGGGGCGGTTGATCGCGGGGCATGACTGGGGCGCGACGCCATTGGGGCCGATCGCCGGCTGGCCGCAGAGCCGGTTGACCGCGATCGGCATCGCGCTGTCCTCCTCCATCCCGATGGCGACGATCTGGGGGCCGGAGGGCATCCTGATCTACAATGCGGCCTATGCGGCCTTCTCAGGCGACCGGCACCCCGCGATCCTGGGCACACGGCTGGTCGATAGCTGGCCCGAGGCGGCGGTGTTCAATGCACAGGTGGTCGCGACCGTGCTGGGGGGAGAACCGCTGGCCTATCGCGATCAGGCCATGCTGCTGGCGCATCGCGGCGTGGCGGAACAGCATTGGCTGGACCTGGACTATACGCCAATCGCGGACGAGACCGGGCAGCCTTCGGGCATATTGGCGACGGTGATCGACAGCAGCGCACGGATGCGCGACCGGCAGGAGCGGGAGATCGCCATTGCCGCCGCGCGGGAAAGCGAGGCACGGTTCCGCAACGTCGCCGACCATGTGCCCATCATCATGTGGGTGACGCGCGCGGACGGCCACTGCGTCTATATCAACCGGGCCTGGAGCGTGCAGACCGGACTGCCGATGGAGCAGGGCCTCGACTTCCAGTGGTTGAAGGCGATCTTTCCCGACGACCGATCCGCCGTAGAGGCGGCGTTCCGCCACGCGACCGGAAACCGGGTGTCGTTCAGCCTGGAATTCCGCCTGCTGCATCATGACGGCACCTATCGCTGGTCGATGGTGACGGCGATCCCGCGCACCGACGAGGACGGCACCTATCTGGGCATGGTCGGATCGGTGTTCGACATCGACGAACGCCGCCGGGCCGAGGAAACGCTGCGCGACGTCAACGCCGTGCTGGAACGCCGCGTGGTCGAGGCGCTGGCCGAGCGCAAGCTGTTCGCCGACATTATGGATTCGACCGGCACGATGGTCCAGGTGCTGGGCTTCGATCACCGCTATCTGGCGATCAACCGCGCCGCCGTCGACGATTTCGAGCGCATCTTCGGCATCCGCCCCCAGATCGGTCAGCACAAGAGCGAGGCGATGGCGCGTCGCCCCGAGATCCTGTCGGTGATGCGCGATTACTGGACGCGGGTGCTGGCGGGCGAGGACTTCTCGGTCATCCAGGCGCTGGAGGATCTGGACGGCCATCGGCGGCATTATGAGTTGCGGTTCAGCCCGCTGGTCTCGACCGAGGGCACGCCGCTCGGCGCCTATCAGTTCGCCACCGACGTATCGGAACGCCTTGCCCAGCAGGAGCGGCTCGCCGATATGGAGGCGCAGCTCCGCCAGAGCCAGAAGATGGAGGCGGTAGGCCAGCTGACCGGCGGCATCGCGCACGACTTCAACAATCTGCTCCAGGTCGTGGTCGGCAATCTGGAGATGCTGGACCGCTTCCTGCCGATCGACGAGCATCCCCGCGCCCGGCGCGCCGCCACGCATGCGATGACGGGCGCGAAGCGGGCCGCGACGCTGACCCAGCGGCTGCTCGCCTTTTCACGGCGGCAGCCTTTGGCGCCGCAATCGGTGGATGCGATCCGGCTGGTCGACGGATTGTCGGACCTGTTGACCCGGACGCTGGGCGAGCAGGTGTCGCTGGCGATCGAGGCCGCGCCCGATCTCTGGCCGGTCGAGGCCGATCCCAACCAGTTGGAAAGCGCGATCCTGAACCTGGCGGTCAATGCGCGCGACGCCATGCCGCATGGCGGCACCCTGTCGATCGCGATGCGCAACGCGACGCTGGACGGGCTGACGACGATGGCGGCGGGTCCGGTCCCCTATCCCACCGATCCGGGCGATTATGTCGCGATCGAGGTCAGCGACACCGGCATCGGCATGGACCGCGCGACGCTGGGCCGGGTGTTCGAACCGTTCTTCACCACCAAGGAGGTCGGCAAGGGCACCGGGCTGGGCCTGTCGATGGTCTATGGCTTCGCCAAGCAATCGGGCGGGCAGGTGAATATCGAGTCCCACCCCGGCCAGGGCACCCGCGTCACGCTGTTCCTGCCGCGCCACCATGGCGAGGCGGCACCGAAGGTCGAAGCACCCGCTACCACCCGCCCGATGCGCGGGTCGGAGACGATCCTGGTGGTCGAGGACGATGCCGATGTCCGCGCCTATTCGACCGAGGCACTGCGCGAGCTGGGCTACGAGGTGCTGGAGGCGGAGGACGGCGCCTCCGCGCTCGCCCTGCTGGACGCGCCCGAGGCGACGCGGATCGCGCTGCTCTTTTCCGACGTGGTGTTGCCGGGCGGCATGACCGGGGCCGACCTGGCTTCCGCCGCGCGGTCGCTCCATCCCGAGCTGAAGGTGCTGTTCACCACCGGCTATGCCCGCGACGTGATCGTCCATGGCGGGCGACTGGACGCGGGCGTGGCGCTGATCACCAAGCCGTTCGACTTCGCCGATCTGGCGGCGCGTATCCGGGCTATGCTGGACGACTGACGACTGGCAGGTAAGGGAAGGTCACGGTATCGGGCGATCAGATCGCGCTTGACCCCATGCTGGTCGAAACCGGCATCGCGATGGTGCAATGCACGCCTTCCGGCCCCAGTTCGTAGGTGGTGCGCGCGCCGAGTTGATAGGGGAGCGCCTGTTCGATCAACTCGCGCCCCTGCCCGCCACCGTGACCGTCCGGATTCGACGCGAGCATGTCGACCCCGGTTTCCCGCCAGTCGATGTGCAGCCAAGGCTTGTCGCCCAGTCCGTCCGGCTCCAATGTCCAGCGGATCGACAGACGCCCCCCCGGCTGACCCAGCGCGCCATATTTGACCGCGTTGGTCGCCAGTTCATGCAGCGCGATGGCCAGCGTATGCACGGTCGAGGAGCGAAGACGGACCCCGACCGGCCCGTGCAGCGTAACGCGCTCCGCGTCACCCCCCATCGCCGCCAGCTCGCCATGGATCAGGTCGTCGAACGACACCCGGTCATGCTCGCTCAGCCGCGACAGCAGGCTCTGCACCCGCGACAGCGCCTCCAGCCGGTCGTTGAACTGGGCATGGAAGCCCGCCAGATCGCTGTTGGCGCGCACGCTGTCGTTCGCGATCGAGCGGACCACGCCCATCAGATTGCTGGTGCGATGCTGTAATTCGGCGATCAGCACGCGCTGGAGCGCATCGGCCTTGCGCCGTTCGGTCAGGTCGGAGGTAACCACCAGGAATCGCTTCGCCTGCCCAGGCATATCGGGCAGCAGCGAGATGGTGCTGTTCGCCCACACCAGTTCCCCGTCGGGACGACGATAGCGCTTGTCCAGCGTGCTGGGCGTCCCCGTCTCGGCGGCGCGGGCCAGGGCGTCCAGGCTGGGGGCCAGATCATCGGCATGGGTCAGGTCCGCGACCCCCGAGGCCAGCACCTCGTCGCGCGGGCGGCCGAAGATCCGGCACAGTTCGTCATTCACCCGCAGGAAGCGGCCATCGGGCGCGACGACCGACAGGCCGACCGGCGCGGTCGCGAAGATCGCCGCCAACTGGCTCTCGCTATCGGCCAGCTTGATCCGCACCATCTCCTCGCGAAGCCGGATGACCTCGGCCTGCGACGTCTTCCACTCGGTGATATCGCGGGTGGTCGTCGCCACGCCGTCGCCCAGCTTCACGACCGTCTGATAGAACCAGCCGTCGAACTGCTCATGGACGTAATGATGCTCCTTCTGCTCGGCGATGCCGGTTTCGGTCACCCGGCAAAAACTGTCGAAAATCCCCTCCACCACCACACCGGGATTGCGTTCGAGCAGGCTCTGGCCGCGGACCTCGCCATACAGGCTTTCCGATCGGTGGTTGTTGAGCACCCAGCGGAAATCGACGATCCGCCCGGCATCGTCCCGGATCGCCTCGAACACCTGGATCATGTCGGTGGAGGCATCCATCGTCGCCTGGAGCAGATCATGGCTGATCGGCATTCGGGGATCGCGCTTGCCCATCGGCACCTCTTCCTCACCTTCGCGCATAAGGGCGGTTATTCGACACGACAGCGGAAAATAGCAGGAACGGCCAGTTCCGTAACCGGGATATGTCGGCTGTATCGCAACAAAAGCGCTTAGCGTCGGCCTCGGCGTCACGCACCCGAAACGGTCGCTTGCGCGTTTGGGGCGTGCGCCAAGAGAGGACGGGGGATGGCATCGCGGTTTCGGCAGTTCTGGAGCGAGGAGGAATGGGCCTTCGCTCCCCATGAAAAGCCGACCATTCCCGGATCGCCCGGCAATTTCGAGCATCCCTATCGACGGCGCGTCGCCTATGGCGCGATCGCGGTGCTGATCGGGATCACCGGCGGGCTGGGCAATGCGCTGGTCCAGGTCAATACGGTGCAGTTGCAGGGTGCCCTGGGGCTGGACCCGACCGAGATCGCCTGGCTGCCCATCGTCTATGTGATGACGAACGCCTCGATCAACCTCCTACTGATCAAGTTCCGCCAGCAATTCGGCCTCAGGCCCTTCGCACTGCTGTTCGCTGGGCTCTATACCATCCTGACCTTCGCGCATCTGTTCGTGCGCGATTTCTCCACCGCCATCGCGGTGCGCGCGGCGAGCGGCATGGCGGCGGCGGCGCTGTCGTCGCTGGGCCTCTATTACATGATGCAGGCTCTGCCGGCGAAATGGCGGCTGAAGGCGATCGTGCTGGGCATCGGCGTGCCGCAATGCGCGATACCGCTCGCCCGCCTCTTCTCGCCCGAGCTGCTCGCCATGTCGCAGTGGCGGACGCTGTACCTGTTCGAGTTCGGGCTGGCGGCGGTCAGCCTGGCCGCGATCATCGCGCTTCGCCTGCCCCCGACGCAGCGGGTCAAGGCGTTCGAGCCGCTCGATTTCCTGACCTTCGCGCTCTACGCGCCCGCGATCGGGCTGTTCTGCGCGGTGCTGGGCCAGGGGCGGCTGGTATGGTGGACGCAGGCCGCCTGGATCGGCTGGTCGCTGGCCATCGCCATCCCGCTGCTCGCCGCCGCTTTGTGGATCGAGCATCACCGCGCCAATCCGCTACTCAACACGCGCTGGCTGGGGTCGATGGACATCGTCCGCTTCGCCATCGTCACGGTCATGGCGCGCATCGTGTTGTCGGAACAGAATTTCGGCGCGGTCGGCCTGCTCACCGCGCTGGGCCAGAACAACGATCAGTTCCGCACGCTGTTCGCCATCGCCTTTATCGCCTCGGTCGCGGGTGTCGTCCTGAGCGCGGTGACGCTGGATGTGAACCGGTTGAGCCATCCCGTCATGTTCGCGATCGGGCTGGTCGCCATCGCCGCCTATGCCGACAGCTTCTCGACCAACCTGACCCGCGCGCCCGAGCTGTACGCGACCCAGGCGCTGATCGCCTTTTCGACCACCTTCTTCCTCGGTCCGTCGCTGCTGTTCGGGATGACCCGCGCGCTGCAACAGGGGGCGGGGCATGTCATCAGCTTCATCGCATTATTCGGTGTGCTGAACTCGGTCGGCGGGCTGGGTGGCACCGCCCTGCTCGGCACCTATCAGGTGATCCGCGAAAAGGCGCATAGCGCCGCCATCGTCCAGAATATCGACCCCACCGACCCGCAGGTGACGCAACGTATCCAGGCGGGCGGCGCGCGCGTCTCGGGCGTGGTGGGCGATCCCGCGCTAGCCCGTGCCGAGGGGGCTGCCCTTTTGTCCCAGGCCGCCACGCGCGAGGCGAATATCCGCGCCTATAACGATGTCTTCCGGCTGGTCGCCGCGCTGGCCGCCGCCGTCACCCTGTTCCTCGCGCTGCTGACCTGGCGGCGCGCCCGGCGCGCGCGCGCCGTTGCCAAGGCATAAGCCATGACCGACCCCCGATCGCCCGTCTCCCCCACCCCGATGACCGAGGAAGCCGCCGCCGAGGCGGGCGTACCGCCGCCCGCCCCCGCACCGGTTCCCCCGCCCGCCCCGGCCTCGCGCTGGCGGCCGCCCTCGGGCGGGTGGCGATCGCGCGCGCTGATCGCCTTGCTGGTCATCGGCGGGGTCGCGGCGGTGCTGGCGGCGTGGCGGCTGCCGCCCTTCGCGACCGATCGCCAGTCGACCGACAATGCCTATGTGCGCGGGCGGACCACCGTGATCGCACCGCAGGTCAGCGGCTATGTCACCGCCGTGCTGGTCAAGGATTTCGAGACGGTGCGCGCCGGACAGCCCCTCGTCCGCATCGACGACCGCATCTATCGCCAGCGCGTCGATCAGGCGACCGCCCAGGTCGAGGCGCAGGCGGCAACGCTGGCGAACAGCCGACAGGCCGCCGCCTCGCGCACCGCCAGCCTCGCCGCGCAGGACGCCGCCGTCGCCAATGCCGAGGCGCAGTTGATGCGCGCGCGGGCCGACATGGCGCGGGTCGACGACCTGGTCACCGACGGATCGGTAAGCTTGCGCGAACGCGACCAGACGCTGGCCACGCTGCGCCAGGCCCAGGCCGCGCTCCGCCAGGCCCAGGCCGCGCGCGAGATCGCCCGGCAGGACATCCGCACGGTTCAGGTCGGGCGCGGTGGCCAACAGGCGGGCGTCTCGGGAGCCGAGGCCGCGCGGCGGCTGGCACAGATCGACCTCGCCAACACCGTCATCCGCGCGCCCGAGGATGGTCGCCTGTCCGAAGTCGGCGTGCGGCTGGGCCAATATGTGACGGCGGGATCGCAGTTGATGTTCCTGGTGCCGCCCGAAACCTGGGTCATCGCCAATTTCAAGGAAGCCCAGACCGCGCGCATGGCGGTGGGACAGCCCGCCAGCTTCACCGTCGACGGGCTGAACAATGCCCGGCTGAAGGGCCATGTCGAGCGGATCTCCCCTGCCGCCGGGTCCGAGTTCGCGGTGCTCAAGTCCGACAACGCCACCGGCAACTTCACCAAGGTGCCGCAGCGTATCGCGGTGCGCATCCGCGTCGATCCGGGCCAGCCGCTCAGTCAGCGCCTGCGCCCCGGCATGTCGGTGCAGGCCAGCGTCGACACCTCGGGCGGACCGAGCGTGCGATGAGGCGCGGCATCGCCCTTCCCTTCACCGCCGCGCTGTTACTGGCGGGATGCATCGGCCCGCGCCCGGAACGCCCCGCCGATACCTCCGTGGTGCCGCCACCCGCCTGGCGCACCTCGCTGGGCCAGGGCAGCCCGATCGCCGCCGACTGGTGGCAGGCCTTCGGCGACCCGCAATTGACCGCGCTGGTCTCGCGCGCGCTGGCGGACAGCCCCGATCTGGGGAGCGCCGCCGCACGGGTGGAGGAAGCACGCGCCCAGGAACGCCTCGCCCGTGCGCAGCTTTCGCCCAACATCACGGCGGGCCTGCCGCTGACCGAGGGGCGCACGGTCACCGCCTTCGGCGCCGGGCTCGACCAGTTCGGGTCGCAGCCGGTCGTGCAGGCCAGCTACGACTTCGACCTGTTCGGTCGGTTGCGCAACGCCCGCGCCGCCGCGCGCGCGCAATTGCTGGCGACCGAGGCCGCGCGCGACACCGTCCGCCTCGCCCTCGCCGCCGGGGTGGCGAGCGGCTATGTCACCTTGCGCGCACTCGACCACCGGCTGCACATCGCCGAGGAGACGCTGGCCGCGCGCGCCGACGCGCTGCGCATCGCGCGGCGGCGGGCGACGACGGGCTATACCTCGAACCTGGAATTGCGGCAGGCGGAGGGCGAATATCGCGCGACCGAGCAACTGGTCGCCGCTGCCCGGCTGGCGGTGACGCGGCAGGAAAATGCGCTCAGCGTCTTGATCGGCGGCGTGCCCGGCCCGATCCCGCGCGGGCTACCCATCGACCGGCTGGTCCGTCCCGCCATTCCGGACGGCCTGCCCGCCGACCTGCTGCGCCGCCGACCCGATCTGTTCCAGGCGGAACAGGCGCTGGTCGCTGCCGATCGCTCGCTCGACAGCGCACGCGCGGCGATGCTGCCCAGCCTGGGGCTGACCGGCTCGGCGGGCGTGGTGCTGTCCAGCGCGCTGGCCGACCCGATCACCATCTTCTCGATCGGGGGCAGCGTGCTCGCGCCCATCTTCGACGCCGGACGGCTGCGGGCCCAGGCCGATGCCGGCGTGGCCCGTCGCGATCAGGCCGCCTATGCCTATCGCCGCACCGCCCTGACCGCCTTTCGCGAGGTGGACGACAGCCTGGCCTCGGTCCGGCGCTCGGGCGAGCAGGCGGTGGCGCTCGCCGGGCAGCGCGCGGCACAGGCGGACGCCCTGCGGATCGCCTCCAACCGCTACCGCGCGGGCTATTCCTCCTATCTCGAACAGCTCGATGCACAGCGTGGGCTCTTGAACGCCGAACTGGCGCTGGCGGAGGCGCAGGCCAATCGGCTGACCGCCTATATCACTCTGTACCAGGCGATGGGCGGTGGCTGGTCCCCCGATGCGATCCGCGCGACGCAGCGGTAATCGGTCCGTCATGGAACGCCCAGGGCCTTGACGCGCTGACGCCAACGAACCGATTCTGGACCGAACCGGCAATGGGAGATTCGATATGGGCGTGAATGTGATCTACAAGACCAGGGCCACCGCGACGGGCGGCCGTGACGGCGCGGCGCGGTCCGAAGACGGCTCGGTCGACGTCAAGCTGGTCGTGCCGAAGGAAATGGGCGGACCGGGCGGCGACGGCGCCAACCCGGAAAAGCTGTTCGCCGCCGGTTACTCCGCCTGTTTCCTGGGCGCGATGAAGGCCGTGTCGGGCAAGGAAGGGGTGAAGGTGCCGCAGGACGCGACCGTCACCGCCGAGGTCGGCTTCGGCCCGCGTGAGGAAGGCGGCTATGGCATCACCGTCGACCTGCTCGTCAACCTGCCCGGCGTCGATCGCGCGGATGGCGAGAAGCTGATGCATGCCGCGCATCAGGTCTGCCCCTATTCCAACGCCACCCGCAACAATGTGGATGTCGGCCTGACGCTCGCCTGAGCCTCCGCCATTCCCTATCCAGAGCCCTCCGCCCGGCACACCGGCGGAGGGCTTTGCCGTTCCGAAGGACCCGATGATGACCCGCCCCACCGGCACCGAAAGCTTCGCACTCAATCAGACGATGCTGCGCATCCGCGATCCCGAGCCCTCGCTCGCCTTCTATCGGGACGTGCTCGGCATGACGTTGCTCCAGAAGCTGGACTTCGCGGAGATGCGCTTCTCGCTCTACTTCCTCGCCTATCTCGCCGAGGGAGAGGCGATCCCCGAAGACCCCGCCGAGCGCGCCCGCTTCATCTTCAATCGCGAGACCACGCTGGAGCTGACCCACAATTGGGGCACCGAGTCGGACGCGGACTTCAAGGGCTATCATGACGGCAATAGCGAGCCGCGCGGCTTCGGCCATATCGGGATCAGCGTCGCCAACGTGGCGGAAGCCTGTGCGCGGTTCGAGGCGCTGGGCGTGCCCTTCAAGAAACGCCCCCAGGACGGCAAGATGAAGGACATCGCCTTCATCACCGATCCCGACGGCTATTGGATCGAGATCCTGTCGGCGGGTGGCATGGCGGACAGCATCAGCACCGCCGGCTGACCCGGATCACAGCGCTGCGCGCGGCTGGTCGCGCAGCGTCATCCGCTCGATCAGCGGACGCAGCGAGGTCAGCCATTGCCGCACACCCTCGCGCGTCTGCTCGCTCAGGCTGAGCAGTGCCAGGCGCCGGTCGGTCGGGTGCGGCGCGCTTTCGAACATGCCCAGCGACACCAGCATGTTGATCCAGCGGACCGCCGTGGTGCGTGGTACGCCCGATGCGCGATAACAGGCGCTGGTTTCCACCGGTCGCCCCGCCTCTTCCTCCAGGAAGACGAACAGCAGCATGTCGAATGCCGGGTCGGCGAACAGGCTGGCATCGAAAAATCGGCCGATCCCCTCGCGCGCGGAGCGGACCACCCGTCCGATATCCGCCGGGGCTATCCGCGCCTCGTTCTCGCTGCGCACCAGCGATTCGACCAGGGCCAGTTCGTCGCGTATCCGACGAAGCCGGTCATCGATCCCCGCCGGTTCGGCGTCCACCCCTGCATCGTAGTGGTCATCCATGACCTCCACTCTCCGACCCATTTTCCGCACCCCATCGTCCGAGATCGTGCGGCTCTACGACATACGGACCGCTATTCCGGTTCCGCTGCGTCGCCGCAATTCACCAATTAACCTGATGACGGCAAAATTAGAGTAGGTTAACCAAAAACTTAATCTTCCGATCCGGAAACGATCCCAAAATGGACTATTATTCGCGGCAGAAGATCGGCGGGGATCAGAAGAAGAGTTTGCGGATCGACAGGCGAATGGTGCGGCCCAGCGGATCGAGATAACCGGGCTGATAACCGATCGGAACCGTGCTTGCGCCGTCGGTCACCCGCTGGCGCTGGTTGAACAGATTGTCGACCGACAGGCTGATCCGCGTGCCCCGGACCCAGGGATGCGCGCGGACCAGGTCCAGCCGCTGCCCCAGATCGGCGAACAGGCGGAAATCGACCGTCGCCAGACTGCTGAAATCCAGCGCCTGTGGATTGGCGGGGGTGCCGCCATTGACCCGCGTCGCGCTCTGCCAATTGCCCGAGAAGCGCACGCCGATGCCATTGTTCGAATAGCCCGCCTGCGCCTCGACCTGATGGCGCGAGGTGCCACCGCTCGACCCGATCGCATCGCCACGCAGCAGGTCGAGCACGGGGCCGCCATCCGCCACGGTCACCCGGTCGGCGAAGGTCCATGTGTGGTAGAGCGCGAACTGCATCCGCCCCCCGCCGCCGCCACGACCGCCGCCAAAGCCGCCGCCCCGGAAACCCCCGCCGCCGGGGCCGCCCGGCCCGCCCTGTGGCCCTGGACCACCCGGTCCTCCGGGGCCACCCGGTGCCGCATTGGCCGTCCCGGGTGCGCCGCCGGGCGCGCCCGGGCCTTCGCCACGCGGCCCCTCGCCCCCCGGCCCTTCGCCACGCGGGCCCCGTCCGCCGGGGAAGCTCATCCCGGCAAAGGGATTGGGGCCGGTGCCGGCGCGGAAGGCTTCCAGTTCCTTCTGGATCTTCGACTTGATGGGGCGTGAGAAATTGACGCCCCAGCGCAGTTGCGACCGCTCGGTCCGGGCGAAGTTGATCGGGCGGGAATCGACACGCAGCAGATTGCCCGAGGCGTCGCGCGAGAAGCGGTCCGGGAAGGCCGCCTCGATCGCCACGGTCGGCGTCGGGAAGGAGGCGATCGGATCGTCGGTGTCGATGCGGTAATAATTGGCGGTCAGGTTGATGTCCCGCTCGCGCCACGGCTTCAGGGTCAGGCCCAGCTTCATGACATGGCGGTTGTCCGCGACCAGCGCCGGATTGCCGCCCGTCACCGCCGTGATCGTCGCGGTCGTGCCGCTGACATAGTCGAACAGGCGGACATTGGGCGTGGTGATCGTCGGATTGCCCAGTTGCTGCGCGGTGGGAGCATCCTCCTGATCGGTCCAGGACGCGATGAAACGCACCCCCTCCAGCGGATTCCAGTTCGCACCGTAACCCACCGTCGTCAGCGTGCCGAAGTCCGACAGATGGTCCGCGCCGACATTGAGGTTCAACGACAGATTGCCGATCGCGCCCAGCACCTGGCGGTCGCGATTGGCGATGGGCAGGTCCAGATTGACCTGGCCGTTGACGATATCGCGCGACACGTCGCCGGTCTGGACCAGCCCGAACCGGGTCGAGCGGCTGGAGAAATCGGTCGTCTGCCCGCCCAGCTTGACGCTGGCCTGCACATCGCCCGCCGGCAACGCGAAGACGCGACCGTTGAGCAGCGCGTCCACCTCGCCCGATGATGAGGTCGACCGCGCGAAATTGCGCGCGGCCAGCCCCAGCCCGCTCAGCGGACCATAGGGATTGGCGGTCGGATCGCCCGCAGTCAGCCGGGCCTGCAAATCGGTCACGTCCAGCCCGGTATCGGTCGCCACCCGGCTCTCGGCCCGGTCATAGGCCCCGGTCAGCGACCAGCGCCACTTGCCGATATCGCCATTGAACGCGGTGCCCAGATGCGCGGTCAGCCCGGTGTTGTTCTGGACGAGCGGGCCATAGGCATCGCTCAGCCGCGCGACCGTCGCGCTGGTCGCAAAGGGCGAATAGGGATTGCCCGCGGGGACCACCAGATTGGCCGAGGGCAGGCCGTTCCAGCTATTGCTCTGCGTCGTCTGCACCTCGGCATTGAACGAGGCCGACACCTTGTCGAAGATGTTGCGCGCATAGACGATATTGGCGTCCCATTGCCGCTGCGCCGATTGCAGCGTGCGATAGGGGGTGACGTCGGTGCTGGTAGCCGGGCTGCCCGCAAGCTGGGCGAGGCCGGGGCGCGGCGGTCAGGCCGGTCGGAAGCCCGACCACGCTGGGGCTCGTGCCGGTCAGCGCCGCGAGACCCGGATCGGCGGTGACGATATTGCCGCCAAGCGACGCGTTGGACGAGGGCGCGACGATCCCCCGCTCCGCCTCGGTCAGGCGCGAGGTTTCGGAATAGTCGGTGTGGATGCTCAGCCGCGTGTCGCGCCGGATTTGCAACTGGTCGAGCCGAAGCTGCCCCATCGCCGAGCCCCCTTGCGTCGGCACCCTGCCGATCGCCTCGACCGCCAGCGAGCGGAAGCGCGGGCGCAGGACGAAATTGACCACCTTCTGATCGGCGCGATAGCCGTATTTCAGCGCGACTTCCTCAGGCAGGATGTCGACGCGCAGGATCGCCTCGGTCGGCAGGTCGCGGATTTCCTGGAAGCCCGCGATCCGGCGACCGTTGAGCAGGATCACCGGCGATCCGCCGCGCCCGCTGGTCGTCTGTGGCGCCAATTCGGTCAGCAGGTCGGCGACGCTCGACACGCCGTAACTGCGAATATCGGCGGGGTTCAGTTGCTGGTCGGGCGGGATGTCGCCTGGCACGCGCCCCGGTTCGCGCCGGGCGGTGACGACGACATCGCCTTCCTCCGCGCCGTCATCCTCCGCGTCGGGGTCGGAATGGGTGGGAGCGGCGGTGGAGGGGGCGGCGGGCGTCTGCTGCGGCGGGGCGGCGGTGGTCGCCGGAGCCGCAGCCGCCCCATCGGTGCCGGCGGGCGTTTGCGGGACAGCGGGGGACGTGGTCGCCACCTGCGCCTGCGCGATCGCCGGCATCGCACTCGCCAGCATCAAACCCGCCCATAGCCGCATCGATCGTCCCTCTTCCCACTCTTCGGGTTTCGGGCGTTAGGACGCAAATGTCGCACAAATGTGCCGTGCGGGACGACATTTGTCGCGGGCGTGCAGAAGGATAGATTCTCCACGACCCCGGCGAAGGCCGGGGCCCAGGATCGGTGCAGTTCACGGTATGCGGATATGAGGCGGGGGAGGCCATCGCGACGCGCTCGCTTCTGCCTCCCCCGCCTTGTCGCTATGCCACCTCACCACCTCGCAACTGGGCCCGGCCTCTGCCGGGGACGTGCTGGTGGTAAGGGCGGCGCTTAACCCGCGAACGCCTTCTCGATCACATAGGCACCCGGCTGCGCGTTCGAGCCCTCGGGAAAGCCCATTTCCTCGAACCTGGCGCCCAGCGACTTGATCATCTCCATGCTGCCGCACATCATGATCCGGTCGGTTTCCGGGTTGAAGCCATGCGCGCTGGGCAGCCCCGCGAACAACCGGCCATCGTCGATCAGCGCGTCGATCCGGCCCGAGGTGTGGAAGGGTTCGCGCGTGACGGTCGGGACATAGTGGAATTTCTCCGCCGCGACGTCACCGACCAGGGGATCGTCGGCCAGCTTGCCCGCCAGCTCGTCATGGAAAGCGAGATCGCTGACCCGGCGGACCGAGTGAACGATGATGACCTCATCGAACATGTCGTAGATATCGGGATCGCGCGCGACCGACAGGAAGGGCGCCAGGCCCGTGCCGGTCGACAGCATGAACAGCCGCTTGCCGGGCAGCAGCGCGTCGGCGACCAGCGTACCGGTGGGCTTGCGGCCGAGATAGATCTGGTCACCCGGCTGCACCTTTTGCAGCTTGCTGGTCAGCGGGCCGTCCTGGACCTTGATCGACAGGAAATCGAGCTTCTCGTCATAGGACGGGCTCGCCACCGAATAGGCGCGGAGCAGCGGCTTGCCGTTGTCGCCCTGGAGGCCGATCATCACGAACTCGCCCGACCGGAAGCGGAAGCTGTCGGGGCGCGAGACCGAGAAGGAGAAGAGATGCTCGTTCCAGTGATGGACGCTCTGAACCGTCTCGACGCTCAGCGCGGTGGTCGGGGTCAGTTCGGGCAGGGCAGTATCGGTCGACAACCTCAAAACTCCTTTGCGCCCCGCGCCCGTCGATGGTTCGTCGGGGCGGGCGGATACGTCATGGGCGAATGAATCGGGTGGCCCTTACCAAGAATAGCGCAGGCTGCCTACAAAGGTCCGCCATGCCCCATAATAGCAGCCATTGTTCAGGAAAGGGCCGCCGACGGACCGCGCGGCGAACCCGTCGGGCCGGAATGCCGCCCGCCAGCGGGGCCGTCCGCCCAGGAGCGCCGTGCGAAGGCGATGCATAAATTTTTCCCCTGCTATTGATAGTGACTCTCAAATACTGCTAAGGGCCTGCCCGTGAATTGACAAGGGGTAAGCGCGGGTGGCGTCACGCCAAGCCATTGACGAACGGGCCGGACAGGCCTCGCGGGGCACCCGCACCCGGTGGTTTGCCGGGACGGCGATGGCGTGGCGCTGGTTCACCGCGATCGTCGGCGGTTATGGGTTCGCGGTGGCCGCCGCGATGCTGACCGCGCGGATACTCCCCGCGCCCGACACTATGGCGCGAATCGAGGTGACGGGCTGGCCGATGCTCTTGTCCTTCCTGGTCTATGCCGGGATCGGATTATGGGCATTGCACGAAATTCGCTTGCGGCGGGTCGGCGCGGTGGTCTGGGGCGGCGCGATCGTCATGGCGGGCCTGATCTGGTGGCTGGGCACGCGGGCATGAGCGAGGCGACGATGTCCGGCCAGCGCGGCTGGCGACAGACGATGGCCTGGGCGCATGGCTGGCTGGGCCTGATCGCCGGGTGGATCCTGTTCACCATGTTCCTGACCGGCACCTCGGCCTATTTCCGGCCCGAGATCACCCAGTGGATGCAGCCGGAGATTCGCCCCGCCACGGCGTCGACCGGACAGGCGGCGCAGTCGGCGGTGCGCCATTTGTCGCGGATCGGTCCGGACGACCTGCAATGGTATATCTATCTGCCCGATGGCCGGACGACCGCGACCCGCGCCTTCCGCATCCCCGCCAAGCCCGATCGCACACGGCGCGGCGGCGAGCTCGACCTCGATCCCGTCAGCGGCGCCCCCCTGACCGCGCGAGAGACGCGCGGGGGCGAGCATTTCTATCGCTTCCATTTCCAGCTTCAATTGCCGCACCCCTGGGGCCGCTGGCTCGCCGGGCTGTGCGCGATGGCGATGCTGGGCGCGATCGTCTCGGGCGTGATTACCCATAAGCGCATCTTCGCCGACTTCTTCACGCTGCGCTGGAACAAGGGGCAGCGGAGTTGGCTGGACGCGCACAATGTCACCGCCGTGCTCGGCCTGCCCTATCATGCGATGATCACCTATACCGGGCTCATCACGCTGGTCACCATGTACATGCCGTGGCCGGTCCTGATGAATTATGCCAAGCCCGCCCAGTTCCTTGAGGTCGCATACGGCACGCCGGCGGACGTCGCCGCCAGCGGCGTGCGCCGTCCGCTGGTCGCGATCGCGCCGCTGGTCCGCGATGCCGAGCGGCGGATGGGCGGACAGGCGACGCGGATCATCGTGCAGAATCCGGGCGATAGCGCGGCGCGCGTGACCATCGCGCAAGGATCGCGCGGCGCGATCAGCGCGCGGACGCCCACCGTCACCTATGACGGCGCGACCGGCCGTTTCGTCGCCCAGACCGGCCAGGTCGCCTCGGCGATCGGGACGGCGGGCGTGCTGCTCGGCCTGCATCTGGCGAGCTTTGCCGGGCCGGCGCTGCGCTGGGCCTATTTCGTGATGGGCCTGACCGGCGCGGCGATGGTCGGCACCGGCCTGCTGCTCTGGACCGCCAAGCGACGCAAGCCCGGCGCGGCACCCTTTTTCGGACTGAAGCTGGCCGAGCGGCTTAACATCGCGGTCATCGCGGCCTTCCCCAGCGGCATGGCGGCCTATCTGCTCGCCAACCGGCTGATCCCCGCCGGGATGGAGGGGCGCGCCGAGATGGAAGTGTCGGCGATGTTCTGGACCTGGGGCCTGCTCGCGCTCGCCCAGTTCGGCCTGCCCGCCCGCCGCGCCTGGACGGCCCTGTTCGTCGTCGCCGCCGCCCTGTGGAGCGCGATTCCGATCGTCAACGCGCTGACCACGTCGCGCTCGCTGGTCCCCGCGCTGCTCGACGGCGATCACCTGTTCGTCGCTTTCGACCTCGCCTGCCTCGCCATCGGGATCGGCTTCGCCGTCGCCGCGCGGGTCAGTGCCCGTCCCGCTGCCCGTACTCCCACACGGACCCGTCGCCCCCTGGAGCCTGCCCATGCTTGATACGATCGCGCTTTGCTTTGTCGGCTTCTGGCTGCTCGCCGCCGGGTCCTATCGCCATGCCAGGGACGCGGGCACGCTGCACGATGCGCGGCTTCGCACCGGATTGAAGCTGCTGGGGGCCGCCGTGCTGGTGCTGGCGCTATC
This sequence comes from Sphingomonas sp. SORGH_AS_0879, assembly GCF_030819175.1. Classification (NCBI taxonomy): domain Bacteria; kingdom Pseudomonadati; phylum Pseudomonadota; class Alphaproteobacteria; order Sphingomonadales; family Sphingomonadaceae; genus Sphingomonas; species Sphingomonas sp. SORGH_AS_0879. The sequence goes on from NZ_JAUTBJ010000002.1 coordinate 4,017,832, forward strand.
GGCATGCGGGACGCAGATCACGGGCGAGCGGATCGTGCGGCTGCTGGGTGCGGCGTCGATCGGCGGGATCGCGCTCAACCTGCTGCTGTCGGTGCGCGCGAGCGCGGCCTTCGCCCCCTTGCGTGCGGTCAACCGGCTTGCGGGTCGAACACGGACCAGCCGGTCCGCTGCACCAGCCGTTCGAGCGCCAGCGTACCAAGCTGCGAATTCCCGCGCGCGTTGAGGCCGGGCGACCAGACGGCGATCGAAGCCCTGCCGGGCACGATCGCCAATATGCCGCCGCCCACCCCCGATTTCCCCGGCAGGCCGACCCGGAAGGCGAATTCGCCCGAGCCGTCATAATGGCCACAACTCATCATCAGCGCGTTGATCCGCCGCGCCCGCTGCGCTGACACGACCGAGCGCCCGGTCCCCGGATGGAGGCCCCGCGCCATCAGATAGCGCCCCGCCAGCGCCAGTTGCCGACAACTCATCGCCAGCGCACAGAAGTGGAAATAGACCCCCAGCACCCGCTCCACGGGATGATGGAGATTGCCGAAGGCCCGCATGTAGTGCGCCAGCGCCTGGTTGCGGTGCCCCGTCTCCATCTCTCCTCGCGCGACGACGGCGTCGATGACGATGTCCTCCTCCCCCGCCAGCGCCCGGACGAAGCGCAGCATCTCGCCGATCGCCTCGCGCGGCTCGTAGCCGCCGAGCAGCACGTCCGCGACCACGATCGCGCCCGCATTGATGAACGGATTGCGCGGGATGCCGCTTTCGGTTTCCAGTTGCACGATCGAGTTGAACGCCGTCCCCGACGGCTCGCGCCCCACCCGCCGCCACAACTGGTCGCCGACCGCGCCGAGCGCCAGGGTCAGCGCGAAGACCTTGGAGATGCTCTGGATGGAGAAACTCTCTTCCGCATCCCCCGCCAGATGACATCGCCCATCCGCCTCGACGATGGCGATGCCGAAGCGTTGCGGATCGATCCCCGCCAGCGCGGGAATATAATCCGCCGGTTTGCCCCGGTCGGGCGCGTCCGCCATTTCGGCGGCGATATCGGCGACGATCGCGGACAGGTCCATGGTCCTCTCGTGCCGTGGGACGTTCCCTTTGTCGAGCGCCGCGAACCCGTCACAAACCGGGGTTAGGGAGCCGTCGCTTCCTCCCAAAGCACCGAAACGGACCGAAATCAGTATCATGCGCGATAGGGACACCACCCCGCCCGCCCCCGGTTTCTGGACGCTCGCCAGCGTCGAGGGATGGGAACGTTGTGCGATCCAGGGCGCCAAGTCGCTGCTCACCCTGTTCCTGCTGACCGACCTGCTGGCACGCGGCCATGCGGTGGTCGGCCTTGCCGAACTGCGCATGGCGGTCGAGCGGATGACCGGCACGCAGGGCGACGTCGCCTTCGCCTCGCAGCTTTACGGGCTGTACGGTGCGCTGACCTATCTGGTCCTGCCGCTGGGCGGATGGATCGCGGACCGCAGCGGGCGGCGACGGACCGCCATGTATGGCGGCGCGCTGCTGATGGCGCTGGGGCTGTTCGCGCTGGCGAGCCGAACCTGGGCGCTGGCGGGGCTCGGGTTGCTGATCGCGGGGATCGGGTTGCTCAAGGGCAATCTCGCCGCCGAGGTCGGCGCATTGCGCGGGAAGGCCGGTGGCGACCGGCTGTTCGCGGCCTATCTCGCCTGCCTCAACGGCGGGACGTTGCTGGGGCCGCTGTTCGGTGGATGGCTGGCGCTGAGGTTCGGGTTCGCCGCCGCCTTCGTCGCGATGGCGGCAGGCATGGGGGTCGCGATACTGCTCCTTCGCACCGCACCGCGCGTGGCGCTGTCCCCGCCCGCGCCGGGGGAGGATCATCGGACCGACTGGGCGCGGGTGGTGCCCGCCATATTGGGGGTGACGCTGTGCTTCTGCGCCTATGAGCAGTTGACCAACATGGTGCTGGTCTGGGCCGAGGCGCGCGTAGATCTGGCCGTCGCCGGGGTCGCGATCCCGCCGAGCTGGCTGGCGGCGGCGGATGGGCTGTTCACCATTGCGCTGGCGCTGCTCGCCTATCGACTCGGCCCCCGGCTTGCGCGGCGTGGCCGGGAGCCGGGGCCTGCGCGCAAGCTGGTCGCCGGGGGCGTGGCGATCGCACTGGCCTATGCCCTGCTGGCGTCTCTGTCGGGTGGCGCGGAGCGGATCGGACTGGGCGGGCCGATCATGGCGGTGCTGTTGCTCGACATCGGCGTGGTGCTCGCCTGGCCCTCGGCGCTTGCCATCGTCAACGCCGCCGCGCCGCCCGCCCGCCGGGGGCTGATGACCGGGCTATTCTATCTCCACGGCTTCGTCGCGCATCTGGCGGTGGGGCAGTTGGGCACGCTCTATCCGACGATGGACCAGCCGCATTTCTGGATGGTCCATGCCGCCTTCGCCCTAGCGGGGGCGGGCATCGCCCTGGCCATTCCACGCGGTCAGGCGACCACCACCTCCACCCCGGCCAGCGCCTCGGCATAGGCCGGGGACAGCGCCATGTCGGTCACCAGCATCGCCACATCGCCCAGCGCCGCCACCTGGATCGTGCCCGGCCGGTCGAATTTGCTCTGGTCCGCCGCGATCAGCGTGCGGCGCGAGCGTGCGATCATCATCCGGCACACGGCCGCCTCCCCGCTGTGATAATCGGCAAAGCCATGGTCGAGATTGACCGACTCGACCGACAATATCGCCAGCGCGGGCGTGAACATCGCCAGATAGTCGCGCGCGGTGGCGTCGAAACAGGCGCGATACTCGTAATCCATCTCGCCCCCCGCCAGCATGATGCGGTTGTCGTTGCGCCCGCCCAGTTCGGCGGCGACGCCCACCGCATTGGTGACGACGGTCAGCCGCTGATGATCGCGAAGCGCACGGGCGACATAATGGCCGGTGGTGCTGGCATCCAGATAGATGGTCTGCCCATCCGCCACGAGTTGCGCGACGGCGGCGGCGATCCGCTGCTTGGCCTCGGCATGGCGTTGCAGCCGGGTGGCGAAGGAGCCCTCCGTCTCCACCTTGGCGATGCGCACCGCACCGTGGGCGCGGACGACCGCGCCGGAGGCCTCCAGCACGCGCAACTCGCGGCGCACCGTCTCTTCGGAGACCGACAGCGCCTGGGCCAGTTCGCCGATACCGTGAAAGCCACCCTCTCCCAGAAGCGCCACGATCTCGTTCTGGCGGCGCTGGCGTTTCATCATGTCTGGCAGGTCCTCTGGTTCGGGTCATGCTAGCGTGCGACCATCCGGTCAGGAAGCCCACACAAAGCCGCCGACGGCACAGGGTGCGCCGTCGGCGTAGGAGCGCTCCGGTGCCGCTGGGGGCAGACGCCGGATCGGGGAGACTATAGGGTTAAAAGGCGTAGGTCAGGTTGAGCATGTAGATGCGCCCCGTCTCGACATAGCCGCCCTTGCGGTCGTTCGAGAGATAGGCCTTGCGCTCGCTGGTCGTCGCCCAATAGCTGTGCTCGTTGAACAGGTTCTGCACCGACGCGCCGACCGTCAGCCCCGAGGGCAGCGTATAGTTGACGATCAGGTTCGAGATGGTCGTCGGCTGGATATAGGTGTCCGGGCGGCTGGAGCGCAGATCGTACAGGCGGTCGCCGGTATAATTATAGTTCCACTCCGCCGCGAACCCGCCATGGCTGTAGAACAGCGCGGCGTTGTACATCACCTCGGGCGCCTGGGTCATGCGCTGCTGACGGTTCTGGCCGTTGACGAAGACGTTCGCCTGCGCCTTTTGCAGCGTGACGTTCGCCTGAAGCCCCAGTCCGTCGAGCAGACCCGGCAGGCCCTTCAGCGAATAGCGGCCGAAGAATTCGACGCCATAGATCTTGCCGGTGGCGTTGGTGGTCAGGCTCGACACCTCGACCCCGCCCTGCTGTTCCGACTGGGGATTGCCCCAGATGTTATAGTCGCCGCCCGCATTGGTGGTACCGGTCGCGAACAGGACATGGTTCAGCTTTTTGTAGAAGGGGCTGACCGAAAAGAAGTCGGTGCCCTGCCCCTTGATCTCCAGCGAGGTGTCGTAATTCCACGAGGTCTGCGCATCGAGGTTGGGGTTGGGGATGAACACCCCGGTCAGTTCGTTCAGATCGTTGCGCGTCACCCGCGTCGGGCCAAGCAGCAGGTCGAAGGCCGGCCGCGAATAGCTTTTGCGGATCGAGGCGCGGATCACCATCGCGTCGTTGGGGCGGTAATTGGCGATGACGCTCGGCAACCATTGGTCGTAATGGCGGGCAGATGTCACGAACTTGCCGGTGTCGTTGCCCTGATCCTGCCAATAGGTGCCCTTGAACCGGTTATATTCGTAGCGGACGCCCGGCACGACCTGGAGATCGCCGAACTGCAAGGTCGCCATGACATAGCCCGCCAGCCGGTTCTCACGCCCGTCGAGGCGGTTCTCCTTGAGTTTCACGGGATCGAGATTGGCGAGTTTCGGGGTCGAAAGCTTCGCCACCTGATTCTCGATATAGTCGGTATCGATCAGGAAGATCGGCACCTGCGCCGCGCCGTTCATGAACCCGCCGAGCAGCCGTCCGGGCAGCGAGGTCAGCGCGGGGCCGGTCGCCGCGTAACGCGGCGAGTTGCTGCCATCCGCATTGGGGAAGGTATATTGCAGCGCGCCGTCGTCACCCAGCGCATTGGCATAGCGCTTGGCATCCTCGACCTTGGCGCCCGCCGCGATCGACACCAGCCCCTGATCGGCATGGTGCCAGACGGTGTCGAACTGCCCCTCCAGGCGGCGTTCCCAGGTGTTCTCGAACTGCTGGGTGACGTACCATTGTTTCAGCTTCGACAGGTCGGTCAGATAGGCGCGCGCCGCGTCGGTCAGCACCACCTGGGGCGAGGTGCGGTCGCCGATCGAGGTGACCATGCGATACGCCGCCGTACCGCTGTTGGTCGCGGTGCCGATATAGGGGCGGCCCGCGAAACCCGACTGGATGCGCAAGGGATAATCCTGCGACCCGCGCGAATAGGCGCCGTGATAGTCGAAGGTGAAATCGCCCGAGCGCGTCTGGCCGCCGACCTTGGTGGTCACCAGTTCCTGCTTGCTGTGTTCGGTGCGGAAATAATGCGTCGCGGTCAGGCCGTAATCCGCACGGAAGCCCGCCGCGTCATAAGAGCCGTTGCCGGGGTTCGGACTGATCTGATCGGGCGCCAGGCTGGTCTGGCGGAGCGCGGTCTGGTCCATCCAGCTTTTCAGATTGTACCGGCCATAGGTGGAGTGCCAGTAAAGGTCGGTCCCCTCGCCCTTCCAGTCGAAGTTCAGCGTGCCGCCCATCCGCTCGATCCGGTTGCGGAAGGACTGCCACTGCACGCCGCGCGAGAAGAGATTGTCCAGATTGTCGCGGATCATGCCGGGGATGTTGGTGTTATATTTCTCCCAGTCATGCTGCATCGCGGTCGACTCGCCCAGCACGTGCTTCAGGCCGTAATAGGCCGAGGCATAGACGCCGAGGTCGCCGAGATGCTGCGCGGTTTCGACCTGCACGGTGCCGCCCCAGGGATCCTGGCGACGCGCATCCGCACGCCCGGCAAGCTGGCCCTGAAGGCGGATCTGGGTGCGGTGGTTGGGCAGGTCGAACGCGGTGATCGGCACCATGTCGATGATGCCCGCGATCGCATCGCCGTCGAAGCGCGCGGTCGGCGCCTTGTCGACCCGCACGGTCTGGAGCGAGAAGGGCGAGAGCAGGTTCATCGAGATGGCACGGGTGCGCGCATCGGTCTGTGCCAGCCGCACGCCGTCGAGCGAATAGGCGTTGTACGAGGTGTCGAGGCCCCGGATCGAGACATATTGCGCCTCGCCTGTTGCCGCCGCGTTGCGCGACTGGTCGACCGAGGAGCTGATGCCCGGCAGGCGGGTGAGCAGATCGGCCAGATTCTGCTGCGGCTGAAGACGCAGTTCCTCGCCCGAGACGACGGTCGCCAGCGACTGGCTGCGAAGCTGTTCGTCCTGGGCATCGACCATGGCCTGGCGATGGCCCTTGACGATCACGTCCTCGCCGACCTGCGGATCGGGTTCGGCCGTGACGGGCTCGGCAACGATCGGCGCGACCGGATCGGCGGCCAGTGCCGGTCCGGCGATCAGAAAGGTAGCGGCGGTGCCGCACAACAGGCGCACGACATGCGCCCGCTTGAACGAAGCGGTCATGGAAATTCCCCCTGGAACAATCGTGATGGCGACGCCCCCCGGGCGCCTTCGATGGCCCCGCTAGGGACGGGCTGTTACAATGCGATGACTTATTGACCGTTTTTTGATGACATTCGGAAATTCGGTCGTTCTTTGCGATGATGGGCGGCAATGATCGAACCAATGTCACAGTTCTGACCCCGAAATTCGGCAGAGACGCCCCATGTCTGTCATGCCTGTCACCGCCCGCCGCCTCGCCCTGATGCTGGCGCCGTTCCTCTTCTCCGCCACCGCCACGCCCGCCGCCGCGCAATCGGGGGACGTGCCCAAGGGCATGACCCTGGACCGGGTGGTGATGCTGATGCGTCACGGCGTCCGCGCGCCGCTGGACGGCGAAGTGCCGCACGGCACGCGCACCGCCCGGCCCTGGCCCCTATGGTCCACCCCGGAAAGCGAGCTGACGCCGCGCGGGGCGGACGCCCTGGCCATCGAGGCGCGCGCCGACCGGGCGGACTGGATCGCGCAAGGATTGCTCTCCGCGAAAGCCTGCCCCGCGCCCGGCACGGTACGCATCCGGACCAACAGTTCGTCGCGTACCATCGCGAGCGGGGCCGCCTATGCCAAGGGGCTAGCCCCCGGCTGCGCTCTGCCCGTCGAGCACGAGCCGATGGGACAGGTCGATCCGCTGTTCGAGCCGCTGCGCGCCCGCGCCACCCGCTTCGACGCGGCGGCGGCGGTTGCGGATATCGATCGCTTCACCGGCGGCATGGACGCGCTGGTCGCGCGGCACCGCGATGCGTTGCGCCTGCTCGACGCGGTGCTGGGTTGCGGCGATCGGGCGGGCTGCGATCCGGCGGGGCCGACGCGCCTGACGCCGTCTGCCGATGGTCATGGCATCGACCTGACCGGTCCGATCCGTACCGCATCGGGCACCGCGCAGGTGCTGCTGCTGCAATATGCCGAGGGGCTGTCGCCCTCGGTCGGAGGGACGCCGGTCGATGGCGCGGTGCTGGCGCGATTGGGCGCGGTCCATGCCGCGCTGTTCGACGTCTATTCGCGCTCGCCCTATATGGCCGCGCACCAGTCGGCGGCGTTCGGGCGCCATATGATCGCCGCGCTGACCGAGGCCAAGGGGCCGAAGCTGGACATACTGGTCGGGCACGACACCAACGTCACCGCGCTGGCGGCGCTGCTCGGTTTCGATCTGGTCGCGCCGGGCTATGCGGTCAACGACGCGGCACCGGGCGGCGCGATCCTGATCCGGCGCTGGCATGACCGGGCGGGCAAGCCCTTCGTCACCCTCGCCTATCGCACCCAGTCGGTCGAACAGATCCGCGCCCGGTCGAACGCCGTGACGGTGACGCCGGTGCGGGTGCCGGGGTGCCCGACGGACGCGCCCTGCCCGCTCGACCGGTTCGTCGCGCTGTTCGGGGACAAACTGGCGCCGCTCGCGGAATGATCGTCGCGCCGGTTCTCGTTACCGGGTGAAATTGCCGTCATCCGCCGACATGGACATGGACGTCGCGGGCCGATTGATCCAACCCGTTCCGACCGGGACGACTTGTCGATATAATCTGGATCGACAGGGCGACCGGAACGACGATTTGGAAGCTGTTGATGAGTCTGCACCTGATTCTCGTCGAGGACGACGAAGACTATGCGCAGGGGCTGGCCGCCGACCTGAAGGCGATGGGCCACCGGGTCGAACGTGCCGGGGACGGGCGACAGGCGCTCGCCGCGCTCGACCGCGAGCAATATGACGCGGTGATCCTCGATCGGATGATGCCGCGCCTCGACGGGCTGTCGGTGGTCGAGACCTTGCGCGCACGCGGGATCACCGTGCCGGTCATCATGCTGACCGCGCTGTCCATGGCATCGGACAAGGTAGACGGGCTGGAGGCGGGGGCCGACGACTATGTCGTCAAGCCGGTCGCCGCCGAGGAACTGAGCGCGCGCATCCATGCGGTGATGCGCGGTCGCCGCTGGATGGTCAGCGAAACCGACACGATCCGCGCTGGCGATATCGTGGTCAGCCCGACCAGCTTTCGCGCCTGGCGTGGTGGCCAGCCGATCACGCTGGCCAATCTGGAGCTCAAGCTGCTGGCAGAACTGGCGCGCCATGCGGGGGAGGTGCTGACCCGCGCCATGCTGATCGAGCGTGTCTGGGGCTATGATTTCGAGCCCGAGACCAACATCGTCGACGTCTATATCCGGCGGCTGCGCATGAAGCTGACCGAACAGGGCGGTGCGGACCCGATCGAAACGGTGCGCGGGATCGGCTATTCGCTGAAACCATGATCGAACGCGCGATCCGGCGGATGAGCTTGCGCAGGTTGACCGCCTGCGTCCTGATCCTGTTCCTGATCGCGACGGCGGCGACCGGCCTATCGATCCTGGCGGCCAACCGCGTCACCGTGGCGCGGCTGGTCGATCAGCGGATCGAGGCGATCGCCGAACTGGTGCTGGAACGCGATGCCGGGCAGGCCATGGTGCCGACGCCCGAAATACGGGCCCGCATCGCCACCTTGTCGGGCGCGCGCGATACCGGCGATGTCGGCCTGTTGCTGCTCGATCCGGCGGGGCGGGCGCTGGGCGGCAACATCACCCTCCGCCGCCCCCTGCCACTGGGTCGATCCGACCTGCGCGAGCGGGACGGGATCACCGGTCTGTCGCATGGCCGTGCGCTGGTCCGCGAGGCGGGCGCGGGGCGGCGGCTAGTCGTGGTCGCGGAAACCGAGCCCTTCGACAGCTACCGCGCGACGCGCACCCGCATCTATCTGATCGGCTTCGGGTCGATCATCCTGATCGTGTTCGGCGGGGTCATCGCCTTTTCCCTGCTGGTCAGCCGCCGGATCGGCGACCAGCGGCGCACGGTCGAGGCGATCATCGCAGGCAACATCCGCCACCGTGTGCCCGTCACCGGATCGGACGACGAGTTCGACCGCCAGGCCGCCGCATTCAACCGGATGCTCGACCGGATCGGCGCGTTGATGGAGGGATTGCGCGGCGTCTCCAACGACATCGCGCACGATCTGCGCACCCCCCTTGCCCGGCTTCGCGGACAGGTGGCGCGGATCGCCCAGGAAGCGCACGACCCGGTTCAGGCCGAGCGCGCCTCCGCCGCGCTGGCGCAGTGCGACACGCTGCTCGCCATGTTCGCCGCTTTGCTGCGTATCGCCGAGATCGAGGCGGGGCACCGGCAGGCGGGCTTCGCGCCCGTCGATCTGGCGGCGCTGGTCGAGGAGACCGCGACCATGATGATCCCCGTCGCCGAGGAGGCGGGACAGCGGCTGGGCGTTACCGCGACGGCGCGCCCGACCGCGTTCGTCGGCGACCGGCAGTTGCTGATCCAGGCGCTGGTCAATTTGATCGGCAATGCGATCAAATATGGTGCGCCGGGCGGCGCGATCCGCGTCGCGCTGGACAGAGCAGCGGACGGCGGCGTGACGTTGAGCGTCGCCGATAACGGCCCCGGTATCCCGCCCGAGCAGCGCGCCCGGGCGCTGCGCCGTTTCGGGCGGCTCGATTCGTCGCGCGGACAGGCGGGGCATGGCCTGGGCCTGCCGCTGGTCGCCGCGATCGCGCGGCTGCATCGCGGGCGGCTGGTGCTGGGCGATGCGGAGCCTGGGCTCCGGGTGTCCCTGATAATGCCCTGCCGCTAAAACGGACCGAAGGGGAGGAATGACTCTACGCGACAGGCCCCACAAAAAAAGGCCGCCCCGAAGGGCGGCCCGTCAGTTGGGGTATCGATCGGGATCAGAAGCGAACCGTCCCCTCCAGACCGATGGTGCGGGGCGGGTTGAAGTTGCCGTAATCGCCCAGCGTCGTCGCGTTGGCCGCCGAGCGACGATAGACGAACGTATTGTCGAGCAGGTTGCGGCTCCACAGCGAGATAGTCATCTTCGTGCCGCTCTCGGTCAGCGGGATGTCGGCCAGCGCGATGCGACCGTTCATCACGAAGGTCTTGTCGGTGCGCGTCGTCTCGTTCTGGAAGCTATAGGCCGGGTCGGCATAGTTGCCGTCCAGGTGGAAGCGGACCTTGGCATCCGAACCGGGCAGCGGCACCTCGTAATCGACATAGGCCGAGGCGGCGTTGCGCGGCGTGTAGACGACGAACACCTGGGTCAGCGCATTGCCCAGGAACGGGTTCGCCGTCGCGGGCACGTTGGTATAGGTATAGGCATAGGATGCGCCCACCGTCATGCCCTCGACCGGATTGGTCGTGATGTCGGCCTCGATCCCGCGAATCCTGGAGGTGCCCGGCGCGTTGCGTGTTTCCTCGGTATGCAGGTTGTAGGTCGGGCTCGACGGATTGGTGTCGACATTGTCGAAGTCGATCTGCGTGCCCGTGCGGTCCATGATATACCCGGCCAGGTTGAGGCGGACGCGGCGGTCGAACAGGTCCATCTTCGACCCGATCTCATAGGCCTTGACCGCTTCGGGACCGAAGGCGGCGAAGGTCTGCGACCGGTCGTTGGCACCGCCCGCGCGGTAGCCGGTCGAATATTTGGCATAGAGATGGACGGTGTCGGTCGCGTCGAACGCCGCCGTCACCATCGGATCGAACCGGTTGTTGTTGAAGGTGAAGGGGAAGTTGGTCGACTTGCCCTGCACCAGATACAGCGTGCCGTTGCGCTTGTCGCGGGTGTAGCGACCGCCCAGCGTCAGGTGGAAGGCGTCGAAGCCCGCCGGCGTATAGGTGCCCTGCGCGAACGCCGCATAGCTATAGGCGCGCGCGAAGCTGCCGCGCTGGAAGAGGAACGAACCCGGGGCCCAGCCCTGGTTGCCCGAACCGATGGTGCCCAGCGCGGTCTGCGACAGGATGGTGTAGCCGGTGCCGTCGGCATTCCACTGGTTGGTCGACGGGGTCGCCGCCGTTTCGCGGGCATTCTCGGTGAAATAGTATAGACCCGCCACATAATCGAACTGCGGCACGCTGCCCACCGCCTGGAATTCCTGGCTGAACTGGTGCTGCTGCATGAAGGAAAGGCTGTAGCGGCTGAACTTGCCGTTCGGCAGGAAGACGGTGCGGTGCGCGCCGCCCGAATTGTCCCACTGGTCAGTCGTCACACCGCGCCATGCGGTGATCGAGCGCAGCTCCAGCCCCGGCGCGACGTCATAGTTCAGCTTGGCGGAGAAGCCGTGCGTCTTGTCGACGCTATACTGCTGCGGCACGCCGATATCGGCGGTCTTCATGCGATTGTCGCCCGACACGACGACCAGCGGCGACAAGGGCGCGATGGTGCCCGAGGGCAGCTTGCCGCCATTGGCGTTGATCTGCGCGATCGTCGCGACGGGCAGGCCGCGCGGGTTGTAGTTGATCAGCTGGCTGTAGAAGGGCGTGTTCTCGTCCTTCGCCTGGTCATAGGACAGTTCCGCCGAGAAACCGTCGACCGGCTTCCACACGGCGGCGACATGGCCGCCGACGCGGTTGAACGCGCCCCAGCCCACGCTGCCGGGCAGCGGGTTCTTCACGAACGGATTCTGGTGCTGGATCACGCCGTCCAGCTTGATCGCGATGTTGTTGAATTCGGGCAGGTTGACGTGCGCGGCGGTGTTGTACGCCCCGTAATTGCCGAAGCCCGCGGTCAGCGAGCCGCCGAACTTGCCGGTCGGCTTGGCGGTGACGATCGACAGCGCGCCACCCTCGGTATTGCGGCCGAACAGCGTACCCTGCGGCCCGCGCAGCACTTCGACGCGCTCGATATCGAACAGAGCGGCGTTCAGGCCCTGCGAGCGACCGATATAGACGCCGTCGAAATAGACGCCGACGCCGGTGTCACGCGCGGTCTGGTTCTGGTCGAAGGGGACGATGCCGCGGATGCCGACGGTCAGCGCCGACTGGCGCGCCTCGAAGGTGGCGACACGCAAGCTCGGCACGCTACCGTCCGCCAGGTCGAGCAGGCTCTGGACGTGGCGGTCCTTGATCATCGCGGGGTCGATGACCGAGATCGCGATCGGCGTCTTCTGAAGGCTGGTCTCGCGCTTGGTCGCGGTGACGACGATTTCCTTCAGCTCGCCCGCATCGGCGGTCGGTGCCGCCGCGGCGGCCGCAGGGGCCGGATCGGCGGGCTTGGTGTCGGCGGCGAAAGCGGGAGCGCCCGCCAGCGCCAGAAGCGCGGTCCCGCCCAGCAGCGTCGCGCGAATGAAATTGGTCGTCATGATCGTAATTATCCCTATCCCCCGATCGACCTGTCAGGTCGTCGCTGGCCGCGCGGATAGGAGCGCTGAAAGAAGCTGGTGTTACCTTTCCATGACCTGCCGAGACTTGTTCATTTCATCTTGGTTTCATCTTGGGCGGCCGTACTGGGCGCGGGCGCGGCGTAAGTCCCGGACTGGCGCACCAATTCCATCTTCTGCGGCACGGTGCCGATCTCGATGCCTTTCTCCCTCAGCGTGGAGAGGAGCGCGAACAACACGGCGCTGCGCGTGCCATAGGCGGCGCGCGGGCTGTCGACATGGGCGAAGCAGTTGAAGTGGATGCGACCGTCGACGATCGAGTCGATAAAAGCCTTGGGCGCCGGGTCGTCCAGCACCGCCGACTCCGCCGCGAAGGAATCCAGCACCGCCTTGCGCACCACCTCCGCGTCTTCCTCGATCGGCACGGAAAACTGGATCTGAACCCGCCCCAGCGGCCCGGACAGCGTCTTGTTGAGCACCGATTTGGTGATGAGCTCGGAATTGGGGACGATCAGCGTCGAATGGTCGGCCAGTTCGATCTCGGTCGAGCGCACGCTGATCCGCTTGACGTCGCCCTCGTCGGTGCCGACCCGGATCAGATCGCCGATCTTGATCGGCCGCTCGGCCAGCAGGATCAGGCCGGAGACGAAATTCTGGGTGATCGCCTGAAGGCCGAAACCGATGCCGACCGACAGCGCGGAAAGGAGCAGCGCGATCCGCTCCACCCCGATGCCCAGCGACGCGAGCGCCCAGATGACCGCCAGCGCGATGCCGATATAGCGCGCGACCAGGCTGATCGAGTTGCGCCCCGACCCGTCCAGGTCGGTCGCGGGCAGGTAACGCTGCTCCAGCCAGCGCATGAAGATGCGCACCAGCCCCAGCCCGACGAACAGCACGACCAGCCCTTGCAGGATCGCGCCCGGCGATATCCAGACATTGCCGACCTTGATCCCGTCGGCGACCGTGGCAAGCTGATCGAAGATCGCCCCCGGATCGCCGCTCGCGCCGAAGGGGCGCAACAGCATCCCGAGCGCCAGCAGGACGAGCGCCAGCCGCGCCACGCCCGACAGGATCAATCCGAACTGGTCGACCATGCTGCCGCGAATACCCAGCGCACGGGTCAGGGTGATGCCGACCTTGCTGTCCCGCACGAAGACGGTGGTGGCGATATCGTCCGCCGCGACCAGCATCAGATACAGCGCCGAGCCGAGCAGCACGGTCCAGCCGATCATCAGCGCGACGAACCAACTGAACCAGATATAGCCGATGACCAGCGCCAGCCCGGCCACGCCCACCGCGATCCAGGCGAGCAGGGTCGCGACGCTCAGCCCCGCGCTGACGCCCGCATGGGTCGCCTCTTCGCTGGTGGCGCGACGCGCGCGCAACTGGCCCAGCACGACCAGCGTCGCGACGATCAGCAACAGATGGAGCAGCGCCTCGGTCGCTTGGGTGGCGATCACCGCGCTGCGGCTGCTGCCGATCGCGCCCTCGAACGACCCGATCATCGCGGTCGCGAAGGTCAGCAGCGTCAGCACCCAGGACAGGGGGCGCAGGCGGTTGGCCGTCTCGTCGTCGATCGGGGCGATCCGCCAGCTCGGCTGGCTCCGCATCAGGACCGCGCCGGTCACCGCCGCGGTGAACCCCGCCACGCCCGAGGCGAAGACGAAACCGTCGAGGAAACTGGTCCAGCGCTGCGGCAACAATCCCGACCAGCGCAGCCCCTGGACGAAGATAAAGGCCGCCGCCAGCGGACACAGCGTGCCGACCGCCACCCGCCAGAAGGTGTTGGCGGAGCGCCGCACCCGGCTGGGCGGCGCCTCCGCGATCAGGCGGCGCTGCGCCAGTCGATGTGCGCCCAGCCGGACCGGGCCCAGCAGGATGATCGCCAGCGCGAAGCCGAGCAGCGCATGCCACGGCACCCCGCCGCGCCAATGCTGCGCCACCTGCTCGCTGCCCTGTTTCAGGAACAGACCGACACGGCGAAGGTCGCGCGGCGCCTGTTCGAGCACGATGCTCCAAAAGGCCGGACTCAACGGCGACGGCGTCTTGGAGGATAGCTTCTCGTTGAACCGCTCGGCCTGGCTCCGGTCGATCTCGTCGATCAACTGTCCCGCCTCCACGCCCGCCAGCCGCCCGCGCTTGATCGCGGCGTCGAGCGTCGAACGCAGCGTCGAGAGGCTCTTGCGCTGCGCCTGCAATTCCGGGGCCTCGACCTCGCCCGGCGTGGCGGTGCCCAGACCCGTTATCCGCGCATTGACCAGCGCCAGTTGCTCGGTCAGGTCGGCGACCGCCTGCGTCGTGGCGTCCTGCGCCCCTTGTGCCCGGTCGCGCAGCGCGCGGCGGTCGTCGTCATCGACCTGGGCATCCAGCGCCCGGTCGACCGAGCGCACATCCACCTCGGCCTGGGCGATGCGGGTCGTGGATTCCGCCGCCGGATTGCCCTGCGCCGACGCGGGCGCCGCCATGGCGGTCAGGGCGATCAGGGCCGTCACGAACGCCGTCACCCACAGGGCGAGCCGGGCCCGAATGGCGGTTCGTGGAATGGCGGGCGACGACGGAAGATCTCGGGGCATATACCGGGCCGTAAATTGCTGACTCCCGGCTCATAGCTTCCCACGCCCCGTCCGACGAGGGGGGAAGCCGCGTGGACCGAGGGCCGCTGCCAGCCCGCTCCGATTGCCACCTCGTCCGCTTTCGGGTGTATCGGGAGCCCGCAAGCACTGGGATCGTTGAAGAGGCTCGGGATTTTTCAGCGCATGACGGATTTGGCATTGATGAACGGGCAATCACCCCTACCAGCGCCGTCCGCCCCGATGCCCCAGGGCCCGGTGCCCCAAGGCCCGGTGCACCGCGATGCGCATGTGCTGGCCGGCATCAACCGCATCCTTCAGGAAGCGCTGCGCGCCTCGACCGAAGAGGAACTGGGTCGACTGTGCCTGGAGGTGGCGGAGGACCTGACCGGAGCGGAATTCAGCTTCTTCGGCGAACGGGGCCCATCGCACGACCGGCTGGACCATATCGCGATCAGCGAGCGCGGCTGGGCCGCCTGGCGCGGCGACGATCCCGATTACAGCGAGCGACAGCTTCCCAACGGCATGAAGATCCACGGCATCTTCGGCCAGGTGATCCTTCAGAATCGCAGCCTGATCGTCAACGATCCCGCCAGCCATCCCGACCGGGTGGGCACGCCCGACGGGCATCCGGGGCTGCGCAACTTCCTGGGCGTGCCGCTGCGCCGCGATGGCGAGACCTTCGCGATGTTCGCCCTCGGCAACCACCCGACCGGCTTCACCGAACGCGAACTGGCGATCGCCGAGGAACTGGCCCCCGCCATCGTCCAGGCGCTTCTGCGCAAACGCGCCGAGGTCGCCTCCCGCGCCAGCGAGCGCCGCCTGCTGTCGCTGATCCAGGGGATACCGCAACTGGTGTGGACCGCGACGCGCGACGGCCAATGGACCTGGGCGAGCGCGCAATGGGTGGCGATGACCGGCCTGTCGGTCGAGCAAAGCCTGGGCGATGGCTGGCTGGCCGCCGTCCATCCCGACGACCGGGACGCCGCACGCCGTTTCTGGGAAAGCGCGAGCGAGAATGGCGATCTGGCGATGGAGGGACGGCTGCGCCACGGCCAGACCGGACGCTATCGCTGGTTCAAGACGCGCGCGACGCCGGTGCATGATGATCATGGCCGGGTGGTCGAATGGTTCGGCACCTCGACCGACATCGACACGCTGCGCCGCCTGCGCGAACGGCAGGAGACCCTGGTCGCCGAGTTGCAGCACCGGGTGCGCAACATCCTGACCATCGTCCGGTCGATCTTCACCCGCACGGTCGAAAGCGGCGGTCCGATCGACGAGATCGCGGACCATTTCCGCGGGCGGCTCGACTCGCTGGCGCGCACGCAGGTCGTCGCGACCCAGACGCGGTCGGGCAAGATCGACCTGGAAAACCTGATCCGCGACGAACTGCTGGGCGTCGGCGCGATCGAGGACGAAAGGCTGTCGATCGAGGGGCCAGACGTGGCCCTGCCCGCCGATACCGCCGAGTCGATCGGGCTGGCGATCCATGAATTGACCACCAATGCGCTCAAATACGGGGCACTGCGCCACCCCGCCGGCAGGCTCACCATCGCATGGGGAATCGAACATAAATCAAATAATAAATGCGAACTGATTGTAAAATGGGATGAAACAGGTGTACCAGCGATGCCGGTCCCACCCGTACGCCAGGGATTCGGGACCGAGTTGATCCGTGAGGCTTTGCCCTATGGGCTGGGTGCACGGACCAGACTGGAATTTCGCGGTGGCGGCGTGCTGTGCGTGGTATCCCTGCCATGGAGCGCGGACGACACCGATCCTGTGAACCGGAGCGCCGAGGGATGAGTCAGCCATCACCGCTCGCCGACAAGCGGATTCTTGTGGTCGAGGACGAATATTTCATCGCCCGCGACCTGGAACGGGCCCTGCGCGCCGCCGATGCGATCGTGGTCGGTCCGGTGGCGACCCTCGAACAAGGTCTGGACCTGGCCGAGAACCAGGCGCTCGACGCCGCTGTGCTGGACGTCAACCTGTCGGGCGAGCGCGCCTTCGAGATCGCCGATCGCCTGTCCGCGCGCGACGTGCCCTGGACCTTCCTGACCGGCTATGACGAATGGGCGTTGCCGGCCCCCTATCGCTCCGCCTCGATCGTCGCCAAGCCGTTTCAGGCCGACCGAGTCGTTCGCGCGATCGGGGCGCTGATGCCCGACAAAGGATGCGCATGACCCCTGCTATCGCCGCTTCGGCCGCTTCGCCCGAGACCGTGGCCACCGCCGCGATCCGCCGATTGTCGGCGCTGTCGCCGCTCGATACGGGGGACATGGCAGTGCTGGACCGGGCCGCCGAAAGGGCGCGGACCTATCCGGTGCGGCACAGCTTCCTGACCATCGGTCGCCCCGTCCCGGAGCCGTTGCTGGTCCTGCAGGGCTGGGCGGCGCGCGTCCGCGTCCTGCCCGATGGACGGCGGCAGTTCATGAGCTTCTATCTGCCCGGGGAGGTGATCGGGACGACGCGCCATGCCACGCCGATCGCCTCGGCCACGGTGGTTTCGCTGACCGAGTGCACCGTCTGCACCGCGCCCACCGCCACGCCGGGCTCCTCGCTGGAACAGGCCTATGCGATCGGCGAGGCGCTGGACGAGGCCTATCTGCTGGGTCATGTGGTCCAACTCGGGCGGCTCAATGCGCAGGAGCGGATCGGCGACTTCCTGCTGGAAATCTATGAGCGACTGTCGCTCGCCGGCCTGACCGTGGGCGGCAGTTTCGAGATGCCGCTGACCCAGGAAATGCTGGCCGACGCGCTGGGCCTGACCCCGGTCCACGTCAACCGGATGATCCAGCAGGCGCGGCGCGACGGCGAGTTGATGTGGAAGTCGGGTCGCGTCCTGCTACGCGATCCCGAACGCACCGCGCGGACCATCGGTCGCTTCAGCCCGCAAGTCACCGGCCCGCAGACCCCGCTCGATGCGCGTTCCGCGCAATATGGCGACTGACCCCATCCCTGTTTGAGGGGCACCCGGCGCGGCGTGCCCTGCGTCAGTCCTGACAGGCCCCTTCCCCCCTTCCGGCGAAATTCGGTCGCTCATCCGCCATTTCTGACCGATTCTTGATCGACTTGGCTCCTTTCACGGTAACGTCATCAAATTTTCGCCAAGCTGACACTCAGCCAACCTAACGCCCCCGCCGAACCGGCAAGACAGCCGATGGGGGAT
Source organism: Sphingomonas sp. SORGH_AS_0879 (assembly GCF_030819175.1). NCBI lineage: Bacteria > Pseudomonadati > Pseudomonadota > Alphaproteobacteria > Sphingomonadales > Sphingomonadaceae > Sphingomonas > Sphingomonas sp. SORGH_AS_0879. Next base: position 4,035,883 of record NZ_JAUTBJ010000002.1, read on the forward strand.
TTATCAAATGCTTACGTTCCGCAGCCTGTTGAAGGCATCGGCCTCGCTCATTCTGGCGACCGGCCCGCTGGTCGCCCATGCGCAGGACACCACCGCCGAGAGCAGCGACGGGCAGAATGACGAAATCGTCGTCAACGGCACCTATGCGCGCAGCCTGGCGGCCGGCATCGAGACCAAGCGCCGCGCCGCCTACGGCGTAGACTCGATCAGTTCGACCGATATCGGCAAATTCCCGACCCAAAATGTCGCCGAGGCGCTTCAACTCGTTCCCGGCGTGGCGATCACCCGCCCGCGCGGCGAAGGCCTCTATGTCAGCGTTCGTGGCCTGGGGCCGCAATTCCAGAACACGTTGATGAACGGTCGCACCGTCGCGCTCAACGACCTGATCGAGAATGGCGGCGCGGCGGGGCGTCAGTTCCGCTTCGAGATGCTGCCCGCCGAATTCACCTCCAGCATCGATGTGGTGAAGACTCCGACCGCCGATATGAGCGAGGGCGCGCTGGGCGGCAACATCGACGTCAAGACCTTCCACCCACTGGAGGTCGGCAACAAGACGACCGTCAACATCCGCGGCACCTATACGACGCAGACCAAGGATGTGCGGCCCAACGTCACCGTGCTGACCAGCGCGAAGAATGACAGCGGCACCTTCGGCATCCTGGCGGGCGCGCAATATTGGGGCAAGGCGGTCCGCAACGACCGGTTCATGAATTTCGGCTGGCTGCTCAACCGCTACACCTCGCCACAGGCGGGCGGCGCGCCCACCGGTCTCTACTCGCCGACCCGCACCCGCCCCACCGTCGAGACCGAGGATCGCAAGCGCATCTCCGGCATCGTCTCGGCACAATGGGCCCCGACCCCGGAATTGCAGACGACGCTGGACGTGATCGCGACCCGGCTGGATGTCGCCTATGACGAGTTCGGCCTCGATATCTATCCCGATGACGGCGGCACGGCGGGCGGTCCCCCGGCGCAGATCCAGCCGGGCTATACGGTCGTGGGCGACACCATCACCAAGGCGACGATCAACAATGTCCGCTTCATGGGCACGCGCGAATACAGCCTCAACCGCCACGACCTGCTGACCATCGGGCTGAAACAGGCCTGGAACCCCGATCGCTGGCATGTCACCGCCAATGTCAACTGGTCGGCGGCGCACAGCTATCACCCCGATTACCGCACCGGCACCGTGCGCAGCCGTGCGTATTTCATCGCGCCGCTGACCTATGACGCGTCGGCGGGCTATCAGTCGATCCCGACCTTCACCACGCCTGTCGACGTCACCAACCCGGCCAATTACAAGCTGTTCCAATTCAATATCGCGCCGAAGGACAGCAAGGACTGGGACGTCTATTCGCGGGCGGACGTGGCCCGTGATTTCGACGGTTTCCTGTCGAAGCTGGCGGCGGGCGGCGAATATCACTGGCGCAAGCGCGACTATTTCCGCCGCGATTACCTGATCGACACGGCGACCAACCAGCCGCTGACCAATTTCGGCGCGGGCGCGTATCAGCAGCTTCCCTATGACGATTTCCTGTCGGGCGTGTCGGGCAATGCCTTCCGCAACTGGCTGGTGCCGGTGACGGCGGCCTATGTCGGCAATTTCTTCACCCCCGCCATCCAGGCCCAGCCGATCACCAATGGCGATCGCCGTTCGTCCTTCGTGGTGACGGAGAAGATCGCCGCGGCGTACTTGCGCGCCGATTACCAGTTCGATGCGGGGCAGGTGCCCGTCACCGGCAATCTGGGCGTCCGCTATGTCCATACCGATCAGGTGGCGAGCGGCACACTGACCAGCGGCAGCGTCGCCACCCCGGTCAGCTACCCCAAGACGTTCAACAACGTCCTGCCCAGCTTCAACCTGCGCGCCGACCTGACGCCCAAGCTGGTCGGTCGTCTGGCCGCCAGCCGGGTGCTGACCCGCCCCAACGTCACCGACACCGCGCCGCGCATCACCGTGTCGACCGACGCGCCGACCGCCAGCGGCGGCAACCCGCAGCTCGTGCCCTTCCTCGCGACGCAATTCGACGGATCGCTGGAATGGTATTTCGCCCCCTCGGGGATGCTGTCGGGCGCGGTCTTCTACAAGGCGATGGACGACTACATCACCCAGTCGAACACCGAGATCAACATTCCGGGTCGCGGCATCGTACGCCTGTCCAGCTCGGTCAATGGCGGCAATGCCAAGGTCTATGGCGCGGAGGCGGCCTATAGCCAGGTCTTCACCTTCCTGCCCCAGCCCTTCGACGGCTTCGGCGTGCAGGGCAGCTACACCCATACCGAGGTGAAGGCCGATTACACGGCCGGTTCGCGGACCATCAAGGACCAGTTGATCGGCCTGTCGAAGAACAGCTTCAACCTGGTCGGCTTCTACGACAAGGGGCCGCTGTCGGCGCGTCTCTCCTATGTCTGGCGCGACAAATATCTGTCGGGCACGGGCAGCACGGTGCAGGCGCCCACCTATGTCGCGGCCTTCGGTTCGCTCGACGGGCAATTGTCGGTGCGCGCTGCGGAAAACCTGACGCTCAGCCTGGAGGGCATCAACCTCGCCAGTGCGCATCAGGACACCTATAACGACAGCAAGCAGCGCTTCGGCGAGATCAACTATTATGGCCGGACGATCCTGTTCGGCGTGCGGGCGGAGTTCTGATGAAGGTCTTCCTCACCCTGGCGGCGGTCCTTGCGACCGCCGCCGCACCCGTGCCGCAACAGCCGCTCCGGATGAACGACATTCAGGTCGTCGGCTCGCACAACAGCTACAAGAAGCGGATCGCGCCCGCCGTCTTCGCCGAGCTGGAGCGCCGGGATCCCAAACTCGCCGCCGCGCTGGATTACGATCATCTGACGCTGGCGCAGCAGCTCGACCGGGGCGTGCGCCAGTTGGAGATCGACATCTTCGCCGACCCTGAGGGCGGTCGCTTCGCGCATCCCAAGGGTGAGGCGATGGCGCGTGCGGCGGGCGAGCAGACCGGCTTCGACATGCCTGCGATGATGAAGCCGGGCTTCAAGGTCTTCCATATCCCGGAGGTCGATTACCGCTCCTGCGGCACCTTCAAACAGTGCATCGGCCAGATCGACGCCTGGTCGCGCGGGCATCCGCGCCACCTGCCGATCATGGTGACGATCAACGCCGCCGACCGGCCGCTCCACAAGCCCGGCGTCACCGATCCCCTGCCCCTGACCGCGCCGCTGCTCGACGCGTTGGATGCGGAGATTCGCAGCGTTCTGAAGCCGGACAGGATCATCACGCCCGATGACGTGCGCGGCAACGCGGCGACGCTCCGCGAGGCGGTGACCAGCAACGGCTGGCCGACGCTAGAGAGCGCGCGCGGGAAAATCTGGTTCGTGCTGGATACGCCCAGCGACGTGTCCGACCTGTACCGCGCCGGTCACCCCTCGCTGAAGGGGCGGGCCATTTTCGGCTGGTACGACACCGACCAGCCCGAGGCCTCGGTCGAGATCGTCGGCGATCCGCGCACCGACGGCGCAAAGATCGGCGAATGGGTGAAACAGGGCTTCATCGTCCGCACCCGCAGCGACGCCGACACGAAGGAAGCGCGCGAGAACGACCATGCCCGCGCAAAAGCCGCCATCGACAGCGGCGCGCAGGCGGTGTCGACCGACTATTACCCCGGCGCGCCGACGCGGAGCTGGAGCAAGGGCTTCAACGTGACCCTGCCGGGCGGGGTGATGGAGCGGTGCAATCCCGTGACGCGAGCCGTTGGGTGCGAGTTGCCGGAATAAACAAATCCTCCCCGGTACGGGGAGGTGGCAGCGCGCAGCGCTGACGGAGGGGGGCTTCCACACAGGATGTGCCCAGCGGCGATCCCCCTCCACCAGCTTCGTGTTCGAGCGAGATTGTGCCCCCGGCACAATCTCGCTCGAACACCCCCTGCCCGTGCCGGGGAGGATTGATGGCCGTCCGCTGACGCGCTTGTCACGTCCGAGCAAGCCGAGGTTCAGTCTCTTTCTGCCACAGAAAGCGCCGACGAAGCCTGTGCCCGTTCGGTCGGTACAGGCACCACCGAGAGCGGATCATGGCGCGGATCGCTTGTCTGGGAATGATGGTTCCGGCGCTGTTGGCGGCGGCGCCTGCCTCTGCCGCCGATGCAGCGCGCGACGCCGCCTGGGCCGAGCGGCTCGGCTGGGGGCCGTCGGCGGCAGCCGATGGCGGCCCCGCACCGGGCAGCGACGCCTGGCTGCGCCACCAGTTGAGCGACCCGCCCGCCCCCCTGCCCCCGGCAGCGCAGGCTCAGATCGACGCGATGCGCATCTCGCGCGAACGGGTCGCCGCCTTGGTCGTCGAGACCGACGCCATGCAGCGCGACCTGAAGGCGATCACCGATCCCGATCAGCGCAAGGCCGCGCGTCAGGCCTATCAGAAGACGCTCAACGGCCTGGCCGACGAGGCGCGGCAGCGTTTCGTGCTGCGCGCGCTCTATTCGCCCGACCAGTTGCGCGAGCGGATGACCTGGTTCTGGTTCAACCATTTCAACGTCCAGGCGGGCAAGCGCGACATTCGCGCGATGGTCGGGGACTATGAAGAGACGATCCGCGCCCATGCGCTGGGCCGCTATCGCGATCTGCTGGAGGCGACGCTGCGCCACCCGGCGATGCTGCGCTATCTGGACAATGACCAGAACGCCAAAGGCAAGATCAACGAGAATTACGCGCGCGAGATCATGGAGCTGCACTCCATGGGCGTCGGCTCGGGATACAGCCAGCAGGACGTGCAGGAGCTGGCGCGCATCCTGACCGGCGTCGGCGTCGACCAGAAACCCGATGCGCCGAAGCTGAAACCCGAGCTTCAGCCGCTCTACCAGCGCGCCGGACTCTTCGAGTTCAATCCGGCCCGCCACGATTTCGGCACCAAGCATTTCCTGGGCCACGAGATCAAGGGATCGGGCTTTGCCGAGGTCGAGCAGGCGCTGGACCTGATCGCCGACAGCCCGGCGACCGCGCATCATGTGTCGCTGCGGATCGCGACCTATTTCATGGGCGACACGCCGCCCCCCGCGCTGGTCGATCGGATGGCGGCGAAATTCCGCCAGAGCCATGGCGACATCGCCCAGGTCCTGCGCACCATGATCCGCTCGCGCGAATTCGGCGGCGCGGCCACCGGCGGGTTCAAGGAGCCGGTCGGCTATACCCTGTCGGCGGTGCGGCTGGCCTATGGCGGCCGGGACGTCACCAATGCCAAGCCAATCATCAACTGGATGCGCCAGATGGGCGAAGGGCTGTACGACCATGAGACGCCCGACGGTTATGACCTGTCCAGCGCGGCCTGGTCGGGGCCGGGACAGATGGCGACACGCTTCGATATCGCGCGGCAGATCGGCGGCGGCGCGGCGCGGCTGTTCCAGTCGCCCGACGCCGCACCCGATGCGCCGCCGCCGCCCTCCCCGCCGCCCCTGTTGAAGGACTCGCCCGTCATCGCCGCGCGCATGGCGACGCTGGGCAAGCCGACGCTCGCCGCGCTCGGCCAGGCGCGATCCCCGGCGGAGTGGAACAGCCTGTATTTCTCCTCGCCCGAATTCATGCACCGATAGGAGGATCGCATGAGGAATCCCCATATTCACCGCCGCGACCTGTTGATGGGCGCCGCCGCCATGGCGCCGATGGTGATGGCGGGCCGCGCCTTCGCCGCACCGCAGGCGGGCAGCCGGTTGCTGGTCGTCTTCCTGCGCGGGGCCTATGACGCGGTGAACATCGTGGTGCCCAGCACCAGCGACTTCTACCGCCAGTCACGCCCGACCATCGCGCTGCCCCGGCCCGATCCGGCCAACCCCGATGCCCCGCTGCCGCTCGACGCCGATTGGGCGCTGCATCCGGCGCTGAAGGATTCGATCCTGCCCCTCTGGCAGGCGAAGCAGATCGCCTTCGTCCCCTTCGCAGGGACCGACGATATGAGCCGCAGCCATTTCGAGACGCAGGACACGATCGAGCTGGGCCAGCCGGTCGGCGGGCACCGCGATTACGGCTCGGGTTTCATGGCGCGGCTCGCCGACATATTGGGCACGGGCGAGAAGCCGATCGCCTTCACCGACCAACTGCCTTTGTGCTTCCGGGGCGGCGACGATCCCATCCCCAATCTCGCGCTCGCCAATGTCGGCAAGCCGATCGATCAGCGCCAGGCCACGCTGATCCAGAGCATGTATGCCGGGCATCCCGACCTCGCCCGTTCGGTCAGCGAGGGCTTCACCGTGCGCGACACCGTCTACAAGACGCTGGATCAGGAGATGAAGGCCGCCAGCCGGGGTGCCGTCTCTGCCAAGGGATTCGCGCTGTCGGCGCAGCGGATCGGCACGTTGATGCGCGACCGGTTCAACCTGGCCTTTGTCGATGTCGGCGGCTGGGACACCCATGTGAACCAGGGCGGCGCGACCGGTTATCTGGCCGACCGGATCGGCGATCTGGGGCGCGGGCTGGCCGGGTTCGCCCAGGCGATCGGGCCGGAGGCGTGGCGCAGCACCACCGTCGTCGTCGTGTCGGAGTTCGGCCGCACCTTCCGCGAAAATGGCGACCGGGGGACCGATCACGGCCATGGCAGCATCTATTGGGTGATGGGCGGCGGCGTGTCGGGCGGGCGGATGGCGGGGGAGCAGGTCCCCCTGTCCGCCGCCACGCTCAACCAGAATCGCGACCTGCCCGTGCTGACCGATTACCGCGCGCTGATCGGCGGGCTGGTCGGGCGGCAGTTCGGCCTGTCAGCCAGCCGCCTGGCGCCGCTGTTCCCCGACAGCCGCACGACCGATCTGCGCCTGATCTGACAGGACCCCGGCACGCCCGCGAATATCGTCGAGCACATCGTCCAGCGTCAGCCCGGCGAGCTTGTCCTCCAGCGCCTCGCGCACCGGGGTCAGCATCGTCTCCAGGCTGGCCGTGATGTGCCGGTCGATCATCCCCTCGCCATCGGGCGGCTGGCGGTGAAAGGCGAAGAAGTTGCGATCCTCCACCGCCTGATACACATCCACCAGCCGGATATCGGCGGAGGACTTGGCCAGCATAGCACCACCGCGATTGCCCAGTTGCGACCGGGTCAACCCCGCCGCCGCCAGCCGCAGCAGCAGCGCGCGGACCACCGCCGCGTTGGAATTGACGCTGACCGCGATATCCTCGGAGCGCAGCGGCGTGTCGCCATGCTCGGCCATCAGGGCGAGCATATGCAGCGAGACGACAAAACGGGTGCTGGTCGGCAACTCTCAACGCTCCTTGTTCACGGCCCCGGCGCGGCCGCGTCAACCGCGACGGCCATGGATCGGCGTCGTCCCCATGAATGGATCATGGCGACTTTTCAATTCCTGATCCATGTTACTTTTCATAATCTTATTTCGTTAACGTTCCAGGGTTGAAACATATCCAAATAATTTTCGGTCATGATGGATCGGATTCGCCGCCCTCGCGACGTCCGACGCCGCCAGTTCAGCGCGGCTTGGCGGAGGGGAGGCGGATCTCGAACAATTCCGGCCAGTTCTTGCCTGTCACATAGATACGATGCTTCACCCGGTCATAGGCGATGCCGTTGGGCACCGAATCCCGGTCGGTCAGGGCGACCCGGTTCACCAGGTCGCTGAGATCGACCACACCCGCCACCGTGCCGGTCGCCGGATCGATCCGGACGATATAGGGCGTCATCCAGACATTGGCCCAGATCTGCCCGTCGATATATTCCAGCTCGTTGAGATATTTCAGCGGCCGCCCATTGACCGTCACGTCGAGCGTCCGCGCGACCCTCATCGTCCTGGGGTCAAGGAAACGCAGCCGGGGCGTGCCGTCGGACAGGATGATGTGATGCCCGTCATCGGTCATCGCCCAGCCTTCGCCGTCATAGCGCCATTCGCCGGTGCGCTTCAGCGCGGGACGGGTCCAGCGAAAACCGCGACCGCCATGCCAGGTGACGCTGCGCAATTCGGGGCCCCAGGCGACGATCCCCTCGCCGAACAGCCCATCGGGCACGGTCGCCTGGCGGAGTGTCTTGCCGGTGGCGAGATCGACCTGGCGGATGATGCTCTGCCCCTCGCGCCCCGTACTTTCGTACATCGCGCCGTCCGCGATCAGCAGCCCTTCGGTAAAGGCGGTGGTATCGTGCGGATAGGCCTGGATCAGTTCGGGCTTCTCGACCGGCGCGGGCGTGGGCGTAGGAGCCGCCTGCTGCGCCGCGGCGGGCAGGGCCAGGACGAGCGCCAGCGGCAGGACGAACCGGATCACAGCGTGCGCACCAGTCGCGCGACCCGTGCGATCCAGGCGGGCGCGGGCACCGTCACCCCCGCCGTCCCCGGCTCCAGCGGCAACAGGTGGAGCGCGTCGGGCAGCACGGCGGCAAGCCGTGCGAAGACATAGCCACCGGCGGGGCGGGGGACGAGGATATCGCGATTCATGGCCTGGCTGAATCTATCCGGCCCCAGCGGCTCGCACCAGAGTTCATCGCCTGCCCGGTAATCGCCGATCGCACCCGTGACCGTCACCGCCATCATCCCGGGCGTCGCGCAAGGCGGCGAGACGACCCGTGCGCTGCGCGGCGCCACCGCCCCACGCGGCCCCAGCAACGCCGCGACCGGCAGGGTCTCGCGCACCGGCAACGTCACCAGATCGGTCGTGGTGCAGCCCAGGGCGGCGGCGATCCGGTTGAGCCAGGGCAGCGACACGGTGCGCGTTCCCATTTCCAGCCGCCCGATCGTCTGCGGCGTGGTGGGCGGGCAACAGGCGCGCGCGACATCGTCCAGCGTCATGCCCTTGGCGCGGCGCACCTCGCGGATCGCGGTGATCATCGCCGTTGTCCCTTCCCATCCACGCGGTCGCATCCTTCCTGCCCGGCTGGCGAAGCCGGTCCAGCTGGGCTAAGCGGCTGGCCTATCATCTGCCGGAGTTATCGCCATGCGGTTCGCGATCGTCAAATGCCATGGATCGGGCAATGATTTCCCGATGATCGACGCACGCGACCTGTCCCTGAGCGAGACGGAGTGGGCGGGCGTGGCACGCGCACTCGCCGACCGGGCCGGGCCGGTGGGTAGCGATGGCATCCTCCTGCTGGTCCCCGGTGATGATCGCGCCGCGTTCGGCATGGTGATGCGCAACAGCGACGGCAGCGAAGCCGAAACCTGCCTCAACGGCGTCCGCTGCGTCGCGCGGGCAGGGTTCGAGGCGCTGGGGATCGACGCCGCGACCGTCCGGCTGAAGACCTCGCACGCCGATGCCGTTCGCGACGCCGAGCTGTCGCCGGGCGTCTATACGGTCCGCGAAACGGCGGGACCGGCGGGGCTGTCCACCGCCGCCTGGCCGATCCATGGCGCGCCGGAGCGGCTGGTCGATGCGGTGCTGCCCATGCTGGACGGCACCCGCCGCTTCACCGCCGTCACCATGCCCAATCCCCATCTCGTCCATTTCGTCGACCAGGTGGACGAGGCCGAACTGGTCCGCCTGGGCCGGATATGCGAAGCCGCGCCCGAATGGCTGCCCAACCGCGCCAATCTGTCCTTTGTCGAACTGCGCGGCGACGCGCTGTTCGTTCGGACGTTCGAGCGGGGCGTCGGCCTGACCGATAGCTGCGGCAGCGCGATGGCGGCCTCCACCTATGCCGCCTGCCTGACCGGACGAATCGCCTGGGACCGCCCGACCGTGGTGTTCAATCGGGGCGGCCTGGTCCGCGCCTTTGCGGGGCAGGACGGAATGGTCACGCTGTCGGGCAATGCCACCTATGAATGGGCGGGTTCGGTCTCGGTCGATCTGGCGACCGAGACGGCCAGCGACCTGGTGGTCGAACGGCGCTTCCCCGATGAGATCGCCGCCTGGGATGCCGCCAAGCGGGGGTGAGCCAAGCTGTCGGTTCGGCAAGCGCGGAGCATGGCGTTTAACCGCGCTCAGGCTGAACGAAGATTTGGCAGGCCGTCTGGGTTATCTTCTCACCGATCATCCCACCATCCGCTCGCACTGAGCGAAGTCAAAGTGCATGGGCCGCCCCTCGCAACACATTGCGGAAGCGAAGCGTTGACCCGTCATGCTTCCCGTCCGCCGCCAGATCGCCGACCAGATACGTGACGTGGTCGGTTCCCGCGCGCTCGACCTGACGCGGCCGCCGGGAGATGACGGCCTGTTCGGGCCGGGCTCGGCGACATGGGCGGTGCATGGCGATTTCACCGCGATGATGGCGGGCGGGATCGCATCGCTGCTTATCCAGATGCTTCACCCCGCCGCGCTGGCGGGGGTGTGGGACCATTCCAATTTCCGCCGCGACATGGCGGGGCGGCTGCGGCGGACGGCGGGGTTCATCTCGGTCACCACCTATGGCTCGACCGAGGCGGCGGAGGCGATGATCGCGCGCGTCCGGCAGGTTCACGACCGGGTCGGCGGTACCCTGCCCGACGGCACGCCCTATAGCGCCAATGACCCGCATCTGCTGACCTTCGTCCATGCCGCCGAGGTGGATAGCTTCCTGCGCGCGCATCGCACCTATCGCGATCCCGATTTCTCCGACGCACAAGCCGACCGCTATCTGGCGGAGATGGCGACGATCGCGTACCGGTTGGGCGCTAGGGACGTGCCGGAGGACCGGCATCACCTCGCGCGCTTCCTCGATTCGATCCGGGCGGAACTGCGCGTCGATGCGCGCACCCGCACGGTCGCGCGCACCCTGCTCAACCAGCCCGCCCCCAGCCCCGCGCTGGCGCCGGTCGCGACCTGGCTGACCCAGGCCGGGATCGCCCTGCTACCCGACTGGGCGGCGCGATTGCACGGGCTGGACGGCCCCGCCGCCATCCGTCCGGCGATCCGGGCGGGCACCCGGCGGTTGGGGGGCGCGATCCGCTGGGCCCTGGCGGGCTGAGCCGAAGCTTTTGGAAATTAGCTATTTTTCCAATTCCCAACAGCCTCTTACAGCGTCCCCAGCCGCCGGATCGCGTCGAGATAACCGCGCATCCCGTCCAACGCATAGGGGGTCAGCATCATGAAGGCGCGGCGGCGGTCGACCGGGTCGGGCTGGCGCGCGAACAGGCCCGCCTCGGTCATCTTGCCGATCCAGCGCAGCGCGGTCGTGGGCGCGACGGCGGCGGCGATGCACAGGCTGGAAACCGACACCCGCGTCCCCTCCAGACTGGCGGCGTAGAGGTCGAGCAGCATGTCCCAGGCGGGTTCCTCGAACAGTCCCGAGCCAAAGAAGCCGTCACGCAACCGCCGGGCCCGGATCATCCGGCGCACCAGCTCGGCGTCGCCCGGTTGCGCGCGGGCCGGGGTCGCGTGAAAACTCTGGTGCCGATCCCCGACACCGCCGCGCCGGCTTTCCTCCTCCTGCACCGACAGCCGCGCCAGCGCCTCGGCGATCCGGGCGACCTCGGCGTTCAGCCGCCGCAGGCGTTCGGACTCCCCCTCGCGGAAATGGGCGTGCAGCAACGAGGCGGCACTGTTGCTCGCCCCCGCGACCGCGAGCGCGGCGACCAGTTCGGTCTGGCTGGCGTCGCACAGCATCGCGACGCGCGGCCCCAGCAGCATCGCGGCGACCAGGTCGATCTCCGCCGTGCCCAGACTGACCACGATGGGCAGGTCGAGCGCGGTCGCCACCGCGTCGATCCGGGCGAGCGCGATCTCCATCGCGTCCGGCTCCGCCCCATGCGTATCGACCAGCAATAGCGGACGGCCCGCCTGCTGCCCGATCTCATCGGCGACGGATGTCCATGCGATCGTGCGCAGAACCCGCCCCCCGGCCTGCTGCACCGCATCGCTCGCCGCTGCGGAAAGCGCCGGTGCGCTGATCACCACGACCCCGAACCCACCCCCGTAAAGCTCTTGTCCGTTCACCCTCGTCCCCTGCGGCCTTCCCATCGCAGGCCCGTAGATCGCCCCGATCCCACGGGCCCAGCGTATGTATCACTACGACACACGGTGCCATTGATCTAGCAACTGGAACGGCGTTCGGGGGGCTGCGTCAGTCCGAATCGGACACTTAGCCGAGAGCTTTGACGATTTCCTCGACCATCTTCTTGGCATCGGCCAACAGCATCATGGTATTATCGCGATAAAACAGTTCGTTATCGACCCCGGCATAACCGACGCCGCCCATCGACCGCTTGATGAAGAGTACGGTCTTGGCTTTCTCCACATCCAGCACGGGCATGCCGTAAATGGGGGAGGAGCGGTCGGTCTTGGCCGCGGGGTTGGTCACGTCGTTCGCGCCGATGACGAAGGCGACATCGGTCTGGGCGAATTCGGCGTTGATGTCCTCCAGCTCGAACACCTCGTCATAGGGGACGTTCGCCTCGGCCAGCAGGACGTTCATATGGCCGGGCATACGGCCCGCGACCGGGTGGATGGCGTATTTGACGCGGACGCCTTCCTTCTTGAGCAGATCGCCCATCTCGCGAAGGACATGCTGCGCCTGCGCCACCGCCATGCCGTAGCCGGGGACGATCACGACCTGCTCGGCCTGGCTCATAAGGAAGGCCGCATCCTCGGCACTGCCCCGCTTCCACGGGCGATCGGTCGCCGCGCCGCCGCCCGCGCTTCCCGCATCGCTCGCGCCGAAGCCGCCCGCGATCACACTGATGAAGCTGCGGTTCATCGCCCGGCACATGATGTAGGACAGGATCGCGCCCGACGAACCGACCAGCGCGCCGGTGATGATCATCGCGCTGTTGTGCAGGGTGAAGCCCATCGCCGCCGCCGCCCAGCCCGAATAGCTGTTCAGCATCGACACCACGACCGGCATGTCCGCCCCGCCAATGGGCACGATCAGCAGGAAGCCGATGGCGAAGGACAATATGGTGATCGTCCAGAAGATCCATGGCGACTGGTCGCGCGTGAACATCGCCACCAGGATGACGATCGCGCCCAATATGCCGAGATTCAGCGCATGGCGGCCGGGAAGCAGGATCGGCTTTCCCCCCATATTGCCGTTGAGCTTGAGGAAGGCGATGACCGAGCCCGAAAAGGTGATCGCGCCGATCGCGACGCCCAGCGCCATCTCGACCCGGCTGACGACATGGATGCTGGCGAATGGCTGGCCGATCATCGGCACCACCATGTCGGCGATATCGAACGCGACCGGGTTCAGGAACGCGGCGCAGGCGACCGCGACCGCCGCGAGGCCGACCAGCGAGTGGAAGGCGGCGACAAGCTGCGGCATGGCGGTCATCGCGATACGGCGCGCGGTGGTGATACCTATAGCTGCGCCCAGACCGATGGCGGCGAGGATTTCCGCGATCGCGATCCAGTCGACGCCTTGATCGTCGAAATTGCGGCTCCCCTCCGGCAGACCAAAGGGCACGTGCGTGACCAGGGTGGTGATGACCGCGATAGCCATGCCCGCCATGCCAAAGCGGTTGCCCCGCTGGCTGGTCGTCGGGCTCGACAGCCCACGCAGCGCCAGGATGAAGCACACCCCCGCGACCAGATAGGCGAGCGAAACCCAGGGGCTGGCGGGGAGCGCATTCACCCCGCCGATGGTCCCGGTGGACAGCGCGGGTGGCACGGGTGCGATCACGAGCGCTTCTCCTTCTTGCGGTACATGGCGAGCATCCGCTGCGTCACCGCAAAGCCGCCGAAGATGTTGACGCTGGCCAGCACCACCGCGCCCAGCCCCAGCCATTTGGCCACCCCCGATCCCGTCGCGCCCGACGTCGCCGCCGCCGCGATCAGCGCGCCGACGATGATGACCGAGGAGATGGCGTTGGTCACCGCCATCAACGGCGTGTGCAGCGCGGGCGTCACCGACCAGACGACATAATAGCCGACGAAACACGCCAGCACGAAGATCGACAGGATCGCTATGAAGTCCATGATCACTCCTCCCCGGCACGGGGAGGGGGACCGCTCGCCGCAGGCGAGTGGTGGAGGGGGGCCGCCGCCAGCGAGACGATCGAAGCGGCAACCGCCCCGGCATCGCGCAGGATTTCAGCGGCTCCGATCCGGATGACCCTGTACCCGTTGTCGTTCAAATATCGGTCTCGCGCGGTGTCGCGCTTGGGGCGCGTCTCAATGCCGTGGATGGCGCCATCGACTTCGACGATCAGTCGCGCCTTTGCACAGAAAAAATCGGCGACATAACATCCGATGGGATGCTGCCGCCGGAAGCGTAGGCCGGCGGGTGAACCGCGAAGCTGCTGCCAAAGCATGACTTCCGGCAAAGTCATGGTCCGCCGAAGTTTGCGAGCCAGCGCAACTTCGGGCCGTGGCATTTGCCGCACGCCCCCTCCACCGGCTTCGCCGGTCCCCCTCCCCGTTCCGGGGAGGATCGTCACGACGCCAACCTCGGGTTCACCACCTGCCCGCCCCGCGTCAGCCGGATCGCGTCGCCGATCTCGGCGTCCAGCACCGGCCGCCCGGCCTCCTTGTCCCAGAAGGCCGCGAGGAAATTGTGCAAATTGCGCGCGAACAGCGCCGAGGCGTCCGCCGCCAGGCGGCCCGCCATGTTGCGATGGCCGATGATCGTGACGCCGTGGCGCTGGACGAGCTCGCCCGCCACCGCGCCCTCGACATTGCCGCCGGCCTCCACCGCCAGGTCGACGATCACGCTGCCGGGGCGCATCGTCGCGACTTGTGCATCGGTCACCAGGCGCGGCGCGGGGCGGCCGGGGATCAGCGCGGTGGTGATGACGATATCCTGCTTGGCGATATGCCCGGCGACCAGTTCCGCCTGCGCGCGGCGATACTCCTCGCTCGTCTCCCCGGCATAGCCGCCCGCGCCTTCGCCCTCGATGCCCTCGACACCTTCGACGAAGACCGGCTTGGCCCCCAGCGACTGGATCTGCTCCCGCGTGGCGGAGCGGACATCGGTGGCCGAGACCTGCGCCCCCAGCCGCCGCGCGGTCGCGATCGCCTGGAGCCCGGCCACCCCCACGCCCATCACGAAGACGCGCGCCGCCGGGATGGTGCCCGCCGCCGTCATCATCATCGGAAAGGCACGGCCATAGGCGTTCGCCGCCTCCAACACCGCCTTGTACCCGGCCAGGTTCGACTGGGACGAGAGGATGTCCATCGACTGGGCGCGGGTGATACGCGGCATCCAGTCCATCGCCAGCGCCTCCAGCCCCGCCCCCGCATAGGCCGCCACCGCCTCGCCACGTCGAAAGGGATCGAACGCCGCGACCACCCAGGCCCCCGACGCCGCCCCCGACAGCGTGTCGGCATCCGGGGCCTGCACCGCCAGTACGATCTCCGCGCCCGCCAGCACCTCGGCCCGCGCGCCGACATGCGCGCCGGCCTGTTCATAGTCGGCGTCGGCGATCCCCGCGCCCGCCCCGGCGCCGCGCTCGACCGCCAGCGTCGCGCCCAATGCGATCAGCTTGCGCACCGTCTCCGGCGTGGCGGCGACGCGGGCTTCGCCGGACGTCGTTTCGCGTAGCGCCGCGATGCGCACGCCCATGGCGTCAGGCGATCAGCCAGAGGACGATCGCCACCAACAGGGCGACGACCACCGATCCCCATTTGAGCATGTTGATCAGCAATCCGTAGGTGGCGACATGCGCCTTCATCCCGCCGGTGCCGGTGTCATTGGCCGCCATGATCCTCACCTCCGCTATCGGCCCGTGGCGGTCGGTCCCGCCATCATGACCTTGTATCCAAGCTTATTCACCGGGGCAGAGGGATCAACCCCGAAACGTTCGACTCCAAACCCCGAATCGCGCACAATCGGGCAGTTCAGGGGATAGAAAGACATCTTTAATCATACGGGCCCATCACTGTCCCGATTTAAGGCAGATTTTAACATTGTTGCGCTATAGCGCCGCAAACAGGGGTTATGGGACGAGATATGACGCGCAACGGTCAACGTTTGCTGCTGCTGATCGACGACGAACCTGCGCAGCGGCGGCTGATCGCAGCGTTGGCGCAGCGTGGCGGCTGGCGCACCCTGTTTGCCACCGATGCGGACATGGCGGCCTCCGTCCTGGGTTCGGCACAAGGGCGCGAACTCGATGCGGTATTGATCGATCACTGGGCACCGGGGGCCGATGCGACCCAGTTGATCGCCGATTGCCACAGGCTGCGTCCCGAACTCCCCATCCTGATGCTGACCGCCAACGAGTCGGTGGAGGGCGCGGTGGCGGCGATGCGCGCGGGGGCGACCGATTTCCTGGTCAAGCCGCTGGCCCCCGAACGGCTGCTCGCCGCGCTGGAGGCCTGTGTCGCGGGCCAGACCAGCGGCGAGCTTCGCCCGCTGACCGAGAAGATTCCCGCCCTCCTCGCCTTTGACGAAATCGTCGGCGACGCACCTGCATTCCGCGCGGCGCTGGCCATCGCGGCCAAGGCCGCCCGGGCACGGGTGGCCGTGCTGATCGAGGGCGAGGGCGGCGTGGGCAAGGAATCGCTGGCCGAGGCGATCCACGTCGCCTCCCCCCGCGCGGAACGGGCGATGATCCGGGTCAACTGCGCCGCGACCGCGACCAATCTGCTCGACAGCATCATCTTCGGCCATGAGGAGGGCGCCTTCGCCGGTGCCTTCGAACGGCGGATCGGCAAGATGGTCGAGGCGGACGGATCGACCCTGTTCCTCGACGAAGTCTCGGGCATGCCGCCCGAAACCCAGGCGCGGCTGTTCGACATGTTGCAGACCGGCACCATCGTCCCGCTGGGCGGTCGCCATGCGCGCGAGGTCGATGTGCGCATCATCGCCGCGACCGATGGCCGCCTGCTGGAAGCGGTCGAGGCGGGGCGGTTCCGCGAAGACCTGTATTACAAGCTCAACGTCGTCCATGTCGCGGTGCCCGCGCTGCGCGACCGGGCGGAGGACATTCCCGCGCTGACCCGCCACCTGCTGGGCCGGATCGCGCAACAGCCGGGCCTGCGCGCGCTGGACATCACCGACGACGCGCTGGACCTGCTGCGCCGCTATGACTGGCCGGGCAATGTCCGCCAGTTGCAGAACGCGCTCTTCCGCGCCGCCGTGCTGTGCGAGGGCGATGCCCTGACCCCCGCCGATTTCCCGCAGATCGCATCGCTGGGCGACCGCCCCTCGGTCGGCAGCGCGACGGTGGGGGCGACGCATAGCGGCGGGATCAACCTGTTTCGTCCCGACGGCAATCTGCGCCCGCTGGAGGATATCGAGGCCGACGTCATCCGACTGGCGATCAGCCATTATCGCGGGCGCATGACCGAAGTGGCCAGGCGACTGGGGATCGGACGGTCGACGCTCTATCGCAAACTGGGCGAACTGGGCATCGACAACGCGGCCTGATCGCCGGGGCCACCGTTACCAGAGCACCCCGTCGACCGGCTTCATCGGTTCGGGCGCGGGATCGCCGATCGACTGGAGCAGGTCGATCTCGATCGTCCGGCACATCGCGCTCAGCGGCAGGTCGTGGACCGTGTCGGAGAAGGGATCGACCAGGTCGTCGCCGATCTGGAGCGCCGCCAGGAACATCAGCCCCGCGATCGACGAGCCGACCGGAGTCGCGAAGCCCAGCGTCTCGACCAGACCGATCGGCAACAGCACGCAGAACAGCCGGGTGAAGAAGGCCGGGATGAAGCGATACTGGTTGGGCAGCGGCGTGTTCTTCAACCGCTCCATGCCGCCCTGCGAATTGGCGATGTCGACCAGCACGGCCTCCATCTGGGTCTGCTGGATGGTGTCGATCCACCCCTTTTTCTGCGCGTCGGCGATCCGGCGACCCGTACCGTCGAGCAGGCCGTTGGCGGTGTTGGTCCGCCGGAGCGCGGGCTCCGCCTCGCCCTGCGACAGGAAGCGCAGCACTTCGCCATCGACCGGCTGCTTGCGCAGCTGGCAGCGCAGCGCGTTCACATAGGCGATCTGGCGCAGCACGATCGAGCGTTTCAGATCATGCCCCTCGGGATCGGGCAGGAAGTTGCGGGCGCTACGCGCGATATTGCGCGAGGCGTTGATCATCAGGCCCCAGAGCTGCCGCCCCTCCCACCAGCGCTGATAGGCCGAATTGGTGCGGAACCCCAGGAACAGCGCCAGCGCGGTGCCGAACAGGGTCAGCGGCAGCGAGGGCGCCTTGAACGGCAGCACGTAATAGGCGATCGTGACGATCACGTCCCAGATGAACAGCGCCAGTAAGGGGCGCCAGACTTCTGCGATGATGATGCGGGTACGGGGTACGGCATCGACGATCAAATCAGGTCTCCCTCATGCGGTCCGGCAAATGTTCCAGGGCGCAGCAACGCCCCAAATCTTCGATTGGATGCGCGCCCGAAATAATAGTGCGGTGCAGCGAGAAAAGCCCCGGATGCGCCGGGAAACGAAACATTACGAAGATGCCCTGAAACCGGGCGCGCAGGGCGCAGGACGATGATCGGCCAAGTATTTCTATCCTCGCGCTTTCCCAGGGCCGATCGACATTCTGCGATGACTTCTTCCCTCTCCCCTGGACAGGGGAGAGGGTTAGCGGAGCTTGCCAGCCTGCTGGCTAGCGCAGCTTGGGTGAGGGGTTGAGCGAGCCACAGGCTCGCGCGCGCTCCGCGCGCTCACCCCTCACCCAGCTCCGACTAAGCCTTTGCTTTCGCAAAGACCAAGTCTGCGCAACCCTCTCCCCTCTAGGAGGGGCGAGGGAAAAGAAGGGCATATCTGAATGTCGATCCGACCTGATCATCAGGAGCAGGAGCGGGTTTGCAGGCGATTGGGCCGCGCGTGTGACCGCTTGCCCGCTTCCGCCACGACAGGCATGGCGAATCCATGACCACGCCTACCCCGCCCCGCATCCTGATCGTCGCCGGTTCCGATTCCGGGGGCGGCGCGGGGATTCAGGCGGATATCAAGACGGTGGCGATGCTGGGCGGTCACCCGATGACCGCGATCACCGCGATCACCGCGCAGAACACGCTGGGCGTGCAGGCGAAGCATCCCGTGCCGACCGATATGGTGATGGCGCAGATCGACAGCGTGCTGGCCGATATTGGCGCGGACGCGGTCAAGATCGGGATGATCGGATCGGCGCAGACCGCCCATGCGCTGGCCGACAGGCTGGAGGCGCTGGACCTGCCGGTGGTGTTCGATCCGGTGATGATCGCGACCAGCGGCTCGGTCCTGGCGGACGACGACGTCATCGCCGCCTTTCGCCGCTTCCTGGCGCTGGCGACCTTGTCCACGCCCAATCTGCCCGAACTCGCGGCGCTGGGTGGCGAGGCGATGGTCCGGCCCCAGACGCGCGCGTTGCTCGTCAAGGGCGGGCACGGCGAGGGGCCGGTGATCGAGGACCGGCTGGTGGAATCGCAGGGCGAACAGCGCTGGCAGCATCCCCGGCTCGACACCCGCTCGACCCATGGCACCGGCTGCACGCTGGCGAGCGCGATCGCGACGGGGTTGGGCCAGGGCATGACGCTGGCCGATGCGGTGGACCGCGCCATCGCCTTCGTCCAGGCCGTACTCGCCGCCGCACCGGGGCTGGGCCGGGGCCATGGGCCGATGGGACATGCGATGGGGATGGTCCCCTTCTATCACCTGCTCGCCGCGATCAGCCGCGAAGGCTGGGACGCCGCCGCCTTCGCCGCGCGTTGGGGGTGATCCGATCCTCCCCACTCGTGGGGAGGTGGCAGCCCGAAGGGCTGACGGAGGGGGGCTTCCGCATAGGATGCCTGTTGTGGAACGCCCCCTCCACCATGCTGCGCATGGTCCCCCTCCCCGTGCCGGGGAGGAATCTTGTCGGCGCGCACCCTCCACGATAAAGCCGCCCACCATGGTCGACATCGGTTTTCCCACACCCTTATGCGGCGTGGATGAGGCGGGGCGCGGGCCGCTGGCGGGGCCGGTGGTCGCCGCCGCCGTCATCCTGCCGGAGCGCGATTGCCCCCAGGGCATCAACGATTCCAAGAAGCTGACCGAGAAGACCCGCGCGCGGCTGTGCGCCGAAATCCGCGGCTGTGCGGTGGTCGGGGTCGGCATCGTCCACCCGGAGGAGATCGACCGGCTCAACATCTATTGGGCGACGATGAAGGCGATGACGCTGGCGGTCGATGCGGTGGTGGATAGGCTGGGGTGTCACCCGGCGCATGTGCTGGTCGACGGCAACCGCCTGCCCAAATGGGGTTATGCCGCGACCCCGATCGTCGGTGGCGACGCCAAGTCGCTGGCGATCGGGGCCGCCTCGATCGTCGCCAAGCATGTTCGCGACGAGATGATGATCGCGGCGGCCCAGGAGTGGCCCGCTTATGGCTGGCACAGCAACAAGGGTTATGGCTCGGCGACGCATCTGGCGGCGCTGCGCGAACATGGCCCCACGCCGCTCCACCGCCGCAGCTTCGCGCCCGTGGCGCAATGTTACCTGGACCTCTGAATCCTCCCCATCTTTGATGGGGAGGGGGACCGCGGCCGAAGGCCGTGGTGGAGGGGCATGGCCGGTCCGGCTCCGCCCCTCCACCATTGCTGATGCAATGGTCCCCCTCCCCAAGCAAGCTTGGGGAGGATTTAGCGGCGGATTGAGTCGCCCTCACCACACCCCCCACTTGTTGGGGGCGAAGTTATCCACAACCCCAATATCTGCCACATGACCGCAACACGCGGCCGAATCTGGCGGATTCCCGCGAGTCGCGCGTGCGAATCGCCTCTTGACGACCGACTCCTTCAGGGTGGATGCGAGGGTTCGAGGGTAGAAGGGACGGTTAACGATGGGGGTCATCCAGACGGTAGGAAGGCCGATCGGGACGCGGCCGGTATCGGCGCACCGCGAAAGCGACCTGCCGCTGAACCAGATCCTGATGGGTGACTGCATCGCGGCGCTCCGCTCGCTGCCCGACAAGTCGGTGGACATGGTCTTCGCCGACCCGCCCTATAATTTGCAACTCGGCGGCGAGCTGTTCCGCCCCGATGGCAGTCATGTCGATGCCGTCACCGACGCCTGGGACAAGTTCGACACCTTCGCCGCCTATGACGCCTTCACCCGCCTGTGGCTCGCCGAATGTTACCGGGTGCTCAAGGACAATGGCTCGCTCTGGGTGATCGGCAGCTATCACAACATATTCCGTGTGGGCACGGCGGTGCAGGATCTGGGCTTCTGGATCCTCAACGACATCATCTGGCGCAAATCCAACCCCATGCCCAATTTCAAGGGCACCCGCTTCACCAATGCGCACGAAACGCTGATCTGGGCGTCGAAGGGCGAGAAGGCGAAATACACCTTCAACTATCGCTCGATGAAGACGCTGAACGACGAAATCCAGATGCGCTCGGACTGGGAATTTCCGATCTGCGGCGGTCAGGAACGACTGAAGAAGGACGGGCACAAGGTCCATCCGACCCAAAAGCCGGAAGCTTTGCTCTATCGCATCCTGCTGGCCTGCACCCGGCCGGGCGACGTGATCGCCGACCCGTTC
This sequence comes from Sphingomonas sp. SORGH_AS_0879, assembly GCF_030819175.1. NCBI lineage: Bacteria > Pseudomonadati > Pseudomonadota > Alphaproteobacteria > Sphingomonadales > Sphingomonadaceae > Sphingomonas > Sphingomonas sp. SORGH_AS_0879. The sequence goes on from NZ_JAUTBJ010000002.1 coordinate 4,057,132, forward strand.
TTCGGCACCGGCACGACCGGCGCGGTCGCCAAGCGGCTGGGCCGCCGCTGGATCGGGATCGAGCGCGAGCCGACCTATTGCGCCGCCGCCATCGAGCGGATCGAGGCCGCCCTGCCCCTGGACGAGAGCGCGCTCGCGACGATGCAGAGCCCCAAGGCGCAGCCCAAGGTCGCGTTCGGGACGCTGGTCGAGAATGGCTATCTCGCCCCCGGCATGCCGTTGATGGACGCCAAGCGCAAATGGCGCGCGACGGTGCGGGCGGATGGTTCGCTTTTGTCCGAATGCGGCCAGGCGGGGTCGATCCACCGGCTGGGCTCGATGTTGCAGAACCGGCCGACCTGCAATGGCTGGACCTTCTGGCATTATGAGATGGAGGGCGCGCTGAAGCCGATCGACGCGATGCGCCAGAACTGGTTGCTGGCGACCCAGCCATAGGAACCCGTCGCCCCAGCGCAGGCTGGGGCCTTTATCGGCTGGAGAAGCGCGGCCTCCAGAGATCCCAGCCTTCGCTGGGATGACGAATGTCTTGAAAGCGATTCCCCCCGTCATGCACCTGCGTCCCATCCAATTCGTCGATACGCCGATCGGGCTGGAAGAGGGCAGCGTCGCGCGGCTGGCTGGTGGGATGCAGTGGTTCGCGGCCTATGAGGTGCGCGAAGGCACCACGCGCCGCATCGTCCCCGTCGCCCGGTTCCAGCAGGAACTGGGCGGCTCGTCCCGCGCCGAGGCGCTCCACGCCGCCATCACCGCCCCTCGCACGCCTTGGGTGATGGGCGAACGCACCCTGCGTTTCGACCAGCCCCAGGTCGCGGCGATCCTGAACGTCACGCCCGACAGCTTCTCCGATGGCGGCAAGCATATCGGCGATCCGGCGGCGGCGGCGGACAGCGGCATGGTGATGGCCGCCCTGGGTGCCGCCGTCATCGACCTGGGCGGCGAGTCCACCCGCCCCGGCGCCGCCCCCGTCTGGGAAGGCGACGAGATCGCCCGCACCGCCCCCGTCATCGAACGACTGGCGAAAGGCGGCGCGCTGGTGTCGATCGACACGCGCAAGGCCGCCGTGATGGAGGCGGCGCTGGCGGCGGGCGCGGGCATCGTCAACGATGTCGCCGCGCTGCTCTGGGACGACCGCGCGCTGGAGGTGGTGGCCAGGGCGGGCTGTCCCGTCATCCTGATGCACTCGCCCGACCCGGCCAAGGGCGGGCATGGCCGGGTCGGCTATGGCAATGTCCTGACCGAGGTCTTCGACTGGCTGGAGGCGCGGGTCGCGGCGGTCGCGGCGGCGGGCGTGCCCCGCTCGCACATCATGGTCGATCCCGGCATCGGCTTCGGCAAGTCGCTGGCCGACAATCTGGCGCTCATCAATGGCTTGGCGATCTTCCACGGCCTGGGCTGCCCGATCATGCTGGGGGCCAGCCGCAAGCGGATGATCGGCGCGCTGTCGAACGAAGCGGCGGTCGATATGCGGCTGGGCGGGTCGCTCGCGCTCGCGCTGAAGGGCGCGGAGGCGGGGGTGCAGTTGATCCGCGTCCACGACGTGGCCGAGACGGTGCAGGCATTGCATGTCTGGCGGGGCCTGCGCGACCAGGCCCTGATGGGATAACGCCCTCGCTTTTCGGGGTCCGAAAGCCCACATAGGGGCGATGCTACGCCCCCAGCCCCAGATCATCCGTGTCATCGACCTGGAGACGACCGGACAGGCCCCGCCGACCCACGGCGTGTGCGAGATTGGCTGGCAGGACGTGGCGCTGGGCAAGGACGGCCGCTGGGAACTGGAGGGCGAGGGCGGCAGCATCCTGGTCAATCCCGGCCGCCCCATCCCGCCGATCACGCAAGCCATCCACCATATCCTGGACGAACAGGTCGCCGATGCGCCCTGGTGGCACGATGTCGCGCGCCGCGTGCTCGATCCCTGGCCCCGCCGCCTGGCGCTGGCCGCGCATCGCGCCGATTTCGAGCAGCAATATTGCACCCCGGCCATGACCCGGTCCGCCGACTGGATCTGCACCTGGAAATGCGCGTTGCGCCTGTGGCCCGACAGCCCCAGCTTCTCCAACCAGGTGCTGCGTTACTGGCGCAAGCCCGAGGGGCTGGTGCATGACCGCGGCCTGCCCATCCACCGCGCCTTTCCCGACGCCTATGTGACCGCGCACCATCTGCGCGACCAGTTGAACGAGGCGAGCCTGGCGCAGTTGCTGGAATGGTCGCGCAGCCCCGGCCTGTTGCCGCGCGTCCGCTATGGCCCCGATCGTGGCAAGGACTGGCGCGAGATCGAAGAGGAGTCGCTGATCGGCTTCCTCAGCGATCGCGATCCCGATGTCCGCTTCACCGCCGAAACCGAAATGGCGCGGCGGCGGGGCGGCGGCCATGTCGGGCGACCCAGCCCGCAGGAACTGTTGCTGTAACTGCTGGCGCAACCACGACTTAACCGGACTGGCGTCGATGCCCGCGCTTCGATAAGGCATGGATCATGCAGGGCGTCGATACCGCATCCACGGCTGAAAATCCGATTGGCCGCATCCTGATCGCCGCCATGGCGACGGGCTTCATCGCGTTGCTCGTCGCGGCGGTGGCGGCGGCTTACGCGATCCGTCAGGGCAACCGGCATACCGACTGGGTCATCCACACCTATCGCGTCGAAAGCGTCCTGACCGAGGCGCGGCGACTGGCCGAGCAGCAGGAGACGGCGCGGCGCGGCTATATGCTGGCGGGCACCCCGGCCTTTCTCGCCAGCTTCGAGCGCGCCCATGCCGCACTGGTCCCCCGGATCGCCGAACTCCGCCACCTGACCGCCGACAATGCGCGCCAACAGGCACCGATGAACGGCGTCGTCCAGCAACTGGCCGAGATCGAGCGATCGCAGCGCGCGACCAACGAACTGGTCCGCCAGGGCCGTGGGGCCGAGGCGTTGCGCCATTTCCGCGCGGATAGCGGCCTACAGCGAATGGCCGGACTCCGCGCGATCTTCGAGACGATGGCGCAGGAGGAACGCCGCCTGCTCGCGCTTCGCGATGCCGAACAGATCGCCAGCCGCCGGACCTTCTCCATCGTGGTGACGGTGGCGGGGCTGCTCTTCGTGCTGGTGTCGGTGGTGTCGTTCCTGACCGTGCGCCGTTACACCGCCGACCTGCACCGGTCGCGCACCGCGCTGGCGGGCCTCAACGCCACGCTGGAGGAACAGGTGCACGAACGCACCGCCGACCTCGCTCTGGCGAACGAGGAAATTCAACGCTTCGCCTATATCGTCAGCCACGACCTGCGCTCGCCGCTGGTCAATGTGATGGGCTTCACGGCCGAACTGTCCGCCGCGACCCAGCCGCTGTCCGACCTGATCGACCGGGCCGAGGCGGAAGCACCGCATATCGTGACCGAGGAGGAGGCACGCCTGGCCGCGCGCGAGGATCTGCCCGAGGCGATCGGTTTCATCCGCACCTCCACCGCCAAGATGGACCGGTTGATCAACGCCATCCTGAAGCTCAGCCGCGAAGGCCGCAGGGTGCTCGCGCCCGAGATGATCGCGCTCGACCAATTGGTGGAGCAGATCACCGATTCGATCCGCCACGTCATCGACGATCGCGGCGTCACCCTGACCATCGAACGCCCCATGCCGGTGATCGTCAGCGACCGGGTCGCACTGGAGCAGATTCTGTCCAACCTGATCGAGAATGCGACCAAATACCGCCACCCGACCCGCCCCGCCGAGGTCCATGTCTCCGCCTCCGAAACGCCGGGCCGCGTCATCGTCGCGATCCGCGACAATGGCCGGGGCATCGACCCGCGCGACCATCAGCGCATCTTCGACCTGTTCCGCCGCTCGGGGCAGCAGGACCAGCCGGGCGAGGGCATCGGCCTCGCGCATGTCCGCGCGCTCGCCTATCGGCTGGGCGGCACGATTTCGGTCGAATCCCAACTGGGTGAAGGCGCGACCTTCTTCCTTTCGCTACCCCCCACCCTTTCCATTGAAGGCGCCTGAATGAACGACCATCGCTCCGTGGGCATCGTCATGATCGAAGACGATGAAGGCCATGCCCGTCTGATCGAAAAGAATATCCGGCGCGCCGGTATCCTCAACGATATCCGTCACTTCACCGACGGCACCACCGCGCTCGACTATCTGTTCCACGCGCCCGATGGTCCGGCCAAGAACGGTCCGGCGCTGGTCCTGCTCGACCTCAACCTGCCCGACATGAGCGGCACCGACATTCTGGCCAAGATCAAGGAGGAGGGCAGCCCGCTCCGCCGCGCGCCCGTCGTCGTGCTGACCACCACCGACGACAAGGTGGAGATCCAGCGCTGCTATGATCTGGGCTGCAACGTCTACATCACCAAGCCGGTCAATTACGAGAATTTCGCCCAGGCGATCCGCCAGCTCGGCCTGTTCCTGTCGGTGATCCAGGTGCCCGAGGTCGAGGGCTGAGTCCCCCGCCGCGATGCCGAGCACGACGTCCCCGCATATCCTTTACATCGATGACGACGACGCGCTGCGCCGGCTGGTGTCGCGCGCGCTGAGTCGGCACGGCTATACGGTCGCCAGTGCGGCGTCGGGGGCCGAAGGTATCGCGATGGCGGCGCAAGGCGGCTTCGATCTGGTCGCGGTCGACCATTATATGCCGGGCATGGACGGGCTGGAGGCGCTGGCCGCGATCACCGCGCTGCCCGATCCGCCGCCCGTCGTCTATGTGACGGGCTCGGACGAGGGGCGGATCGCCGTCGCCGCGCTGAAGGCCGGGGCGGCCGACTATGTGGTGAAGACGGTCGGCGAGGATTTCTTCGACCTGCTGTCGGCCAGTTTCGAACAGGTGCTCGACCGGACCCGGCTGGAACGCGCCAAGGCGGCGGCGGAAACCGAATTGCGCGCCTCCAACGCGCGGCTGGAGGCGATGCTGAGCGAGGTGAACCACCGCGTCGCCAACTCGCTGCAACTCGTCTCGGCGATGATCGGGTTGCAGAAGGGCGTGCTCGACGATGCCCATGCCCGCGAGGCGTTGGAGGACACCCAGCGTCGCATCCGCGCCATCGCGCAGGTGCACCGGCGGCTCTATACCGCCAACGATGTGGAGCAGGTCGACTTGCGCGACTATCTGGGTGCGCTGGTCGAGGAACTGGCCGAAAGTTGGTCGAGCGACGCCCGCCCGCGCACCCTGACCCTATCCGCCGAACCGATCCGGGTGAAGACCGACCGCGCGGTGTCGATCGGGGTGATCGTGACCGAGTTGGTCACCAATGCCTGCAAATACGCCTATCCCGATGGCGGGGGCGAGGTGCGCATCACCGTCCGCGAGGCAGAGGGGCAGTGCGTGCTGATCGTCGAGGATGACGGTTGCGGCATGACCGAGAACCAGCAGCCCAAGGGCACCGGCCTGGGCGCGAAGCTGATCCGCGCGATGGCGCAGAGCTTGCAGACGGCGGTGGAATATGATCCGGCCCACCGGGGGGTGCGGGCGATGTTGCGGATGGCGGTTTAAGGCCAAACGACAAATCTCCCCTCCCGTAAACGGGAGGGGCCGGAGGAGGGCATGGAGTCTCGCAGAGACCGGCACCCATGGCCGTCGCCCCTCCCCAACCCCTCCCCTACCGGGAGAGGGGCTTTACGCCACCCGCACCGCCAACCGCCGCACACCCTCCAGCACCAATCCGAACACCACATGCGACGCCGCGCTATAGCCATGGGTCGCGACCGGCGTATCCTGCGGCGCAGGGCCCCAACCAAAGGCGGGCACCGCGACATCATCCACCGCCAGCATCGTCGCCAGCCCGAACGGCACGCCCAGCCCCAGCGCCGCCTCGGGCCGTTCATGGGTGAGCACGCCGTACAGGCCGCCGAGCGCCGCACCGGTCGCATAGTGAACCACCGAACCGGCGGTTTCGCGATATTTCTGGGTCACCGGCTCGCCGGTCGTCGCCTTGGCGAGCGTGTCGGCGGCCTTCACCGTGGCGGGATCGTCATTGCTGCCGCTCTGCCCGAACGCCCCGGCGGCCAGTGTCTGAAACTGGTTCATCGCCAGCGCGGCGACCAGCCCGCCGACCACGCCGACGCCGATCGCCCATCCCAGGCCCTGCTTCGTCTCCACCATGCGCGCCGCTCCTATTGCCATGTCGCTCCTCAACGGGCCGACCGGCTGAGAGTTCAGCGCCAAGGCGTCAGGGTTTGCGGAACTTGAATACGAACTGGTCGGTCCGCCCGCGAATGGCGGGATCGAAGACGTTCTTCGTGTGATCGTCTTCCGGGTTGCGCAGCACCTTGCTCTCGCCGACGAAGCGGAAGCCGACCGACTGGACCTGGCGCTTCACATAGTCCGGGTCGATCCGGTGCGTCGTGTTGGTGTTGGCCAACCCCTTGCCCACCGCATCGGCGTGATCGATGATGATATAGGTGCCGCCGGGCTTCAGCGCCTTGAACACCGCCTGGTCGAAGGCGCGCAGCGCCGGTTCGCCCGCATTCTTGTTCGCGACGTCGTGATAATTCTGGACGGTCCAGAACAGGTCGACCGGCTGGTCGGCGGCGGGCAGGTTCACGCCCTGCACCTGCGCGGTGACGTTGGGCAGGTTCCGCCCCTGAAGCGTGCCCAAAGTTCCTTCCGCATATTTCTGCGCGGCGGCGGGCCAATAGGCATAGACATGGCCCTTGGGGCCCACGATCCCGGAGAAGATGCGCGTCCAATAGCCCTTGCCCGGCAGGTAATCGATCACCGTATCGCCCGGCTTCACACCGGAAAAGGCCAGGACGGCGGCGGCCTGGCGGCGCTGGTCGTCGCCCGCCTGGTCGGCGCGCGCGGGGTCGGCCAGCGCGGCGATGATGAAGGCGGGGACGGGGGCGGACTTGGCCGGAGCGGCAGGCTTTTGCTGCGCCACCGCAACGGTCCCGCCCGCCACCAGCATCAGTCCCAGTGCGATTGCCTTCATGCCTGCTCTCTCCTGTCTCATACCGTTGCCACCACCCTCAACCTCCGTTCAGGCTGAGCGAAGTCGAAGCCCAAGGGAGTCGCGTGGCCTTCGACTTCGCTCAGGCTGAACGGGGCGTAGGATATCTGGACATCCACGAACGCGCTCAGCCCGAACAGAGGGCGGGGCGTTGGCCTTACACGTCCAGATTCGCCACGTTCAGCGCATTGTCCTGGATGAACTCGCGGCGCGGTTCGACCACTTCGCCCATCAACCGGCTGAACACCTCGTCCGCCGCCGCGACATCGTCCGAAGTCACGCGCAGCATCGAGCGGACCGCCGGGTCGAGCGTGGTTTCCCACAACTGCTCGGCATTCATCTCGCCCAGGCCTTTGTAGCGCTGGATGGCCAGGCCCTTGCGTCCGGCGGTCAGGATCGCCTCCAGCAACTGGCTCGGCCGTGCGACGCGGGTCTCGCCGCGCGCCAGCGTGGTGCTGTTGCCCTCCTCATCGGTCGCCACGACATCGGCCGAGGGCTCGGTCGCGGCGCTGCGCAGCGGCACCAGCTTGGCGGCGTTGGTGAAGCTCTCCGCCTGCTCGGCGGCCAGCGTGTGCAGCTTGCGCGCCTCGGCCGAGGCGATGAAGCTGGCCTCCACGATGTGGTGATCGGTCACGCCGCGCCACAGCCGTTCGAAATGGATACCGCCATCTTCCGTGAGACGCGCCGACCAGCGCGCCTCGTGATCGCCCGACTCCAGCCGACGCGTGGTCTCGACCACCGTCGCCATCCGCTGCTCACGGGTCAGCACCGGATCGAGCGCACCCGCCAGCGCCAGCACCTCGATGATCGAAGCGTCGTAACGGCGCGGCACATAGCGCATCAGCGTGCGCATCCGCCGCGCATGATCGACCAGTCCCTTCAGGTCGTTGCCCGAGCGCGCACCGCCCGGCCCTTCCAGCACCATGGTGGAGACGCCCGCCTCAACCAGATATTCGTCGAGCGCGCTGTCGTCCTTCAGGTAGACTTCCGACCGCCCCTTGGTCGCCTTGTAGAGCGGCGGCTGGGCGATATAGAGATGCCCGCGCTCGATCAGCTCGGGCATCTGGCGATAGAAGAAGGTCAGCAGCAGCGTGCGGATATGCGCGCCGTCGACGTCTGCGTCGGTCATGATGACGATCTTGTGGTAGCGCAGCTTGTCCGCGTTGAAATCGTCGCGGCCGATGCCGGTGCCCATCGCCTGGATCAGCGTGCCGATTTCCTTGGACGAGATCATGCGGTCGAACCGCGCGCGCTCGGTATTCAGGATCTTGCCGCGAAGGGGAAGGATCGCCTGGAAATGGCGGTTGCGCCCCTGCTTGGCCGAACCGCCGGCCGAGTCACCCTCGACCAGGAAGAGTTCGGACTTGGCGGGATCGCGCTCCTGGCAGTCGGCCAGCTTGCCGGGCAGCGAGGCGATGTCCATCACGCCCTTGCGCCGCGTCAGCTCGCGGGCGCGCTTGGCGGCCTCGCGCGCGGCGGCGGCGTCGATGATCTTGGCGACGATCGCGCGGGCGTTCTGGGGATTTTCCTCCAGCCAGTCGGCCAGCTTGTCGGCGATCAGCGATTCCAGCGGCTGGCGCACCTCGGACGAAACCAGCTTGTCCTTGGTCTGGCTGCTGAACTTCGGGTCGGGCAGCTTGACCGAGACGATCGCGGTCAGCCCCTCGCGCATGTCGTCGCCGGTCAGCGTGACCTTCTCCTTCTTCAGAAGGCCAGACTTGTCGGCATAATTGTTGAGCGTGCGGGTCAGCGCCGCGCGGAAGGCCGCGATGTGCGTGCCGCCGTCGCGCTGCGGGATGTTGTTCGTGAAGGCGAGGACGTTCTCGTAATAGGAATCGTTCCACTCCAACGCGACGTCCATGCCGATCGCATCGCGCTGACCATGAATCGCGATGGGTTCGGGGAAGAGCGGCGACTTGGACCGGTCCAGCCACTTCACGAAGGCAGCGATCCCGCCCTCATAATAGAGTTCGACTGTCCTGGGTTCGTCATGCCGCGCATCGGTCAGGAACAGGCGGACGCCCGAGTTCAGGAACGCCAGTTCGCGGTAACGATGCTCCAGCTTGTCGAAGTCGAACTCGGTGATCTTGAAGGTGGCCGGGCTGGGCAGGAAGGTGACGCGTGTGCCCTTCTGCCCCGGTTCGGCCTTGCCGACGACCTTGAGCGGGGCGACCGCGTCGCCGTGCGCGAAGCGCATATAATGCTCCTCGCCGTCACGCCAGATGGTCAGGTCGAGGAACTCGGACAGCGCGTTCACCACCGAGACGCCGACGCCGTGCAGGCCGCCCGACACCTTATAGGCATTGTCGTCGCTGGTATTCTCGAACTTGCCGCCCGCATGGAGCTGGGTCATGATGACCTCGGCCGCCGAGACGCCCTCTTCGGGGTGTATGCCGGTCGGGATGCCGCGGCCGTTATCGGTCACGCTGACCGAGCCATCGGCGTTCAACTGGATATCGATGCGGTCGCAATGCCCCGCCAGCGCTTCGTCGATCGCGTTGTCGCTGACCTCGAACACCATGTGGTGGAGGCCCGAGCCGTCGTCGGTGTCGCCGATATACATGCCCGGCCGCTTGCGCACCGCGTCGAGGCCCTTCAGCACCTTGATCGAGGAGGCGCCGTACTCATTCGTCTGGGGGGTATCTGCCATAGCGAGTATATAGGAATTACGAGGCCCCAAAGGAAGCAAAATGGGAGGGGGCGGCGCCCTTTCGCATGGCCCGGCGAAGGAGGCGTCACACCGTGCCGAATCGGTGCGACCGACACCGAATTCATGGAGTGGGGGGAGCCCGAAGCGCCGCCCGTGCGCCCCCTTCCCAACATTGTCCATGACAGAGCATCGATGACCGGCAAGACCCTGATCCTCGCGACGCGGATCTGCCGGTCTCTGTGAGACCCCCTGCCCTTCCCCATCCCCTCCCGCCTGCGGGAGGGGTGCGTTACCGGACGACGTTCGGATTGCCGCCGAAATCGATTCCTACGGCTTCACCAAAGCGCGCCCCTCCCGCAAGCGGGAGGGGATGGGGGAGGGATAGGTGTCTCACCGAGCCCCCGATCACCAACTCAAAACGCCACCCGCGTCGCCTCCCCCGGCACATCGGTGAACAAGGCGGGTTCGGTCCCGGTCATCCACACCTGCCCCCGCCCCGCCAGCCGCCCGAACAGCGCCGCGCGGCGCGACGGATCGAGATGCGCCGCCACCTCGTCCAGCAACAGCACGGGCGGCACCTCGCGCCGTTCGGTGACCAGGTCCGCATGGGCCAGCACGATCCCCAGCAGCAACGCCTTCTGCTCCCCGGTCGAACAGAGCGCGGCGGCCTGCCCCTTGGCGACATGGGTGACACGCAGGTCGGCGCGGTGCGGCCCCACCAACGTCCGCCCCGCCGCCGCATCGCGCCTGCGCCCCATCGCCAGCGCATGGGCGAAGCCCCCCGCTTCCACCGCCTCCCCCTCCAGCGCCAGCGACGCACGCGCGAACACGCTCTCCGGCGCGTCGGCCAGCCGCTGGTCGAGCGCCGCCACCGCCGCCACACGCGCGGCATCGATCGCCGCGCCATGCTCGACCATTCGCGCTTCCAAGGCGCTCAGCCAGTCGGGATCGACCGGGCCTTCGCTGGCGAGAAGCCGGTTGCGCTCCCGCATCGCCGCGTCATAGCGGGTGGCGTGCATCCCATGCGCGGGCGCCAGCGCCATCACCAGCCGGTCGAGGAACCGCCGCCGCTCCGACGCGGGCTCGACGAACAGCCGGTCCATCGCCGGGGTCAGCCACAGGACGGACAGCCAATCGGCCAGCGCATTGGCGCTGGTCCCCGCCCCCTGCACCCGCACGACCCGCCGTTCGGGCGCGGAGGGCAGCGCCCCGGTCGCGATCTCGACATCGCCGTCCAGCGTCGCGGCGACACCGAACCCGCCCTTGCCCCCCTGCCGCGCCATCGCCGAAAGCGCCGCGCGGCGCAGGCCCCGGCCCGGGGCGAGCAACGACACCGCCTCCAGAACATTGGTCTTCCCCGCGCCATTCTCGCCGGTCAGCACGACGAACCCCGCGCTCGGAAAGAGCGCGAGGTCGGCGTGATTGCGGAAATCGGTGAGGACAAGGCGGGTGAGCATTTCGTCCGCCTTAGAACATCCTCCCCGGTACGGGGAGGGGGACCGCCGCGAAGCGGTGGTGGAGGGGGGTAACCGCAAGGGACGTCCTATGCGGAAGCCTCCCTCCGTCAGGCCTTCGGCCTGCCACCTCCCCGTGCCGGGGAGGATGGGAATTACACCCGCATCGGCATCAGTACGTAGAGCGCGGGCGCCTTGTCATTCTCGCGGATCAGGGTCGGCGCGGCGGCGTCGGCCAGGTGGACCTCCACCGTGTCGCTGTCGATCTGGCCCAGAATATCGAGCAGATAGCGGCTGTTGAACCCGATCTCGAAGCCCAGCGAGGTATATTCGCCCGGCACCTCTTCCGACGCGGTGCCGTTTTCGGGGCTGGTCACCGACAGGGTGATCCGGTCGCGGTCGAGCGCCATCTTCACCGCGCGGGTCTTTTCCGTCGCGATGGTCGACACGCGGTCGACGCCCTGCATGAACGCCTTGGGGTCCAGCTTCAGGATCTTGTCGTTCGCGGTCGGGATGACGCGGCTATAGTCCGGGAAGGTGCCGTCGATCAGCTTGGAGGTCAGGATCGCCTGGCCCAGATCGAAGCGGATCTTCGTCCCCGACAGCGACACGCCGACCGAACCGTCCACCTCGTCGAGCAGCTTGCGCAGTTCCGCGACGCACTTACGCGGCACGATCACGTCGGGCATCTCCTCGGCGCCGTTCGGGCGCTCGATGGTGACGCGCGCCAGGCGGTGGCCGTCGGTGGCGGCGGCCTTCAGCACGGGCGCGCCATTGTCCTCGGCCACGTGCAGGAAGATGCCGTTGAGGTAATAGCGCGTCTCTTCGGTCGAGATGGCGAAGCGCGTCTTGTCGATGATCTGCTTGAGCAGTTCGACCGGCAGCTCGAACTGGGTGGGCAGTTCCCCTTCCGCGATCACCGGGAAATCGTCGCGCGGCAGGGTGCCGAGCGAGAAGCGCGCACGGCCAGCGACGATGGTCATGCGACCGTCCGCCGCCGTCAACTGAACCTGCGCGCCCTCGGGCAGCTTGCGCGCGATGTCGAACAGCGTGTGCGCCGACACGGTGGTCGAACCCGGCTGGTCGACCGCGGCGGCAACGCTGTCGTTGATTTGCAGGTCCAGATCGGTCGCCATCATCCGCAACTGGCCCTCGGCCGTTGCTTCCAGCAGCACGTTGGAGAGGATCGGAATCGTGTTCCGCCGCTCCACCACCGACTGGACATGGCTCAACCCCTTGAGCAGCGTTGCGCGTTCGATCGTCGCCTTCATTTCCTGATCCCCCGCCGGAACGACCGCATGGCCGGAGTCCGATAGTGATAAATGGCCTTGGTTCCTACCCGCCAAGAAGGGGCCGAAGCAAGGCTTCGACCCCTCCATCACTGGTAGTAAAACCACCGTTAATGTGGAAAAGAATCCCGGCTCAGAAGCGCAGGCCCAGTCCGGCGAGTAGCTGGTGCCGGTTCGGGTTGATGCCGACGCCGTCCATTTCGTCATAGTGCGAATAGCGATATTCGCCCTTTACGAAGGTGTTGGGGCTGATCGCATATTCCAGACCGGCACCCAGGCGATAGCCGCCGACTTCCTGGTCGTTGGACGTGGTGACGCCCGCCGTGGTGTAGCGCGCATCGAACTTGGCGTTGGTATAGCCCGCCTTCAGATAGCCCATGGCGACCGGCGAGATGACATAGCCGACCCGCGCACCGGCATAGAGATCGCGGCCCGCACCCAGGCGAAATTCGTCACCGGGGATGCGAATGCCGTTGCTGCGCGTGTCGGAACTGGAACCGGTGATCTCGCCTTCCGCGCCCAGGATGACGGGTCCGGCGGCGATGTCGTACCCGATGCCCGCACCATAGAGCACACCGTCGCTCGAGCTCTTGTCCTGGCCCTGGCGATCGTTGAGGCTGTCATAGCCGATCAGGCCTTCGACGCGGAACCCCGTGAAGGGCTGGCCCGTGGTCGTCTGGGCGGCGGCGGGCACCGCGGCGGCAAGGACGGCCGAGGTCGCCAGGGCGGCGAGCATGAGCTTACGCATAACTTACTCCGTTACTGTACAGGCCGCCGTTACGATGGCGGTCGCAGGCTCAATGACGGGAAAGCGCGGCCGTTGCATGAACCTCAGCTAAACAGGAAAAAGCGTTGCATCCGCGCAACAGCCGCGACAGGGATAGGGCCATGCCGATGCCCGCACCCCCGCCCCCGCAGCCGGACCATGTGCGCCGGGGCCGCGACTTCATCGCCCGGCATGGCGAGACGGTGTTCAACCGGATCGGCAGGATCCAGGGGGACCGCACCGATCTCCACACCCCGCTGACCCGGCGCGGCTTCGCACAGGCGGAGGCATTGGGCGAGGTGCTGCGGCACCATCTCGGCGAATCGCCGGCATTGACGCTATGGTCCTCACCCACCGGCCGCGCGCTCCAGACGCTGGCGGTGATCGCCGAGCATCTGGGGCTCGACTGGCATAGGACAACGCATGATTCGCGGCTGATCGAACTCGGATTCGGCAGTTGGGGCGGACAGGTCTTCGCCGACCTCGCCGCCATCCATGGGCCCATCGTCCATCCGCACGGCATGGCGGTCGGCGCACCCGATGGCGAAAGCTATGCCGCGATGGCGGCCCGGTTGCGCGGGTGGATGGCGGATACGCATGACCATGACGGCGACCGGCTGATCCTGATGCATGGCCTGTCCAGCCGGGTGCTGCGCGGATTGATGCTGGGCTGGGCGGACGATCCCCTGTGCGGCGTGCCGGTGGCCGAACGCCTGCCGCAAGGATCGATCGTGATGATCGAGGCGGGCCGCGAGACGCTGATCCACCGGGCCTCGGCATGAGGCGGCTGGCGCTGGTCCTGGCTTTGATGGCCACGCCCGTGATCGCGCGCGAGACGATCGGAATCTACAAGGGCTGGGGCGCGTTTCGCGATCCCGACCGCTGCTATGCCATTGCCAAGCCGGTGCTGGCGAACGGACGGACGGACGGTTTCGCCAGCGTCGGCACCTGGCCCGCCCGCCGCCTGCGCGAATCCTTTCACCTGCATCTCAGTGCGCCGCGCGACCGGGCCGCGTCGGTCACCCTTGCGATCGGCGAGCGCCGCTTTCCGCTGGTGGGCGGGGAACGGGATGTCTGGCCGCCCGATGCCGCGACCGACCATGCGCTGGTCACGGCGATGCGTTCGGGCCGGAGCATGAGCGTATCGGCGGTCGATCCCCGCCACCGCCCCTTTGCCGATACCTATGCGCTGGCGGGCGCGGCGGCGGCGATCGATGCGGCGACCCTGGCGTGCGTGGCGGGCCAATAATCCATCCTCCCCTTCCGAAAGATCGTTGCAGAACCCATCGCACCATCCAGGCGAAGGCCGGGATCCAGTTGGGATGGCACGGGTACATTGCTCCAATCGGTTCGGAGCTGGACCCCGGCCTTCGCCGGGGTGGTGGAGAGGGAGGCGGAAGGGCGAGTTTTGCCACGACCCCCGGCACGCGAGGATGAATCGGCCCAGTGGAAATCGTCGCGATTTTGCGCTATGGGCACGCGATGCAGACAGTTTCGGCCGCCCCCATGCCCATCCCCGGGCACATCGATCCCGTGCCCGTGCCGCGCGGTGTTCAGCCGCGCCCCGATGGCCGGGTGGACCTGATCGGCCTGACCAAGGACCAGTTGCGCGAGGCGCTATTGTCGGCGGGCATGGAATTGAAGCAGGCCAAGCTGCGTTCCAAGCAGATCTGGCACTGGCTCTACAATCGCGGCGCGACCCGCTTCGCCGACATGACCGACATCGCCAAGGCGCAGCATCCCTGGCTGGAGGAACGCTTCGTCATCGGCCGTCCCGAGGTGGTCGAGGCGCAGGTGTCGAGCGACGGCACGCGCAAATGGCTTCTCCGCTCGCCCGACGGGCAGGATTACGAGATGGTGTTCATCCCCGACGCCGATCGGGGGACGCTGTGCGTGTCGAGCCAGGTCGGCTGCACGCTGAACTGCCGCTTCTGCCACACCGGCACGATGCGGCTGGTCCGCAACCTGACCGCGGGCGAGATCGTCGGGCAGGTGATGCTGGCGCGCGATTCGCTCGGCGAATGGCCCAGCCAGCCCGAGGGGCGGATGCTGACCAATATCGTCATGATGGGCATGGGCGAGCCGCTCTATAATTTCGACGCGGTGCGCGATGCGCTTAAGCTGGTGATGGACGGCGACGGCCTGGCACTGTCCAAGCGTCGCATCACCCTGTCGACCAGCGGCGTGGTGCCGATGATGGCGCGCGCGGGCGCCGAGATCGGCGTGAACCTGGCGGTGTCGCTCCACGCCGTGACCAAGGACGTGCGCGACGAACTGGTCCCGCTCAACAAGAAATACGGCATCGAGGAGTTGTTGCAGGCCTGCGCCGATTATCCGGGCGCGAACAACGCCCGGCGCATCACCTTCGAATATGTGATGCTGAAGGACAAGAACGATTCGGACGCCGATGCGCACGAACTGGTCCGGTTGCTGCGCCATTACGACCTGCCCGCCAAGGTGAACCTGATCCCGTTCAACCCCTGGCCCGGTGCCGATTACGAATGCTCGACCCCGGAGCGGATTCGCCGCTTCTCCGACATCGTGTTCGAGGGCGGCATCTCCGCGCCCGTCCGCACCCCGCGCGGACGCGACATCGACGCCGCCTGCGGCCAGTTGAAGACCGCCGCCGAGAAGAAGAGCCGCGCGCAACTGGACCGCGAGGCGGAGGAGAAGTTCGCGGCTTTGGGGTGAGGCCCCTCCACCATCGCTGACGCGATGGTCCCCCTCCCCAAGCAGGGCTTGAGGAGGATTTAAAGAAGACCGTCATTCCTCCCCAAGCTCTGCTTGGGGAGGGGGACCGCCCGGCGAAGCCGGGTGGTGGAGGGGCCCCCCTACCCACTTGCCCCCCGCCCCCGCCTGGGGCACGGAAACGCGTAACCATGCGTTACCGCCCGCAATGATCGACTGGACCTTCCTCGCCCTCGCTGCCGCCGGGGGTTTTCTCGGCGGCGCGATGAACGCGCTGGCGGGCGGGGGCAGCTTCTCGACCATGCCGACGCTGATCGCGCTGGGCCTGCCCTCCACCGTCGCCAACGCCACCTCGAACGTCGCGCTCCAGCCCGCCGCGATGGCGAGCGCCTGGGCCTATCGTCATGGGCTGGAGCCGGTGATGGGCGTGACGATGCGGCGGATGGTCGCTATCACGATGATCGGCGCGTTCCTGGGCAGCGCCCTCCTCTTCTTCACATCGCCGCGCGCCTTCGACCTGATCGTGCCCTGGCTCCTCTTGACCGCGACGCTGGCGATCGCGGGCGGACGCCATGCCTCGGACTGGCTGGCCCGCATCGCCCGGCCGGGACCCCGCGCGCTGATGACGGCGCAGGGGGTACTGGGCGTCTATGGCGGCTATTTCGGCGGCGGCATCGGCATGATGCTGACCGCCGCATGGGGGCTGTTGTCGGGGCGCGATCCGGCCCAATTGGCCGCGCCCCGCACGCTGATGCTGGCCACCGCCAACGCCGCGGCGACCCTGGTGTTCATCGCCACGGGCATGGTCGCCTGGGCCCAGTGCCTGCCGATGCTCGCGGGCGGCATCGTCGGCGGATGGAGCGGTGCGCTGGTCGGGCGCAAGCTGCCCGCCGGACTGATTCGGGGCTGGACGCTGCTGCTGACCACGGTGACGACGGCGGTGTTCTTCTATCGGGGCTATGCGTGACGCAGCCGAACGACCGTCGCCGAAGGGCGTCTCAATCCGGCCGCCGCATCTCGAATCGCGCCGCCTCGGTCACTTCGAAATAGTCCACCGGCCCGCCGCCGCGCAGGATGGGGCGGGCGCGGGCGGTCTGGTAGATACCGTCCGTGATCATCTCGGCGGCGATATGGATGCCCACCGCCTCGCCGATGACCAGCCACTGATCGAGCTCGCGGCCCTCCTTCGTCTCCAGCCGGATCAACTGGGTCAGGCGGCATTCGAACGACACCGGGCTGTCGGCGACACGCGGGGCAGCGACCAGGCGACCGTCCTCCGCCGTCACCCCCGCGAGGGCGAATTCGTCGATCTCCGCCCCCACCGCGGCGGCGCTGGCGTTCATCGATTCGGCCAACGCCATGGTCGCGAGGTTCCAGGTGAAGACGTTGGTTTCCGCGATGTTGGCGACCGAGTCCTTCCACCCCTGCGACGAAAAGCCGATCAGCGGCGGGCGGTAGTTGAAGACGTTGAAAAAGCTGTAAGGTGCCAGATTGTTGACGCCCTGCGCCGACCGGCTGCCGATCCAGCCGATGGGCCGGGGCGCGACGATCGCGTTCAGGGGATCATGCGCCAGCCCATGGCCGTTGACGGGTTCGTAGAAATGCCAGTTCTGGGTCATGCCTGGGGATCACCGAAAGGGAGTGTGGATGGAAGCGCCAACGCCGCAAGAGCCTCAAAGGCCCCGATCGCGGCCGGTCATTCGCCGTCACGGCGTGGTGACGCGGGTCTGGCACTGGGTCAATGCGGTGGCGGTGCTGATCCTGCTCGGCTCAGGCCTGGGCATCTCGAACGCGCATCCCCGGCTCTATTGGGGCCGCTATGGGGCCAATTTCGATCCGGCCTGGGCGACCCTTCCCCATTTCCCCGCATGGATCACGATCCCGGCCCGCTACAACCTCGCCATTTCGCGGCGCTGGCACCTGTTCTTCGCACTGGTGCTGGGGTTCGGACTGCTCGCCTATATGATCGGCGGCCTGCTGACCCGGCATTTCCAGCGCGATCTGCGGATACGGAGGCGTGAGCTTCGCCCCGCCATGCTGTGGGGGGATTTCCGGCGGCATCTGGCCTTCCGCTTCCATGACGAGCATGATCCGCGCCGCTACAACCTGTTCCAGAAGCTGAGTTATGTGCTGGTCCTGTTCGTCGCCCTGCCTCTGGCGATCCTGACGGGGATCGCGCTGTCGCCGGGCATGAACGCCGCCTGGCCCTGGGTGCTGGAGATATTGGGCGGGCGGCAATCGGCGCGGTCGATCCATTTCATCACCGCCAGCGCGCTGGCCTTGTTCACCATCGTCCATCTCGTGCTGGTCATCCTGGCGGGCGCGGGCAACGAAATGCGGTCGATGATCACCGGTCGCTGGAGGATTCCCGAATGATCGGCCGTCGAACCATCCTGACCGGCGGGGCCGGGCTGCTCCTGGCGGGGTGCGATCGGATCGTCGAACAACCGACCGCGCGCAAGATCCTGTTCGCGGGCGAGGATATACAGAAGGGGCTGCAACGCGCGCTGACCAATCGCGGCGCGCTGGCCCCCGAATATCGCCGCGATCAGATGTCGCCCTATTTCCGCACCAACGGCACGCGCGATCCGGGTACGCCCGCATATGCCGCGCTGCTCGCCAACCGGTTCGAGGATTGGCGGCTGAAGATCGGGGGGCTGGTCGGTAATCCCCTGTCCCTCTCGCTCAGGCAGATCGGCGAGTTTCCCGCGCGTCGCCAGATCACCCGCCACGACTGTGTCGAGGGTTGGAGCGCGATCGGCGAGTGGATGGGCCCGATGCTGGGCAATGTCCTGAAGGCCGCGCATATCCGCGACCGGGCCCGCTATGTGGTCTTCACCTGCGCCGATTTGTACGGTGGCCAGCCCTATTATGAATCGCTCGACCTGATCGACGCCTTCCACCCCCAGACGATCCTCGCCTGGGGCATGAACGGGCGGATGCTGGATGTCGGCCACGGCGCGCCGCTCCGCCTGCGGGTCGAACGGCAGCTTGGCTACAAGCACGCCAAATATCTGATGCGGATCGACGCGGTCGAAAGTTTGGCCAACATAGGTTTAGGCAAGGGCGGATACTGGGAAGATCACGTCGATTATGACTGGTATGCCGGGATTTAAGACACTAGTCGGTGCCATATGGCGCTGATCGATCTCTTTCTGTCGCGCGCGGTCCGCAAGGGCCGCCTGACCCTCACCCATCATGACGGCAAGGTCCGCGAGTTCGGGACGCCCGAACCCGGCTATCCCGATGTCGCGATCCGCTTCACCGACTCGAGGGTCGCCGGGCAGATCGTCCGCAACCCGGCGCTGGCGGCGGGCGAATCCTTCATGGACGGCCGCTTGGTCGTCGAGAAGGGCGATGTCCGCGACCTGGTCGAACTGCTGACCGCCAACGACAAATGGGAAGCGGGCCGGGCGAACCTGAACCCGTCGCGCTTCGTCCGGGCGGCGGGGGCGATCAAGCACCGGATCGACCGGATCAACATGGAGCGGCGGTCGAAGAAGAACGTCGCCCACCATTACGACCTGTCCGCCACGCTGTACGAACTCTTCCTCGACACCGACAAGCAATATAGCTGCGCCTATTTCACCGATCCGGCCAATGATCTGGAGCGGGCGCAACGCGACAAGAAGGCGCATATCGCCGCCAAGCTGGCGATCCAGCCGGGGATGAAGATACTCGACATCGGCTGTGGCTGGGGCGGCATGGCGCTCTATCTGCACCAGATGTGCGGCGCGGAAGTGCTGGGCGTCACCCTGTCCGAAGAGCAGTTGAAGGTCGCGCGCGCCCGTGCCGAGGCTTTGGGCGTGTCGGACAAGGTGAAGTTCGAGCTGATCGACTATCGCCGGGTGGAGGGGCGGTTCGACCGCATCGTCTCGGTCGGCATGTTCGAGCATGTCGGGCCGCCGCAATATCGCACCTTCTTCCGCAAGTGCCGCGACCTGCTGACCGAGGACGGCGTGATGCTGCTCCACACCATCGGGCGGCTGAACGGGCCGGGCGTCACCGACGACTGGACGACCAAATATATCTTCCCCGGCGGCTACAACCCCGCTCTGTCGGAGATCGTGCGGGCGCAGGAGGGCTTGCGCATGTTCCTGACCGATGTGGAGGTGCTGCGCTGCCATTATGGCTGGACGCTGGATATCTGGTACGACCGGACCGTGGCGGCGAAGGACAAGATCGTCGCGCTCTATGACGAGCGCTTCTATCGCATGTGGCTCTTCTATCTGGCGGGCGCGGGGGCGGCGTTCCGCAATGGCGGCTTGTGCAACTATCAGGTGCAACTGACCCGTGGGCGGCTCTCGGTGCCGGTCACGCGGGATTATATGTACGAGGGCGAACGCGCGCTGCGGGACCGTTAAATCCTCCCCTGCAAGGGGAGGGGGACCGCCGCGAAGCGGTGGTGGAGGGGGGCTTCCTCATAGGATGTCCCTGGTGGCGAGCCCCCTCCACCAGCTTCGCTGGTCCCCCTCCCCGTGCCGGGGAGGATCGGTCAGGCTCGAAGCCGCCGGATATCCAGCACATCCACCCCGGCGAGCGTCACCGGGCCGAAGCGGCCATCGACTTCCGCGACGATCCCCTCGGCGGTCGAGCGCACGCGGGTCCAGGGGATTTCGCGCACCGCCATGCGGCGGCCCTGGAGCTTGATCGCCGCGACGCGACCGTCCTGCGCCACCGCCAGCGCGCCCTGGCCATCGGCACCGACCACCGCGCCGGATACCGCAAAGCCCTCCAGCGCGGCTTCGGCCGCCGCCGCGACATCCTCCGGCGCGCCGAGGCGGCGGTTGCGGCGGCGGCGGACCAGCCAGCCGATCCCGACTCCGCCCAGCACCGTTCCGGCCCCCAGACCGGCCAGCGCCCAGCCCATCACGGCGCCGGTGATCGGCAGGATCATCCCGCCGCGCCCGACAGGGCTTCGAGCGTCGGCCGAAGACCGGACAGGTCGTACCCCGCCCCCTCGGCCTGCATCACGATCAGGGTCGGGTTGCGCCCCGCCTTGGCTGCCGCCAGCGCCCACAGGTTGCAGCTTCGCGTGCCCGACCGGCAATAGGCGAGCACCGGCCCCTTGGCCTCGACCAGCGCCTGGGTCATCTGGTCGACCATCTCGTGGCTGAACCCGCCCGGCGTCACGGGGATCGCGGTATAGGCCAGCCCCTGATCCTCCGCCGCCGCGCGGATCGAGTCGCCATTGGGCTGCCCCGGCTCCTCGCCATCGGGGCGGTTGTTGACGATGGCGGTATAGCCCGCCGCCTTGATCGCCGCGACATCCTCGGGGCGGATCTGGGGGGCGACGGCGACGCTTTCATTGAGTGGGCGGATCATGCGACTCACCTATTCAAAGGGCCGTTTCACCGCAACCGGTGCCGAGCCATCTTCGTCAGGAAAAGACGCATCAATCGGTGCTTGGCTCCGATGGCATGGGAACATCCCGCGCTCCCCCACGTCTGATCCGCAATGGATTTTCGCAGGAGCCGGGCGCCATGTCGCTGATCGATCGTCGCCAGGGGCTGTGGGGCCTGGTCGCGCTGGGCGCCGCCGCCGCCGTACCGCTCGCCTGGCGCCGGGCCCAGGCCGCCGCCGCCGGCCCCACGACGCTGGCGGTCGTGGAAAAGGGCGCCGGGCGCGTCGCCTTCTACAGCGTGCCCGAAGGGCGGCGGCTCGGCACCATCCCGCTCGGCGCGCAACCGCATGAGATGGTCGCCGATCCCGCCCGCCGCTTCGCCTATATCGGGGGATATGGCGTCCAGGGCTGGCAGTTCGCGGGCGAGGGCGGGCATCAACTCTGGGTGATCGATCTCGTCGAACGACGGCTGGTGCGGACCATCGACATGGCACCGCATCGCCGCTGGCACGGCATGCGGATGGATGCGCGAGGCCGCCTCTATGCGCTGTCCGAGAGCGACAGCCTGCTGGCGCGATTCGATACGCCCGCCACCGCCGAAACCCCCGACCGCATGATCCCGGTCGGCGGCGCGCGCAGCCATTATTTCGTGGTGAAGGCCGATGGCACCCGCGCCTATGTCGCCGACACGATGAGCGGCATGGTCATCATGGTGGACCCCGACGATGCCAGCTTCGCACCCGTCAAACAGCATATCGGCACCGCGCCCGAGGGTCTGGCGCTCAGCCCCGACGAGCGCACCCTGTACGTGATCGACCGTCCGGCGGGCGTGCTCCACGCGCTGGACGCGATTACGCTGCGCCCCCGTGCCCGCACGACGCTGCGTGGCGAGGCGGTGCGGGTGATCGTCCAGGCCGATGGCCGCCTGATCGTGTCCAACCCGGCGGACAAGAGCCTGACCCGCCATTCGCCCGCCACGCTGAAGGAGGAAGCCAGGCTTCCCCTGCCCGCCGCCGCACCGGGGCTGAACCTGTCGGCGGGAGGGTCCATCCTCTATGCCGCGCGGGACGACGACCGCATCGCGATCGTCGATCTGGCGACCTGGCGGATCGTCGGCGGCTTCGCGACCGGCGACGCGCCGGATACCGCCGTGCTTCTGTAATGGCACCGGCCCTTTGCCTTCGCGCCGCTTTACGGTAGCGGTAAGGCGATGGCTGCCAAAATCTCCTGCGATGTCGCGATCATTGGTGCAGGCCTGGCCGGCGGCCTGATCGCGCTGGCGCTCAAGGCGCGGCACCCTTCGCTCGACGTGCGGCTGGTCGATGCGGGCGAGACGATCGGCGGCAATCACCTCTGGTCCTTTTTCGGCAGCGATGTGGCCACGGCCGATCGCTGGATCGTCGAGCGGCTCGTGGCGCATGGCTGGCGCTGCTATGACGTGGCCTTTCCGGCGCATGCGCGGACACTGAACCAGACCTACTACTCGATCGAGAGCCACCGGCTGGACGCCGAGGTCCGCCGCGTGCTGCCGCCCGAAGCCCTGATGCTGGGCCGCAAGGTGCTGTCGGTGACCGCGACTGCCGCCGTCTTCGCCGATGGCGACCGGGTGGAGGCGACCGGCGTGATCGACGCGCGCGGCGCGGGCGACCTGTCCTCGCTGTCCTGCGGATGGCAGAAATTCGTCGGCCAGGAACTCCGCCTGACCCACCCGCATGGCAGCGAGCGGCCGGTGGTGATGGACGCCACCGTCAAGCAGATCGACGGCTATCGCTTCGTCTACACCCTGCCCTTCGCGCGGGATCGGATCTTCGTCGAGGACACCTATTACTCCACCTCGTCCGATCTGAACCGCCGCGCCATCGTCCAGCGAATCGAACGCTATGCCGAGGCGCGTGGTTGGGAGACGGTGGAGGTGATGCGCGAGGAGGCGGGCGTGCTTCCGGTCGCGATGGGGGGCGACTTCGACGGCTATTGGCGCAGCGGCGGGGCCAGGACGCCCAAGGCCGGGATGCGCGCCGGGCTGTTTCACCCGACCACCGGCTATTCGCTGCCCGATGCGATTCGTATGGCGGCAATGCTGGCCGAGCGGCGCGATTTCGCCGGGGCCGATCTGCACGACGCAACCTATCGCATGGCGCGCGCCGCCTGGGACGCGCGAAGCTTTTACCGGATGCTCGACACGATGTTGTTCAAGGCGGCGGAGCCGGATGAGCGATACCGCGTTCTGGAGCGTTTCTATCGACTTCCGCCCGACCTGATCGGGCGATTCTATGCGGGGCAATCGACCATGGCCGACAAGGCACGAATATTGACCGGACGGCCGCCGGTGCCGATCCTGCGCGCCATCGCCGCGCTGCGGGGTCGGTCATGAAGAGCGCGGTCGTCATCGGATCGGGCTTCGGCGGCTTGGCGCTGGCCATCCGCCTGCAATCGGCGGGCGTGCAGACGACGATCGTCGAGGCGCGGGACAAGCCCGGCGGGCGGGCTTATTATTGGGAGCGCGACGGCTTTACCTTCGACGCCGGGCCGACCGTCATCACCGACCCGGCCTGTCTGGAGGAACTCTGGGGCCTGACCGGGCGCAGCATGTCGGAGGATGTGAAGCTCGATCCCGTCAGCCCCTTCTACCGGCTCAACTGGGTCGACGGCACCAATTTCGACTATAGCAACGACGACACCCAGTTGCGGTCCGAGATCGCCAAGCTGAACCCCGACGATATCGCGGGCTATGGCAAATTCCTCGACTATGCGGCGGGCGTGTATCGCGAGGGCTATGAGAAGCTCGGCCATGTCGCGTTTCTCGATTTCGCCTCGATGATCAAGGCCGCGCCGTCGCTGATGAAGTATCAGGCGTGGAACTCGGTCTACGCCATGGTTTCGAAATTCGTGAAGTCGGAGAAGCTGCGCCAGGCGCTGTCCTTCCACACGCTGCTGGTCGGCGGCAATCCGATGACGACCAGCGCCATCTATGCGCTGATCCACAAGCTGGAGCGGGACGGCGGCGTCTGGTTCGCGCGCGGCGGCACCAATCGGCTGGTCGCAGGGCTGGTCGCACAGTTCGAGCGGATCGGCGGCGTCCTCCGCCTCGGCGATCCCGTCACCCGGATCGAGACGCTGGGCGACCGCGCGACCGGCGTGGTCACGAAGAGCGGCCTGACCATCCAAGCGGATGCCGTCGCGACCAATGCCGATATCATGCACAGCTATCGCGACCTGCTGACCGACAATCGCTCGGCCCGGCGGACGGTCAACTCGCTGGAGCGCAAGCGCTATTCGCCATCGCTTTTCGTCGTGCATTTCGGGATCAAGGGCGCGTGGCCGGGTATCCCGCACCACATGATCCTGTTCGGCCCACGCTATAAGGGCCTGCTGACCGACATCTACGACACCGGCGTGCTGTCGGAGGATTTCTCGCTCTACCTCCACCACCCGACCGTCACCGACCCCAGCCTTGCGCCCGAGGGGCATTCGACCTTCTACGCATTGGCCCCCGTCCCCCACATGGGCAAGTTCCCGATGAACTGGGACGAGGTCGGGCCGATCCTGGAAAAGCGTATCCTGGACGAGGTGGGCCGCCGCCTGATCCCCGATATCCATGAGCGGATCGTGACCAAATTCCACTATGCGCCATCGGACTTCGCGACCGATCTGAACGCGCATATGGGCTCGGCCTTCTCGCTCGAGCCGATCCTGACCCAGAGCGCCTATTTCCGGGTGCACAATCGCGACGATTCGATCCCGAACCTGTATTTCGTCGGAGCGGGGACGCATCCGGGTGCGGGTATTCCGGGCGTGGTGGGCAGCGCGAAAGCCACGGCGGCACTGATGCTGGAGAGGAAGTAGGCCCCCGCCTCCGTTCAGCCTGAGCGAAGTCGAAGGCCAAGGGATGACCTTTCCCCGTGTCCCGTGGGCGAGCCCGTCGCGTGGCCTTCGACTTCGCTCAGGCTGAACGGGGGGGATAGGAAGTTGGCACCGTCCCACGGATCGATCCGGGTGTTCCCACCATGCCTCGGCGTCTATCACGGCGTTGGACTCAAGATGATCCTGGGCTGGACCGCCGTGGCGCGGATCGCATTCGGTTCGGCAAATCCGGTTGCGCTGCCGCTGACGCCCTTTGCTCGGCGGAGGATCACGCCAGCAGCGCGTCTTCCTCTTCCGCCTGCTCCACCTCGGCGGCCTGGCGGGCCCACATTTCGGCGTAGAGCCCGCCCTTCGCCAGCAACTCGCCATGCGTGCCGCGCTCCGCCACGCGCCCGCCATCGAGGACGACGATCTGGTCGGCATGGACGATAGTCGACAGCCGGTGCGCGATGACCAGCGTGGTCCGCCCGCGCTCGATCGCCTGGAGCGTCGCCAGGATATCCGCCTCGGTCCGGCTGTCCAGCGCGCTGGTGGCTTCGTCCAGGATCAGGATCGGCGGGTTCTTGAGCAGGGTGCGCGCGATGGCGACCCGCTGCTTCTCGCCGCCGGACAGCTTCAGCCCGCGCTCGCCGACGCGGGTGGCATAGCCCTGGGGCTGGCGTTCGATGAAGTCGGCGATCGCCGCGCCCTTCGCCGCCCGTTCGACCTCGGCCTGATCCGCGCCCTCGCGGCCATAGGCGATGTTGTAGCCGATCGTGTCGTTGAACAGCACCGTGTCCTGCGGCACGATGCCGATGGCCGCCCGCAAGCTGTCCTGCGCCACGTCGGACACCGGCTGGCCATCGATGGTGATCGCGCCCTCGCTCACGTCGTAGAAGCGGAAGAGCAACCGCGCGAGCGTCGACTTGCCCGCCCCCGACGGCCCCACCACGGCGCAGGTCGTCCCCGCCGGAATGTCGAGCGTCAACCCTTTCAGGATCGCCCGGTCGGGCTCATAGCCGAAGACGACATGGTCGAACCGGACATGCCCGCCCGTCACGCTCAGCGGGGGCGCGCCGGGGGCGTCCACCACTTCGGCGGGCGTGTCGATCAGGTCGAACATCGCGCCCATGTCGATCACCCCCTGACGAATGGTACGATAGACCATGCCGAGCAGGTCGAGCGGCCGGAAAAGCTGCGACAACAAGGTGGAGACGAACACCACATCGCCCGGAGACGCCGCGCCCCGGCTCCATTCGCGCGCGACCCAGGCCATGGCAAAGCCCAGCATCAGGCTGGTGATCGCCGCCTGCCCGACATTGAGCCAGGCGAGCGAGTTTTCCGACTTGGTCGCCGCACGGGCATAGGCCGCCACGCCGTTTTCATAGCGCCGGGCTTCGCGTTCCTCGGCGTTGAAATATTTGACCGTCTCGAAGTTGAGCAGCGAGTCGACCGCGTGCGCCACTGCGCCGGTGTCGAGATCGTTCATCCGGTTGCGCAGCGCATTGCGCCAATCGGTCACCTTGCGGGTGAAGACGATGTAGAGGACCACCATCACCAGCGTGGTGACGACCAGCACCGGCCCGAAGCTCCGCCCAAAGATAGTCAGGACCAGCGCCAGTTCCAGCACGGTCGGCGCGATGTTGAAGAGGAGGAAGTAGAGCATCGTGTCGATGCTCTTGGTCCCGCGCTCGACCACCTTGGTCACCGCCCCCGTGCGCCGTTCGAGGTGGAAGCGCAGCGACAGGCGGTGGAGATGGCGGAACACGTCCGCCGACAGCCGCCGGGTCGCGTCCTGCCCGACCATCTCGAACACCGCGTTGCGCAGATTGTCGAACAGCGTCGTCCCGAACCGCGCCGCCGCATAGCCGATGACCAGCAGGACGACGAGCATCACCGCGCCGCGGTCGCCCCCCGCCATCCGGTCGATCGCATATTTCAGCGTATAGGCCGCGCCCAATACCTGAATCAGCTTGGACACCACGACCAGCGCCATCGCCGCCACGATCCGCACGCGCAAGGCAGGGGCTCCGGCGGGCCAGAGATAGGGGAGGAAACGGCGAAGCGTCGGGATCAGCGGCCGGTCAGGCGTACCGGCGGTGGAATCGAGTGGCGGCATGTCACCCCCATGTCGGCGGATCGGGGGCGAAGTTCAATGGGGGAGCGTTTGCGAGCCGTATCGCTTGCGGCCCTGCCCTCCCCCAACCCCTCCCGCTTGCGGGAGGGGCGTTTTGCAGGAATTTTGGCTGCCCACATCCCCGCCCATAGAAATTACGGTGATCGCTTGCCCCTGGCCGCTCCCCTCCCGCAAGCGGGAGGGGATGGGGGAGGGCTTCGGTGTCTCACCGAGCTACCCGCCCCACCCCCCGACTGGCCTCACTTCAACCCCTTCACATACTCCGCGCCATGCTTCACCTGCGCGGTCGAGCCCTTCAGCGTGTCGCCGATCGGCTCCGCCCGCCCGCCAAGGCAGGGCGCGAGGAAATTCTCGGCCACCGCGTTGAAGGCGATATTGTTGGCGGGCCGCGCAAAGCCGTGGCCTTCGTCGGGGAACAGGACATAGGTGACGGGGATGTTCTTCGCCGCCATCGCCGCGACGATCTGGTCGCTTTCCGCGACATTGACGCGCGGGTCATTGGCCCCCTGCCCGATCAGCAGCGGCTTCTTGATCTGGTCGACGAAGGTCAGCGGCGAACGCTCCTTGAGCAGCGCGCGGCCCTCTTCGGTCGTGGGGTCGCCCATCCGCTTGTAGAATTGCTGCTTGCCCGCTTCCCAATAGGGCGGGATCGTCTTGAGCAGGGTGAACAGGTTGGACGGCCCGACGATGTCGACGCCGCAGGCGAATTTCTCCGGCGTGAAGGTCAGGCCCGCCAGCGTCGCATAGCCGCCGTACGAGCCGCCCATGATCGCCACCTTGTCGGGCGTGGTGACGCCCTGCTTCACCGCCCAGTCGACCGCGTCGATCAGGTCGTCATGCATCTTGCGGCCCCATTGCAGGTCGCCCGCCGAGATGAAGTTCTTACCAAAGCCGGTCGAGCCGCGATAATTGACCGACAGCACCGCATAGCCGCGATTGGCGAGCCACTGGTGATAGCTGTTATAGCCGAACCCGTCGCGCGCCCAGGGTCCACCATGGACGAACAACACCATCGGCACCGGCCCGGTCACGCCCTTGGGCCTGGTCAGATAAGACACCAAAGTCAGCCCATCGCGCGCGGGGATTTCCACCGCCTCCATGGGCACGAGCGGCGCATCGGCCAGTTCGGGGCGGCTGACGTAAAGCTGGGTCAGCTTTTTGCCCTTGCGATCGTATAGCCAGGTGGAGGCGGGTGCGGTGACGGGATCGAATGTCACCAGCCATTTGTCATCGGCATCGGTGCGCGACCCGATCGAGAATTCGCCCTTGTTCTGCGCCTTCAGGAAGGCGAGGTCCGCCTTCACCGCGTCACCGACCGGCACATAGTCGCGCTTGAGGTAATTGACCGAATAGGCTTCGACCCGCCCGGTCTTGGGATTGAACAGCCCGCCGCCGACATCGGCCTTGGGGCTTTCGCCGATCACGGCCATCTTGCCGCTGCCCATGTCCTGCGCCATCAGCGCGGCGGTGTTCCGGCCCCGGCTGTCCATCCAGTAAAGCGTCTTGCCGTCCACCGTGAAGCCGAGCGGCGAGGTGGTCAGCGAATCGTCCAGCCCGAACTGCACGACCGGCGTCGCCTCGACGGTGGTGCCGTTGACGCGGTAATAGTCCGAACCGCCATCGGGCCGCGCCTTGGCCGCCATCCGCAAGCGCAACTGGTCGTCGGCGAGGAACCCGGCATAGCCGTCATTCTGCATCACCTTGGTCAGCGCGCCGGTGGTCAGGTTCAACTCGTACACGTCATGCCAGCGCGGATCGCGATTGTTGACGCCGACCAGGATGCGGTCCTTGATCGTCTCGCTGGTGCCGATGATTTCGACGCGGGTCTTCTCGAACGGGGTCAGCGCCTTTTGCGCCCCGGTCGCGACATTGACGCCGTAGAGCAGGAAATTCTCGTCGCCGCCCTTGTCGTTGACGAACAGGATCGACTTGGAGTCCGGGGACCAGAAGGTCTGGCGGATCGGTCGCGCCTTCTCGGCGGTCAGCGGCCTGGCCTGATCGGGCGTCGCGATCGGCGCGACCCAGACGTTGAGCACTCCGTCGCGCGGCGCGATATAGCTGATCCATTGGCCGTCCGGGGAAAGCTGTCCGCCGATGCGGGTCGGATTGCCGAACAGCTTGGCCCGTTCGATCAGCGGCACGTCCGCCGCCATCGCCGATTGCGCCACCATCAGCGCGGCCCCCGCCGCGAGCAAAGCCTTGAACCCCATCTCATGCTCCCATCATGAACTGTGTTGGTGGAGCATGACAGTCCCATCTCTACCCGGCAAGCGCAAAATCGGAACAACCCGCCGCACCCTTGCGTTCTGGAAAACAAGTGGAGGCGGTTAAATGGAACCGATTTTCTATGTCATGGCGATCCTCGGCTGCGGCGATGGCAGCGTCGATTGCACCGAGGCGCGGATGGTCCCCGCCCGGTACGAAACCATGGCGCAATGCCGCGCCGACCTCGCCAACCGGATCGCCGCCAATACCGATGTGCCCTATCCGGTGATCGGGGCGGATTGCCGCCGCATGGGTGCGCAGATGGCCAAAGCAGGGCGGAAGCCGTCCAGGGGGTAACCCGCTCCTCCGTTCAGCCTGAGCGAAGTCGAAGGCCAAGGGAAACCCTCGCGGCAAGGGTCGTAGCGTACGCTTCGACTTCGCTCAGCGCGAACGGGGCTGGGGATTGTCACACCCGCCCCACTATCCGCCTTCGTCTCGACAGCAAAAACTATCGCGGCCGCGTCCATAGCGCCGGATCGCGCGGGGTGATCGTCATCTTGTCCCGCCGCGCCGCCAGGACGCTCGCACCGGCCATGAAGCGCAGCTTCTCGGTCTTGCTGGTGCCGACCCGGCTGTCCCAGGCCCCTCGCCCGCGCCGCGCCACCTTGCGCCCGATCGCGCCATAGATCGCCGCCGCCGACAGCACCGCCCAGGCCGAGCGATAGGATAGCGCGGGCACCCCCATCCGCGCACTCGCCTCGAACCGGGCCGCCTGGTCGGTCAGGCGGCGGGCCAGCGCGCTCAGGCCCGGCCGGTGCGAGGGCGCCATGATCGCGTCGGGGGATATGCTCTTATAGGCCAGCCACTCGCGCGGCAGATAATGCCGCCCCGCGCCCGCATCCTCGGCAATGTCGCGCGCGATATTGGCAAGCTGGAACGCCATGCCCAGGTCGCAGGCGCGGTCGAGCGTCGCCTGGTCATCGGGCGCGACGCCCATCGTCACCGCCATCATGCAGCCGACCACGCCCGCGACATGATAGCAATAACGATAGAGATCCTCCTCCGTCTCGGGCCGCCAGTCCTGCGCATCCAGCGCGAACCCGGCGATCAGGTCGCGCGGCCAGCGGTGCGGCATCCCCGTCTCCGCCGCGACGACACGCAGCGCGTCGAAGGCCGGGTCGCCGACCACCTGCCCCGCCAGCGCCATTTCGGTCTTTTCGGTCAACTCCGCCAGGCGCGCGGGGGCATCGGCCACGCGGGTCATGCCATGACCATGATCCTGCCCGTCGGCGATATCGTCACAGCGGCGGCACCAGGCATAGAGCAGCCAGGCCCGCGCGCGCGTTTCGGGCTCGAATAGCAGGCTGGCCGCCGCGAAACTCTTCGAGCCCTTCGCGATCGACGCCCGCGCCGCCGCCACCAGCGCGTCGCGCTCGGTCGGGGCGGCGGTGTCGCTCACAGATCGCCCGCGTTCATGCGCACGATGGGCTGGGTCGGCACATGTTCGGTCATCTTCGCCAGCAACCCGTCGAGCGTCGTATCGACGATCAGCAATTCGCGGTGCTGTGGCCGGAGGAAGCCGACCTCGCCCATCTTCTCCCAGAAGGCGACGAGATGGTCGTAATAGCCGCCCGTGTTGAGCAACCCGACCGGATCGGCATGATAGCCGAGCTGCGCCCAACTGAGCGCTTCCCACAATTCGTCCATCGTGCCGGTGCCGCCCGCAATGGTGATGAAACCGTCGGACAGGTCGGTGAACGCCTTCTTACGCTCATGCATGCCGGGCACGACATGAAGTTCGGTCAGGCCGCGATGCGCGACCTCCGCATCGACCAGCGCCTGCGGGATGATGCCGATCACCTCGCCACCCGCCGCCAGCGCCGCATCCGCCACCGCACCCATCAGGCCCAGCCGGCCACCGCCATAGACGACGCCGATGCCGCGCTCCGCCAGGCCGCGTCCGACGCTACGAGCGGTTTCGATGTAAAGGGGATCGCTGGGGGTCGCCGACCCGCAATAAATGGCCAATCGCTTCATGCGTCATGCGCTAGGCCAAGCCGCCGGACGGAACAAGCGGGCAAGCGCCCCGCCACGCCCGTCGCGCGTCGATTATGGAAGGGGCGACGCGGGCGCAGCCGCCCCCTCCCGAAATCACTTGCCGCGCAGCGTATTCAGCAGCGCGATACCCAGCACGCCGCCCAGCGCCGCCGAGGCATAGGGGCGATCCTTCACGAACTGGCGCGCCTGGTCGATCAGCGGGCGGACGGTCTGGTCGATGCTGGTCTTGGCATCGCCGAACGCCTTCTGCGTCTTGCCGCTCCACTGTTCACCCTTGCCCTCGGCCTGCATGGTCTTGTCGCCCATGGCCGTGCCGATGCCTTCCTTGACCTTGCCGCCAAAATTGGTGGCAGCACCATCGATCGTGTCGGTGTTCATGAAACATCTCCTCTTGGGGATCAGGGATGATGGAGATTGGAAACCCCGCAGGACGCCGATGTTTCCCGGCCATCGTCGCGGGAAAGGCGGCAGGACCGAAAGCCGAGCCCCTTTCCCCGCCCCCGCCCGGACGCTACATGCACCCCGATGGTCGCCGACCCCCTTGCCAAGCTCCACGAAGTTTTCGGGTACAGCCAGTTTCGCGGCGTGCAGGAACAGGTGGTGGACCGTGTCCTGAACCGGCAACGCACATTGGCGGTCATGCCGACCGGGGCGGGCAAGTCGCTCTGCTATCAGTTGCCCGCCGTGATGATGGACGGATGCTGCGTCGTGGTCAGCCCGCTGATCGCGCTGATGCACGACCAGTTGCGCGCGGCCGAGGCGGTCGGCATCCGCGCCGCCACCTTGACCAGCGTCGATCAGAATCGCGGCGAGACGATGGCCCGCTTCCGCGATGGCCAGCTCGACCTGCTCTATG
Organism: Sphingomonas sp. SORGH_AS_0879; assembly: GCF_030819175.1. Lineage (NCBI taxonomy): Bacteria > Pseudomonadati > Pseudomonadota > Alphaproteobacteria > Sphingomonadales > Sphingomonadaceae > Sphingomonas > Sphingomonas sp. SORGH_AS_0879. Next base: position 4,089,340 of record NZ_JAUTBJ010000002.1, read on the forward strand.
TCGCGCCCGAACGTGCCTCATCGGCACATTTCCGTGAGTTGCTCGGCTCCGCGCCGCTCAGCCTGTTCGCGATCGACGAAGCCCACTGCGTCAGCGAATGGGGGCACGACTTCCGCCCCGATTACCGGCTGCTCGAACCGTTGATGGATGCCTTCCCGGAGGTGCCCCGGCTCGCGCTGACCGCGACAGCCGACGCGCATACCCGCGCCGACATCGCCAAGCAGTTGGGCATTCCGGTCGAGGGGATGATCGTCTCGGGCTTCGACCGGCCCAATATCCGCTATGCGATCAGCCCCAAGGCCAATGTGAACCTCCAGATCGCGCGGGTGGTCGCCGACACGCCCGGCCCCGGCATCGTCTATGCCCAGACGCGCGCCGCGACCGAAAAGCTGGCCGAGGCGCTGGCGCGGACCGGCCGCCCGGTGCGCGCCTATCATGCCGGGCTCGACCCCGCCGTGCGCGCGAAGAACCAGGCCGATTTCGTGGCGAGCGAGGATATGGTGATCTGCGCCACCGTCGCCTTCGGCATGGGGATCGACAAGCCCGATGTGCGCTTCGTCGCCCATGCTGGCCTGCCCAAGTCGATCGAGGCCTATTATCAGGAGACGGGCCGCGCGGGGCGCGATGGCGATCCTTCCGTGGCGCATCTCTTCTGGGGGGCCGACGATTTCGCCCGCGCCCGGCAACGCATCGCCGAGGTCGAACCCGAACGCCAGCCGGGCGAGCGTGCGCGCCTTTCGGCCCTGGGTGCGCTGGTCGAGACGGGCGGGTGCCGCAGGCGGATCCTGCTGCGCCATTTCGGCGAGGAGCTGGCGGAGGATTGCGGCAATTGCGACAATTGCCTGGGCTCACCCGATGCGGTGGATGCGACCACCACCGCGCAGAAATTCCTCTCCGCCGTGTTCCGCACCGGCCAAATGTTCGGCGCGGGCTATATCGAGCAGGTGCTGACCGGCCAGTCGACCGAGCGCAGCCTGATGAACGGGCATGAGGCGCTGTCGGTGTGGAACATCATCGACGGGGACGAGGTCGCGCTGATCAAGCCGGTCCACCGTGCGCTGCTGTTGCGCGACGCGCTCCGCACCAATCATCATGGCGGGCTGGAGTTCGGCCCCGCCGCGCGCGCGCTGATCAAGGGGGAAGCGCGGCTGTCGCTGGTGGTGCCGCCCAAGCGCGAGCGCAAATCCCGCCGCACCGCGCCGGTCGCCGCCAACCCCGCGGACAATCCGCTGTTCGAGGCATTGCGCGCCAAGCGCCGCGAACTGGCGCAGGAGGCGGGGGTGCCGCCTTATGTCATCTTTCACGACTCGGTGCTGCGCGACATGGCGGCGCAGCGACCGAACAGCCGTGCCGCGCTGTCGCTGCTGTCCGGCATCGGGGCGCGCAAGCTCGATGCCTATGGCGAGGCGTTTCTGGCGGTGATCCGCGACGCAGGCTAAGCTGCGGGGCATGACCGCCCCGACCCTGACCACCGACCGGCTGACCTTGCGCGGCCATCACCCCGACGATCTCGACGCCTTGGCCGCGATGTGGGCCGATCCGGCGGTTTACGCCATGATCGGCGGCAAGCCGCGCGCGCGCGAGCAGGTTTGGATTCGCCTGCTCCGTTCGATCGGGCAGTGGACGGCGTTCGGCTATGGCGCATGGGTGGTATGCGACCGGACGACGGGCCACGTGCTGGGCGATATCGGCCTGCTGGAATCGCGCCGGGCGATCGTGCCCGAACTCACCGTACCGGAGATGGGATGGGCCCTCGCCGCCGCCGGGCACGGCAAGGGCTATGCGGTCGAGGCGATGCGCGCGGTGCTGGACTGGGCGGATGCAAAGGGTTTGGCGCGGACCTGCTGCATCATCGATCCGGGAAATAGCGCCTCGATCCGGCTGGCGGCAAAGCTGGGATATGGCGCGCCGGTCGAGGGGATCTATCACGAGCGACCGATCCTGATCTTCCATCGGGGCTGATACTCCCCTTCGCGCCGAGGCGCGGAGAGGAAGCGCCCGGCCGACAGGCCGCTTCTTACCGGCGACGGTGCGGCAAGGTGCAACGTCGAACGGACACCTGACGCCGCTGCACGGGCAAATCTCTCTGCGCCTCCGCGCCTCCGCGCGAACAAAAGGCCGCCTATCCGACGATCACGGTTCAAGCCCCGCCTTCGATAGGGTACAGTCCCGCCCGTGACGCTTGCCCTGATCCTGTCCGCCATCGCCATGACGCTGATCGTCGGTGTCCGCTATCTGCTCGCCTCGGGGGCGTTCGCGCTGGCGACGCGGGCGCGGCATCCCGATCTTTATGCCGGGCTCGACCCGCAAATCCGGCGGGAGATCGCCTGGAGCCTGGCCTCCGCCGCCATTTACGGCATTCCCGCCGGGATCGTCGCCTGGGGATGGCAGAATCGCGGCTGGACCCGGATCTATGCCGATGTTCATGCCTATCCGCTCTGGTATCTGCCCGTATCGGTGCTGCTCTATCTGATCGCGCACGACACCTGGTTCTACTGGACGCATCGCTGGATGCACCGCCCGGCGATCTTCAAGCGCGCCCATGCCGTCCACCATGCCAGCCGCCCGCCCACCGCCTGGGCCGCGATGGCGTTTCACCCGATCGAGGCGGTGACGGGGGCTGTGGCCATTCCGCTACTGGTCTTCGTGATTCCGATCCATGTCGGCGCACTCGGCTTGGTCCTGACGATCATGACCGTTATGGGCGTCACCAACCATATGGGGTGGGAAATCTTTCCCCGCTTTCTGTGGCAGGGACACCTGGGGGGGTGGCTCATCACCGCCAGCCATCACCAACGGCATCATGAGCAATATGGGTGCAATTATGGACTCTATTTCCGCTTCTGGGATCGACTCTGCGGGACCGACCGGGGACTCGGCGATTTCGCGCGTACCCATGCGCAGGCCGCGCGTCGCGCTTCTGTTACTGGCCGCCCTGCCGTTGATGAGCACCGCGCCGGTTAGCCGGCTGGACATCGGGATCGACAATCTGCGCTCGGGCAAGGGGATGATCCGTCTGTGCCTGACCGCCGACCCGGACAATTTCCCCGCCTGTGTCGACGATGCCCGAGCGATGACGCGCTCCGTCCCGGCGGGCCAGAAGGCCTTGCACCTCGACGGCCTGCCGCACGGCGATTACGCCGCGGCCGTCATCCATGACGAGAACGGCAACGCCAAGCTCGACACGCTGGCGGGCATTCCGCGCGAGGGCTTCGGCTTTTCGCGCAACCCGGCGATCCATTTCGGTCCGCCACGCTTCACGGCGGCCCGCTTCAGCCTGGATTCTGTGGCCGAAACACAACAGATTCGGATGCGTTACATTTTCTGAACGACGGAACCGGAGCGAAATCCTCACCCTGGCGTTCCATTTCGGATAATCCATTCAGGGAGTTTTCCGTCTTGCGCCTTTTTCCGCGCGTAATCGCCCCGCTGATCGCCACGGGCGCGCTGTCCCTGTCGCTGCCCGCCTGGGCGCAGGATACGACCGTTTCCAGCAACCCCGCCGCCGCCCAAATGGCGGGGCAGATGGGCAAGAACACCATCACCATCGGGCTCGGCGCGGCCTATCTCCCCGATTATGAGGGATCGAACGACTATAGCCTCTCCCCCGCACCCGCGGCGCTGGCCTATATCGACGGGCACACCATCACGCTGATCGGCAACCGCGTGTCGGTCGACCTGATCGGCGACAAGAACAACCGCGAATGGGATTTTCAGGCGGGCCCGATCGGCGTCGTCAATCTCGACCGCACCGCCCCGTCGCGGATCGACGATGCCCGCGTCCGCGCGCTGGGCAAGATCGGCGCGGCGGTGGAACTGGGCGGCTATGTCGGCATCGGCAAGGTCGGCGTGGTCACCAGCCCCTATGACCGGCTGTCCGTCTCGGTCAGCTATCGCCATGACGTGACCGGGGTGCATGACAGCGGCATCTGGCAGCCTTCGGTCAATTACTTCACGCCCCTGTCGACCAAGGCGGCGGTCGGCCTGTTCGCCACCGCCGAACATGCCGGGCGCGGCTATGCCCGCCGCTATTTCTCGATCGACCCGAACCAGAGCGTGGCGAGCGGCCTGCCCGTCTACAACGCGCGTTCGGGGTGGAAGGACTGGTCGGTCGGCGGCCTCGCCACCTATTCGATCACCGGCAATCTGCTGAAGGGGTGGAAGCTGGTCGGCGGCCTGACCTATGGCCGGATGGTCAACGACTTCGCCGACAGCCCGATCGTGTCGCAGGCCGGTTCGCGCAGCCAGTGGCTGAGCGCGCTGGGGGTCGCCTACACGTTCTAACCCTATCCTCCCCGGCACGGGGAGGGGGACCATGCGAAGCATGGTGGAGGGGGATCGCCGCACAGGCTGTCCTATGAGGAAGCCCCCTCCGTCAGGCCTTCGGCCTGCCACCTCCCCGTACCGGGGAGGATTTCTTACTCCTGCGGGCATTCCCCCGGCTGGGTCACCGGCGCGCCGCCCATATACCATTGGCTGCGGTCGCCCATCGTCTCGCGATCGTGATAGCAGACCCGCGCCTTGGACGATTGGGTGTCGATCTCGACCGTCCAGTTGTTGTCCGAACAATCATGCGGGGTGCAGCCATGCGCCGCGATCCCTTGTTTCCCCCGGCGGAAGATCGGCACCGTCACCGCGCCGCGCGACATGATCCGCTGGATCAACTGCTGATTGCCCACCGCGTCGTGCAGCGCGCTCGCCACCTCGGTCCGGTCGAAAAAGGCTACGCCGTCGACCGCGTCGTTGGGATAATGGCCGATATAGGCGGTCAGCGGATTGACCTGCGCCACCCCCGCCACCGGCGTGGGCCGCGCGGTGCCGGGCGGGGTGAAGTTGCCCGGCGCGACGTCCGAATCCGCATCCCCTTCCCGACTGCCACAGGCCGCGAGCGCCAACAGGGCCATGGGGGCAAGGAAGGCGAAGCGGCGCATCTCTCTCTCCTGAAAACAATCGCTTTTGACGGGAACGCTTTGACCGCATGGCCGGTTGCCAAAGCGATGACAGCCGCGCCCTCCCCTGATTCCGACCTGTCCCGCTTCGTCGAGGCCCAGGCGGACAGTTTCCCCACCGCATTGGCCGAACTGCGTGTCGGACGAAAGCGAAGCCACTGGATGTGGTTCATCTTTCCCCAGATCGCCGGTCTCGGTCGCAGCCCCACCGCGCGATATTATGCGATCCGGGACGCGGGCGAGGCGCGGGCCTATCTGGCACATCCGATCCTCGGCCCCCGCCTGCTCGAAGCGGTCCGTACCGCGAACGCCGCGCCCGGATCGGCGGAGGCAGTGTTCGGCGGGATCGATGCCATCAAGCTGCGCTCCTCACTGACCCTGTTCGCCGCCGTCGCCGATGACCCTGCGCCCTTTCGCGAAGGGCTGGACCGGTTCTTCGACGGGCAGGCCGACGACGCGACCCTGGCGAAGCTCGACCACCCCGCACCGTGACTCGGGGGGGCGAGCCTCGCAACGGTCACTTGATGGTGACGGGCCCCGGGCCGGTCACGCTGGCCGACTGATCGGCGGTCAGGACGATGGTCCACTGAGTGCTGTTGTCGCACACCGCGTTCCAGCTCGGGTTCCCGTTGACCGGGGCGGCTTCCTTCATCGCGGTGACCGACTGGCAGCTCGCACCCGAAGGCCCGGCATCGCGGATCGCACGGAACAGCACGCCGCGCCGCTGCCCCTCGGGCAGGTCGCGGATCTTGGTGCCCAGCGCGTCGGCACTCATCACATTGCCGGTAGCGGCGACCGTTGCGGTGTTGTTGGCAGGCTCGGTCGAGGAGCCGCACGCCGCCAGCGGCAAGGCGGCGGTCATCACGGCGAGGGTGATCGTCGAACGCTTCATGATCATGGTCCTCCAATAGGCTCGGCGGCCGGCGGAATGACGACCGTATCGGGTGCATAACGATTATCCGCCAAGCCGGTTGCGCGCCAATCGCACCGGGGGCAAGAGGATGCGATGAGCGACATCCGACTGGACCCAAGCTGGCTGGCCGTCCTGCGCGACCAGTTCGACGAGCCCTATATGAAGGCGCTCAAGACCTTCCTGGCGGACGAGCGCGCCAGCGGCCAGCGGGTCTTCCCCCGCCCCGCCGAATGGTTCCGCGCGCTGGACCTGACCCCGCTGCCCCAGGTGCGTGTCGTGATCCTGGGGCAAGACCCCTATCATGGCGAGGGGCAGGCGCATGGCCTGGCCTTCTCGGTCCAGCCGGGCGTCCGCCCGCCGCCCAGCCTGGTCAACATCTATAAGGAGATGGCGACCGACCTGGGTATCGCCCCACCCAGCCACGGGTTGCTCGACCATTGGGCGCGGCAGGGGGTGCTGCTGCTCAACTCGGTGCTGACCGTGCGGATGGGCCAGGCCGCCTCGCATCAGGGGCGCGGCTGGGAGCGCTTCACCGATGCCGTGATCCGCGCCGTCGCCGCCAAGCCCGAGCCGGTCGTCTTCATCCTGTGGGGCGCCTATGCGCAGAAGAAAGCGGGCTTCGTCCGCGAGATGGGGGCGGGGCGACACTGCGTCCTGACCTCGGTCCACCCCTCGCCTTTGTCGGCGCGGGGCGGGTTCTTCGGCTCGAAGCCCTTTTCCAAGGCCAACGCCTTTCTGGTCGGGCAGGGCCGCGAACCGATCGACTGGGCCCTGCCGCCGCTGTCCTGATCTGTAATCACACTGGCTTCAATTGCCGCCAAGGCGCATAGGGGCCGCCATTCCACCGATGCGATAAGGACCAAGCGCGATGGCCGACGACGAATATGTGTATGACGAAGCGACCGGCGAATGGATCAGCGCCGCCGACGCCGCCGCCAAGGCGGGCACGGTCAACGATAATGATGCCGTGGTGGTGCGCGACTCGGTCGGCAATGTGCTGAGCGACGGGGATCAGGTGACGCTGATCAAGGACTTGACCGTCAAAGGCGCCGGCCAGACGCTGAAGCGCGGCACCCTCATCAAGTCGATCCGCCTGACCGGCGATGCGCAGGAAATCGACTGCAAGTTCGACGGGATCAAGGGCCTGGTGCTGAGGGCGGAGTTTGTGCGGAAGCGGTGAGGTTGACATTGGACAGGTGATTGTACAACTTTAGTTGTATGCAGGCTGTCTCCTATTCCGAAGCGCGTGAGAATCTGAAGGCGATGATCGACAAGGTCGTCGCCGACCGCGCGCCCGTGGCGATCACCCGCCAGCGAGGTGAAGGTGCCGTGCTGATCTCGGCCAGCGAATGGGCGTCGATCGAAGAGACGCTCTATCTGCTGCGCTCGCCCAAGAACGCCCAGCGCCTGCTGGAAAGCATTGCCGAGCTGGAAGCAGGCGGCGGCGAAGCGCACGATCTCATCCAGCCGTGAAGGCTCAGTTCTCGTCGCGATCGTGGGCCGAGTATCTCGACCTCCATGCTCATGACGCGAAGCTGTTCGCGAAGCTCAATGCCCTGATCGAAGAATGCCGCCGCCACCCTTTCAAAGGGACCGGCAAGCCCGAACCGCTGGGCGGCAACCTGTCAGGCTGGTGGTCGCGCCGGATCAGCCATGAGCATCGGCTGGTGTACCGGGTGGCGGGCAGCGGCGACGAACAGGTGCTGCAAGTGGCGCAGTGTCGGTATCATTATTGATCGCTTGCCCATTATGACGGCGCTATAGTCGCCACATGGCCTATCAAGAACCTCCTAGCAATAAGTCAGCTGTCCGTCGTGCCGGCCTGGCTATTTCTGCCGGTAACGCCACTGATGACGATTATCTACTGGTGGACAAATGGAGGTCAGCGCATGGATATGTTATCAATACATTTCAAGCGTGGCTCAAAGGCCACATCAATAAGCAGGAATACTATATAGAATTCGCACAACGCCTAAAGCGAAGAAATACTGTAACTGACAAATTACTAAGAAAAAATTCTGCAGGTACGCCGCTAATAGCAGATGTATCTGCCATGCATGACTTCGCTGGCTGCCGGATGATATTTAACGACGTTCAGCAATTAGTAGAGTTCAGGTCTTACATTCACTCCTCGCAGGTAATGCGAAATGTTGAGCATAGTTTGCGCCATGATCCTGATAAATATAATTATATAGAGCATCCAAAAGCGACAGGATACAGAGGTATACATGACGTTTATCGTCATTTTCCTCGTGGCAGCACTAGAAGTCAGGAAAAGAAGCCTTGGGATGGGTTATTGGTGGAGCTTCAATATAGAACGCGCGCCCAGCATGCTTGGGCAACTGCCGTAGAAATCTCCGACCTTCTAGATGGTGAGCGGACAAAGTTTGAACTGGATTCAACCGAGCGGGGGCGCTTTTTTTCTATTGCAAGCGAAATTATTGCCCGCAGACATGAAGGCCTATCAAAAGCCTTTCCAGAGCTCGATACTCAAGACTTACAGATCGAACTTCAAGGCCTTGAAGACAAGCTTGGGATACTTAGGCGACTTGAACTTTTGAAACAGTTTGAGGATGAAGAAAACCTTCAAAATCATAACGTTCTAAACATTCATCGCCATCAAAATGGATCTCTCGAACTTGAAGTTTTGCCATTCAAAACAGCAGCCTTGGCGATTGCAAAAGCAAGCGAATTGGAAGCAAGCGACGATAGTGTTAATGCGGTATATGTCCGATCCGATAACCCGAAGCAGTTGAGATCGGCATATCGCAACTATTTTTATGACCCCATCGATTTCGTGAAAATAATTCAAGAGGAAGGCGGTTTGTAAGAAACCGCCTTCCACCTGACCCCTCACTCCGCCGGAAGGTAAACCTCCCCGCCCTTCTCGCGGAATTTCTCGCTCATTTCCTGCATCCCCGCCTCGGCGTCCTCGGCCGCGACGAAGGTCTCCACCGGGGCGTTCTGCTTCGCCGCGAATTCCCGAACCTCCTGCGTGATCTTCATCGAGCAGAATTTCGGGCCGCACATCGAACAGAAATGCGCGGTCTTCGCACCCTCCGCCGGAAGCGTCTGGTCGTGGTAGGATTCCGCCGTGTCGGGGTCGAGCGACAGGTTGAACTGGTCGCGCCAGCGGAACTCGAAGCGGGCGCGGCTGAGCGCGTCGTCGCGCATCTTGGCGGCGGGATGCCCCTTGGCCAGGTCGGCGGCGTGGGCGGCCAGCTTGTACGTCACCACGCCGACCTTCACGTCGTCGCGGTCGGGCAGGCCCAGATGCTCCTTGGGCGTGACGTAGCAGAGCATCGCCGTGCCGTACCAGCCGATCATCGCCGCGCCGATGCCGCTGGTGATATGGTCGTATCCCGGCGCGATGTCGGTGGTCAGCGGCCCGAGGGTGTAGAAGGGCGCCTCGCCGCACGCCTCCAGCTGCTTGTCCATATTCTGCTTGATCTTGTGCATGGGCACATGGCCGGGGCCCTCGATCATCACCTGCACATCCTGTTCCCAGGCGCGCTTGGTCAGCTCGCCCAGCGTGTAGAGTTCGGCGAACTGCGCCTCGTCATTGGCGTCGGCGATCGCGCCGGGACGCAGGCCGTCGCCCAGCGAATAGGCGATGTCATAGGCCTTCATGATCTCGGTGATCTCGTCGAAGCGTTCGTAGAGGAACGACTCCTTGTGATGCGCCAGGCACCATTTCGCCATGATCGAGCCGCCGCGCGACACGATGCCGGTCACGCGCTTCGCGGTCAGCGGGATATAGGGCAGGCGGACGCCCGCATGGATGGTGAAATAGTCGACGCCCTGCTCGGCCTGTTCGATCAGCGTATCGCGGAAGATTTCCCAGGTCAGCTCCTCGGCGATGCCGCCGACCTTTTCCAGCGCCTGATAGATGGGCACGGTGCCGATCGGCACCGGCGAGTTGCGGATGATCCATTCGCGCGTGTCGTGGATGTTGCGGCCGGTCGACAGGTCCATCACCGTGTCCGCGCCCCAGCGGATCGACCAGACCAGCTTGTCGACCTCGGTGGCGACGTTGGAGGCGACCGCCGAATTGCCGATATTGGCGTTGATCTTGACCAGGAAGTTGCGGCCGATCGCCATCGGCTCGGATTCGGGGTGGTTGATGTTGTTGGGGATGATCGCCCGGCCGCGCGCCACTTCGTCGCGGACGAATTCGGGCGTGACATAATCGGGAATCGCCGCGCCGAAGCTTTCGCCGTCGCGGGCATATTCGCGCAGCATCTCGCGGCCCAGATTCTCGCGGGTCGCGACATATTCCATTTCCGGCGTGATGATGCCGCGGCGTGCATAATGCATCTGGCTGACGTTCATGCCTGCACGCGCGCGCAGCGGCCGATTCAGCCCGGTGCGCGGGAATTGCGGCACGCCGCCCGAACGGTCGGGGCCGAGCTGGCCATTGTCCTCGGGGCGGATTTCGCGGCCGTCATAGGCCTCGACATCGCCGCGCCCCTCGATCCACGCGCGGCGGATCTGCGGCAGGCCCGCCATGATGTCGATGCGTGCGGTCGGGTCGGTATAGGGGCCGCTGGTGTCGTAGACGCGCAGCGGCGGCTCGCCCGAGGAGGGGTCGAGATGGATTTCGCGCATCGCGACGCCCAGCGGTCCGACATGAATCTTCTTCGAGCCACGAATGGGGCCGGTGGTCACGCCTATTGCGCTGCCCGCGGGGGGAATCTCGGTCTTTACGGGGATATCTGCCATAGTCGTCCACTCCATGCGGAGGAAACGGACCATGAGAGATGGGGCCGCTCCCTCCCTACGCCGGTGTCAGCCGGATCAGGTTCAGCGGGTCGGGGGCTCCTGCCCCCCTCTCAAGCGCAGGCCAGCGCTCCCCCGGGGATGGGCGCAGCATAAGCGGTTTTACGGCGGATAAGAAGGGGTTTTGCTTTGCCGCGCCATGACCCGCCCGGATAGGGGCACGGCGCGGCGACAAAAAAACCCCGACCGGCCAGGGGACTAGGGCCGATCGGGGCAAGGACCGTGAAGAGGATCGGTGCTTATCCGCTGGCGGCGCTGGTCCGGACGTTGCCGTTCAGGCCGTTGGGGAAGAAGCCCCCGCCGGTCACCGCCGCCTTGTTGAGATAGACGACGTTCAGCACCTGGCCGGGCGTGCGGGGAAAGGCGATCGCATTGGAATCGGCGGGAACGATGTTCGCCACCTGCGTGCCGTTGACCGTCGCGACGATGCCCTGATCGAGGTCGGCCGAGCCGTCCAGGCTGTCGCGCGCGTCGGAGATCTGTCCGGCGGCGGTGGTCAGCCCCTTGCGATACAGGACCGAGCGGACAAGCCCGGCATGATAGGCCTCCGCCGCATGGATGCCCGCCGCCGCCTCGACATAGGTCTTGTTGGTCAACAGGGTGACACCGCCCATATAGGCGGTCACCCCGACATCCTCGAAGATATAGGCGGCGAGCAGGAAATTCTCGTCCGAGGCGTAAGGATCGAAGGTCGCGTCCGCCGCGATCACGCCGGCGGCACGCGCCGCCGCGGTGAAGGCGCCATTGGCATCGCCCGACAGGTTGATCGCCGGTTGCGCCACCGCCGAGGTGCCGAGCGCGGTGCGCAGGAAGTTGACGTGCGCGATCTCGTCCAGAGCGATCTCGCGCGCATATTGCGCGACGATCGGGTCCTTGAACGCGACCCCGCGCGGCTGGCCGCTGGTGCCGGTCGCGACCGCCCCTTGCGTGCCCGTCCCCGTCTGGAACGACGCGGCGAGGCCCGTATTGAAGGCGGCATAGCTGTAGAATTGCGCTTCCAGATATTCGAGTTGGAGCGCGAAGTTCAGCACATCGGCATCGGTGACCGACCCGGTCGGGCTGGCGGTCGGCGTCGGGGTGGGGACGACGATCACGTCGTCATCGTCATTGTTGCAGGCGCCCAGCATCGCCAGTCCGCCCACGGCCCCCGCTCCGGCGGCCATGCGCATGAAACGGCGGCGATCGGCCCGGCGCTTGGCCGAGGCTTCGTCAATGACATCGAGAATGAAGCGTTCTTCGCTCATGATGATAATCCTCTCGAAACGAGGAAAAAGGGATCAGTTCGCCGCACTGGCGCGCAGGGTGCCGTTCACGCCCGCCGGGAAGAAACCCCCGAGCGTCGCCGCCGCATTGTTCAGATACACGATGTTGAGCACCTGCTGCGGCGTCCGGCTGAACGCGATGCCGTTATTGTCGAGCGGCACGATGTTCGACACCAGCTGACCGTTGACGGTCGTCTGCGCGATCCCCTGGTCGAGGTCGGTCGAGCCGTCGAGGCTGTCGCGCGCGTCCGAGATGCGGCCTGCCGCGGTGATCAGCGAGGGCTGCGGGTTGTTCATGTCATAGCCCAGGCCGTAGAGCGTCGTGCGAACGATCGCGGCATGATAGGCCTCGACCGCCAGGATGCCCGCCGCGGCCTGGAGGAAGGTCTTGTTGCTGATCAGCGGCGAGGCGCCCTTATAGGCGGTCACCCCGACATCCTCGAAGATATAGGCGCCCAGCAGGAACGCGGTCGGCGAGGCATAGGGGTTGAAGGTTTCGGTGGCACCGACCACGCCCGCCGCGCGCGCCGCCGCCGTGAACGGACCATTGGCGTCGCCGGAGATGTTGATCGCCGGTTGCGCGACGGCCGCACTGCCCAGCGCGGTGCGCAGGAAGGCGACATGGGCGGCCTCGTCGGCGGCGATCTCTCGCGCATATTGGCCGATGATCGCGTCGTCGCCGTTGCCGGTGGCGAAATTGACCTGCGCGCCGCCGGTCACCGCACCCTGGTTGCCCGTGCCCGTCAACTGGCTGGCGGGCAGGCCCGCGCCGTTGGCGGCATAGGCATAGAATTGCGCCTCGAGATATTCGAGGTTCAGCGCGAAGTTCAGGATGTCGGTATCGGTGATCGCCGCCTGTGCCCCGGCCTTGCTGGTCAGGGTGAAGGCGGTCGCTCCGGCAGCAGCCGCTCCGACCGCGAGTTTGAAGAAATCGCGCCGCAGATTGCGGCGCTCGGCCCGCGCGTCGAACGCGTCGAGCAGTTGTGCGCTTTCCGTCATCATGCTCCTCCCTAAAGGAACCAAGATGAGCTCTTCTGTATTTAGGTAACCGTCAGAAGAGCTCACAAAGGGGCATGGCCGAGAACTTTCCTTGATCTAGGTTTTCAGCCGGACCATGAAGCGAAACGTCATCCACCCAAAAAAGACGCAGCTTTTTTAAAAAAAAGCGTTTTGCCGAAAATCTTATGCCGACAGGCCGGTCATGGCGCGAGACGGACCGATTGCGCCTCGGCAAGATAGACGGCGAACAGGTCGTCCGGGTCGCTCCACTGCGCCACCGGCGTCCAGCCGCCCGCACGCAACAGGATCTTGGCATCGCGCGGGCCATATTTGTGGCTGTTCTCGGTATGGATCGTCTCGCCCGCCGCCATGGCGAAGGGGCGGCCCTCGATGGTGAAGTCGACGTCCCGCTCGGCGGCCAGGTGCATTTCGATGCGCGAGCGATCGTCGTTCCACACCGCGCGGTGGCGGAAGGCGTCGACCGGGATGGTGCCGTCGAGCTCGCGATTGATCCGGTCGAGCAGGTTGCGGTTGAACGCCGCCGTCACCCCCTGCGCATCGTCATAGGCGGGGACCAGCACCTCGCTCGACTTGGCCCGGTCCATCCCGATCAACAGCATCGCCCCCTCGCCCAGCGAGCCGCGCATCGCGCGCAGCAGGTCGGTCGCCATGGCCGGGGTCATGTTGCCGATGGTCGATCCGGGGAAGAAGCCCAGCTTGGGCGCGTCGGCGACCATGGCAGGGAGCGCCAACGGGCGCATGAAATCGCCCTCCAGCGGATGGATGGGCAGGTCCGGGAAGGCCTGTTGCAGGTTGCGCGCGGAGTCGCGCAGGAAATCGCCCGAAATGTCGATCGGTACATAGGCGGACGGCTCGACGCAGCGGAGCAGCACCGGCGTCTTGGTCGATGAGCCCGATCCGAACTCGACCACCGCGCGCCCCTTGCCGACATGCCGGATCAGATCGGGGCAGATGGTCTTCAGGATCGCGGTTTCGGCGCGGGTGGGATAATATTCGGGCAGGTCGGTGATCGCCTCGAACAGTTCCGACCCCTTGCGGTCATAGAACCAGCGGGCGGGAATGGCGCGCGGGCGACGCTCCAGCCCGGCCAGCACATCGGCGCGGAAGGCGGGGTCGGCAAGCGACATCTGACCGTCCTCGATCTCGGGCTTCAGCATGGTTACAGGTCCTTTGCCAGACGGACGCCGGTGAATTGCCAGCGCTGATGGGGATAGAAGAAGTTGCGGTAGCTGGCGCGCGCATGGCCGCGCGGCGTCGCGCAACTGCCGCCGCGCAGGACGAACTGCCCGTTCATGAACTTGCCGTTATATTCGCCGACCGCGCCCTCGACGGGGCGGAAGCCGGGATAGGGGCGATAGGCGCTGCCGGTCCATTCCCAGACATCACCGAAAAAGGCCGGCCCCTCGGTGGCCGGGCGCGGCTCGATCGCGCCGGCGGCGTCCATCTGGTTGCCGGCGGAGGCGTCGTGCGCGGTCGCCGCCGCTTCCCATTCCATCTCGGTCGGCAGCCGCGCGCCCGCCCAGGTCGCATAGGCATCGGCCTCGTAGAAGCTGACGTGAGTGACGGGCGCGGCGGGGTCGATCGCGCGCCGCCCGTCCAGCCCGAAACGGGTCCAGCCGCCGTCGCGTTCTTCCCAATAGAGCGGTGCGGCGATGCCCTCTGCCTTCACCCAGGCCCAGCCGTCCGACAGCCAGAGGCGCGGATCGCGATAGCCGCCATCCTCGATGAAGCGCATCCATTCGGCATTGGTGACGGTCCGGTCGGCGACGGCGTGCGGATGGAGCAGCGCGTCGTGGCGCGGCCCCTCGCAATCGAAGGCTAAACCTTGTCCGTCATGGCCGACCTGCACGATCCCCTGCCGCCCCTCGATCCAGCCGATCGGCCCCGGCATGGCGACCGGGGTCTTGGGCCGGGGCGCGTAGAGCGCGGGTTCGAGCGGGTTTTCGGAAAAGAGATGCAGGATATCGGTGACGAACAATTCCTGATGCTGCTCCTCGTGGTGGCACCCCAGCGCGACCAGTTCGAGCGCCGCCTCGGGCAGATCGGGCATCGCCGCCATCAGCGCGTCATCGACATGCGCCCGGTACGCCCGCACCTCGTCCAGCGTCGGGCGGGTGATCATCCCCCGGCGGTGCCGCGCATGGCGCTTTCCTTCCGCCTCGTAATAGCTGTTGAACAGGAACGGGAAGCGCGGGTCGTGCAGTTGATAACCCGGCACATGATCGCGCAACACGAAGGTTTCGAAGAACCAGGTCGTGTGCGCCATATGCCATTTGGCGGGCGAGGCGTCGGGCATGGACTGCACCGTCGCATCGGCGTCGGACAGCGGCTCGGCCAGCGACAGGGTCAGCCCCCGGACCGCGCGATAACGGGATGCCAGTCGATGAGCAGGCGTCGGCGCCGTCGCGGAGGACGGGACGATAGTCGGCATTCGGGTGCTCCCCGGATTGCGGGGAACAGCGACCGGCCCTTTACCGTGTCGTTCGCACCCCTCCTGGAACCCAAAGAACGTCCGACGCGCCGTTTTGGTTCACCGCGCGCGCGGCGACGAACAGCCAGTCCGACAGACGGTTGAGATAGGCGAGCGCGGACGGGTTGATCGCCTCCTGCTCACCCAGCGCGACCCCAGCCCGCTCGGCGCGCCGCGCGATCGCACGCGCCAGATGCAGATGCGCCGCCGCCGATGTGCCGCCGGGCAGGATGAAGCTGGTGAGCGGCGACAGCGTCGCGTTCATCGCGTCGATCTCCGCCTCCAGCCGCGCGACCTGTTCGGGCAGGATACGCAGCGCCCCCTCGATCTCCCCCGGCGTGGCGAGGTCGGCGCCCAGGTCGAACAGATCGTTCTGGATGCGCGTCAATTGCTCGTGAAGCGTCCCCTCGATCGACAGCAGCGCGACGCCGATCGCGCTGTTCGCCTCATCCACCTCGCCGATCGCGACCATGCGGGGCTCGGCCTTGGACCGGCGCGATCCGTCGACCAGCCCGGTGGTGCCCGTATCGCCGGTGCGGGTGTAGATTTTCGTCAGCTTGACCAAGGAATCAGGTCCGCCCCGCCATGAACAGCAAGAGCACGACGACGGTGATCGCCAGCGCCTGGAAGAAGATGCGCTGCTGCATCATCCGGTTGGACTTGAGCTGCGACGCGGTCGGCCCCTCCCCCTTCGCCTCGGCGGTCGCTTCCTGAAGGAAGGAGATGATGCCACGCACCAGCGCGACGACGGTGGCGATCATCGCGGCGATCAGCAGGATCACGAGAAAAGTGCTCATGCCCGAAGCTTACGCCTCCCCCAGCCGAAATCCAGCGGGAAGCATATTGCGGCGCAGCGCATCCGCCAGCGCGCGGCCGTCCACCCCGTCCTCTCGCATCGCCGCCAGCGCGGGCGCGCCGTGGCGCTTGGCCAGACGCTGGCCGTCCGCGCCGACGATCAGCGGATGGTGGTGATAGAGCGGCGTCGGCAGGCCCAGCAGCGCCTGGAGCAGCCGATGGACATGGGTCGCCTCGAACAGATCGACCCCGCGCACCACATCGGTCACGCCCTGGGCCGCATCGTCCACCGTCACCGCCAGATGATAGCTGGCGGGCGCGTCCTTGCGCGCCAGGATCACGTCGCCATGGCTCAGCGGATCGGCGACGACTGCACCCGCCCCTTCGTCATGCCAGTCCAGCGGGCCTGCCAGCGCCGCCGCACGCGCCATGTCGATCCGCCAGCCATGCGGCTCCGCCATCCGCGCGGCGCGCTCCTCGGCGGACCGATGACGGCAGGTGCCGGGATAAATGGGCGAAGGTCCATGCGGCGCGGACAGGCTGGCGGCGATCTCGGCGCGGGTGCAGAAACAGGGATAGAGCAAGTCGGCCAGCCGCGCCTGCGCCGCCGCATACAGGTCCAGTCGTTCGGACTGGAAGGACAGATCGTCCCATTCCAGGCCCAGCCATTCCAGATCGCGAAGAATCGCCTCGACATGCTCGGGGCGGCTGCGGGTGCCGTCGATATCCTCGATCCGCAGGAGGAAACGGCCGCCCCCCGCCCGCGCCAGATCATGCGCGCGCACCGCCGACAGGGCATGGCCCAGATGCAGCCGCCCGGTCGGGCTCGGCGCAAAACGCGTCACGGGTCGCACTCCGCTCATCGCCCAGCCTCTTGACCGCGATTCCCGTCCCATGCTGTCATAGCCATGTCACGCTGCTGGGCGAAAGGCGCAGCAGTACCGCGAAGGGAGGAGCTGTGTTTCATCCCGACTTGATCCGACACCCGGACTCCTGTCCGGCTCTCGTGCTGAACGCCGATTATACGCCGCTGTCCTATTATCCGCTGTCGGTCTGGCCCTGGCAGACCGCGGTGAAGGCCGTGTTCCTCGACCGGGTGGATATCGTCGCCCATTATGAGCGTGAGGTGCGCAGCCCGACCGCCAAGGTCAAGCTGCCCTCGGTCATCGCGCTCAAGCAATTCGTGAAGCCGTCGCAATTCCCGGCCTTCACCCGTTTCAACCTGTTCCTGCGCGACCGCTTCTCCTGCCAATATTGCGGATCGCACCGCGACCTGACCTTCGACCATGTCATCCCCCGCGCACAGGGCGGGCGGACGACCTGGGAGAATGTCGTCACCGCCTGTGCCCCCTGCAATCTGAAGAAGGGCGGGCGCACCCCGCGCCAGGCCGCGATGCCGCTGCATATCGAGCCGATCCGCCCGACGAATTGGCATTTGCAGGAACATGGCCGCAGCTTCCCGCCCAATTATCTGCATGAAACATGGCACGACTGGCTGTACTGGGACGTTGAGTTGGAAGCGTAACGAAGCTGGGAGTGTCGAATGCGTGCATGGGCGATGGGCCTGGGGCTGACGGCGTTGATGGCCGCGACCACCGCCTGTGGAAAGAAGGAGGAAAACCGCGCCGAGGCCGATCGCGCCGCCGCCAAGGCCGGGTTCGTGCCGCCTTCCGTGACGTCGCGGGTCGATTTCGGAGGCATGATGGCGCGCCGCTTCCGCGAACTGGATCGCGACGGCAACGACATCATCACGCCCGATGAAATGCCCAGCACCAATTCCCGGCTGTGGGAACTCGACCGCAACAAGGACGGCGAGATCACCGAGAGCGAATTTTTCGAGGGGATGCTGGCCCGGTTCGACCGGATGGACCTGAACCGCGACGGCACGGTGACGTCGGAGGAACGCGAAGCCTCGCGCACCGAACGCCCCGCCACGCCGAGCAATCCGGTAGCGACGGGCGCGGGTGCGCCAGGGAATACGAATTAAGGGTATCAACTCATCATCTGTCGGCGCGGAATTTCAGCGGCGATGCCCAACAGCCCGGAATTACGGACCTCACACTTGTCGGGCTCGCACGATGCCGCCTTCGCCACGCTGCCGAGCCCCGTGAAACGCAACTACCGACACGCATTATCGAATAATATTATACCAAAATTACGCACGGCAATCGGTTGACGCCCAAGCTATTGCGTTGCAGCAATGGCGCCTATGACGACCTTGCCTCCTATCGCCAACAATGCCGACATCCGCTTTCTGGGCGCGCAACTGGGTGACGTGATCCGCCGCTATGGCGGCGATGCGCTGTTCGAGGCGACGGAGGCCATTCGCCGCGCCTCGGTCAATCGCCACCGCGGCCTGGGCGACGATGCCGAGGTCGATCTACAACTGGAAAAGCTGGCGCTGGACGAGACGCTGGATTTCGTGCGCGGCTTCATGCTGTTCTCGATGCTCGCCAATCTGGCCGAGGATCGCCAGGGCATCGCGCGCGAGCCGGGCACCGATATCGCTGAGGTGCTGGAGACGCTGGCTGACAAGGGCATCGACCGCGAGGCGGCGATGGAGTTGCTGGCCCGTGCGCTGGTCGTTCCCGTGCTGACCGCGCACCCCACGGAGGTGCGGCGCAAGAGCATGATCGACCACCGCAACCGCATCGCCGAACTGCTGGCGATGCGCGATGCGGGCCGCGACGTGACGCCCGATGGCGATGATGTGGAGGCCGCGATCGGCCGCCAGATCGCATTGCTGTGGCAGACCCGTGTGCTGCGGCGCGAGCGGTTGTACGTCACCGACGAGGTGGAGACGGCGCTGTCCTATCTGCGCGACGTGTTCCTGCCGGTGCTACCCGCCTTGTATCAGCGCTGGGACAAGGCGTTCGGCGCGCGCGTGCCCGCCTTCCTGCGGCCCGGTTCGTGGATCGGCGGCGACCGCGACGGCAATCCCTTCGTCACCGCCGAATCGCTGACCACCGCGCTCGCCCAGGCGGCGGACGCGGTGCTGACCCATTATTGCGAGGCGGTCCACGCGCTGGGCGCCGAGCTGTCCATCTCGACCGAACATGCCGAGGTGGACGCGGCGGTACTGGCCTTGGCCGATGCGAGCGGCGACGATGCGCTCAGCCGCTCGGACGAGCCCTATCGCCGTGCGCTGTCGGGCATCTATGCCCGCCTCGCCGCGACCCATCAGAAATTGACCGGCAAGACCCCGCCGCGTCCCGGTCGGCTGACCGGCGAGCCCTATCCCGATCCCAAGGCGCTGCGCACCGATCTGGTCGCGATCGCGCGCGGGCTGGCGGCCCGCGGTGACGGGGCGCTGGCGAGCGGTGGCGCGCTGGGACGGCTGATCCGCGCGGTCGAGACCTTCGGCTTCCATCTGGCGACGCTCGACCTGCGCCAGAATTCCGCGGTGCATGAGCGGGTCGTCGCCGAACTGTTGAAGGTCGCCGGGGTCGAGGCGGATTATCTGGCGCTGGACGAGGACGCCCGCGTCGCGCTGCTCCGCCGCGAACTGGCCAATGCCCGACCGCTGTTCAGCCATTATGCGGACTATTCGGACGAGACCCGCTCCGAACTGGCGATCGTCCAGGCGGCGGCCGATGCGCATGCCAAATACGGGCCGAAGTGCCTGACCAACTATATCGTCTCGATGGGCAAGTCGGTGTCCGACCTGCTGGAAATCAACCTGATGCTGAAGGAATTCGGCCTCTACCGCCCCGGTAATCCCGCCACCGCCGCGATCATGGCGGTGCCCTTGTTCGAGACGATCGAGGATCTGGAGGCAGGCCCCGAGATCATGCGCGCCTATTTCGCGCTGCCCGAGATCGCCACCATCGTCCGCGCGCGAGGGGCTCAGGAGGTGATGATCGGCTATTCGGACTCGAACAAGGATGGCGGCTACCTGACCTCCACCTGGTCGCTGTCCAAGGCATCGAGCGCCTTCCGCCCGGTGTTCGAGGAGGCGGGCGTGCGGATGCAGCTGTTCCACGGGCGCGGCGGTGCGGTGGGGCGCGGCGGGGGTAGCGCCTTCGCCGCGATCCGTGCCCAGCCGCACGACACGGTGCAGGGGCGCATCCGCATCACCGAACAGGGCGAGGTGATCGCGGGCAAATATGGCACACGCGACTCCGCGCTGACCAATTTGGAGGCGATGGCCTCGGCCACGCTCCTCGCCAGCCTGGAGCCCGACCGTTTGTCGGCGGCGGATAACGCGCGCTTCACCGCCGCGATGGAGGAGCTGTCGGCGACCGCCTTCACCACCTATCGCGATCTGGTCTATGGCACGGAGGGCTTCCGCACCTTCTTCCGCCAGATGACCCCGATCGCCGAGATCGCCGGGCTGAAGATCGGCAGCCGCCCGGCCAGCCGCAAGAAATCCGACGCGATCGAAGACCTGCGCGCCATCCCCTGGGTGTTCAGCTGGGCGCAGGCGCGCGTCATGCTGCCGGGCTGGTTCGGGGTCGGCACCGCCATCGCGCGGTTCGAGGACAAGGCGCTGCTCGCCGAGATGGCGAAGAGCTGGCCCTTCTTTGCCGCGACGCTCGCCAATATGGAGATGGTGCTCGCCAAGTCGGATATCGGCATCGCACGCCGCTATGCCGGGCTGGTCGAGGATGAAGCGATGCGCGATGCGATCTTCGGGCGCATCCATGACGGCTGGCACCGGGCGCGTGACGGGCTGCTGACCGTGACCGAACAGACGCGACTGCTGTCCGCCAATCCGGCACTGGAGGCCTCGATCCGCCTGCGCCTGCCCTATATCGAGCCGCTCAACCTGCTCCAGATCGAGCTGATGAAACGCCACCGGGCGGGCGAAGACGATCCCCGCATCGGCGAGGGCATCCTGTTGTCGATCAACGGCATCGCCACGGCCTTGCGCAACAGCGGATAAGCGTCGTGGCGGATTTCGTCGTTCATTACGAAGGCGGGCTGCGCTGCCATGTCGCACATCCCGATAATGGCGCAGTGCTGGTCATGGATGCGTCGCAGGAACTGGGCGGACGGGGTGAGAACTTCTCGCCGAGCGACATGCTGTCGGTGTCGCTGGGCGGCTGCGTGCTCAGCATCATGGCGATGGCGGGACGCGTCGCCGGGCTGGAACTGGCGGGCGCGACCGCGACCGTGACCAAGGAGATGGGCAACGCCGCGCGCCGGATCGTGAAGATGGCGGTGACGGTGCGCGTGCCGGGGCGATACGATGTCGGCCAGCGCAAGCGACTGGAAGCAGCGGCTGCGGCCTGCCCGGTCCATGCGGTGCTGGGCATCGACGCGCCGATCCGAATCATCTGGCAGGACTGACCGACGATCCTCCCCGGCACGGGGAGGTGGCAGGCCGAAGGCCTGACGGAGGGGGGCTTCGGCAAAGGACGCCTCGCACGGCGCGCCCCTCCACAATATTACGCATGGTCTCTCACCCGTTTCGGGTGGAGTCGCTTCAAGGCCCCCGTTACGGCCATTGATCCTCCGCCGGCCAGCGACCATCTGGCGAACCGCCGCAAGCCTCTACCGCTCCGCCATCACCTCCGCCATCGCCCGGTCGCCCGAGTCGGAGGACGCCGCCAGCCCGGCGATCACGCCGCGGCGGTTCGCGTCATCATGATGTTGCGCGATCTTCCATATGCCTTCCAGCCGCTCCACCCGGAGCGTCAGCCCGACGATCCCGCGCTGCAAGCCCTGGATGAAACCGTCCGGGGCATCGTCCAGCGACCAGGGATCATCACGGCCGGCTTCCCGCGCATCGGTCAGCCGCGCGAGATGCGCCGCCAGCCATGCCGGATCGCGTGTCGAGAATAGCGGACCATGCGCATGGACCGTGACGTAGTTCCAGGTGGGCACGACCTTCCCATGTTCGCGCTTGGCCGGATACCAGCCGGGATGGACATAGGCATGCGGTCCCTGAAAGATCGCCAACGCCGCGCAACCGCCCTCGGCCAGCCGCCACAATGGGTTGGCGAGCGCGACATGCCCCTCCAGCATCCAACCATCGCCCTGCGGCACCGCCAGCATCGGCAGTGAAACCGCCTCGGGCGCGCCGTCGCGCACCACGACCAGCGAGGCGAGGCCGATGGCCCCGACCGCCTCCAGCAACACCGCTTCGCGCGTTTCCCGAAACTGACGTGGCGGATAGCTCATGCCAGAGCCAGCGCCGGTTCGCCGCGCTCGTGCGCCAACAGCCACTGCTTCACCGCCAGTCCGCCCGCAAAGCCGGTCAGCGTGCCGTTCGCGCCGATCACCCGGTGGCAGGGCGTGACGATCGACAGCGGATTGCGGCCATTCGCCGCCCCCACCGCCCGCGACGCCCCCGGCCGCCCGATCGCGGTGGCGAGCGCGGCGTAGCTGCGCGTCTCGCCATAAGGAATGGCGTTCAGGGCGGTCCAGACGCTCTTCTGAAAGTCGGTGCCCACGGGATCGAGCGGCAGGTCGAAGGCGCGGCGCTGGCCATCGAAATAGTCGGTCAGTTGGCGGACCGCCTGGGCCAATATGCCATGGGCCGGGTCGCTGCGCCGTTCGGGCAAGGGCACGCGGCCCGCCCGCTCTTCGGCCCAGAGGACGGCGCGCAAGCCGCGCTCGCTCGCCACGAGGGTCAACTCGCCCACCGGCGAGGCCATGGTGCATTCGCTCAACATGGCGCGACCTTATCGCATCATGGGCGACGATGCGTCCTGCTTCTTGCGGTCAAACCTCGAAGAAGGGGGCGGCGATCTCCGGCGTAACGCGGAGCAACCGGCCCGTCGCGCGGTCGATCAGCGCCCAGGTGGTCACCGCCTCCACCTTCACCTGACCATCCGCGCCCAGGAAGCGGACATGCCGGTCGAACCGCGCGCCCTTGGGCGGGTCGGGCACCCAGGTTTCGGCCGTCACCGTCTCCCCCGCCACGACATTGCCACGATAGTCGATCTCGTGCCGCGTCACGACCCATACATGGGCCGCGACATGCTCCGGCGGGGCGACGGCTTCCCAATGCGCGGTGGCGATCGCCTGAATCCACTGGACCCATACGGCGTTGTTCACATGGCCCAGTTCGTCGATATGCTCAGGCGCGGCGGTGATCTGGATCGAGAAGCGGCTCATCCCTGTTCGTTCGGCTCCCTGTATCTCTGCCACAGCGCGCGGACGCCCCAACCTATCGCGGCGGCGACCATCACCAGCGCGGCGGCCATCAGGATATGGCGCGGACTGGGGCGGTAGCGCGCGGCAAGCTCCTGAAACGCCTCGCCGAACAGATAACCGATGCCGGTGAAGATCGACGCCCAACATGCGGCGGATGCGGCGTTGACCGCGACGAACAGCCGGGTCGACACCTTGCTGGTGCCCAAAGCCACCGGGCTGATCGTGCGCAGGCCATAGAGGAAGCGGAAGGCGAAGATGAAGCCGACCGGATAACGCTCCATCATATGGGTCACGCGCGCATAGACCCGCCTTTTGCGCAGCTTGCCGATCCAGCGCCCGTCGCGCGACCTTCGACCGATGGTGAAGAAGATCTGATCGGCGACGAACGATCCGATGGCCGCGGCGATCAGCGCGGCGGGCCAGGCGACCAGCCCCTGATGCGCCAGGATGCCGCCGGTGACGACCGCCGTCTCCCCCTCCAGCCCCGCGCCCAGCGCGATCGCCGCGACGCCGAAACGTGCGACGATCGCCTCGATGCTCAGGATTCGACTCCCATCTGCCACAGGACGAAGGCATGTTCCTCCGCCCCTTCGCGCAAGGATTCGAACCGGCCCGACTTGCCGCCATGGCCCGCGCCCATATTGGTCTTGAGCAGCAGCAGGTTGTCGTCGGTCTTGGTCGCGCGCAGCCGGGCGGCCCATTTGGCGGGTTCCCAATAGGTCACGCGCGGATCGTTCAGCCCGCCGGAGATGAACATCGGCGGATAGGCTTGCGGCTTCACATTGTCATAGGGGCTATAGCTGCGGATCAGTTCGAAGGCCGCCTTGTCCTCGATCGGGTTGCCCCATTCGGGCCATTCGCCGGGCGTCAGCGGCAATTCGGCATCCATCATCGTGTTGAGCACATCGACGAACGGCACGTCCGCGATCACCGCGCCCCAGAGTTCGGGGTCGGAATTGACCACAGCGCCCATCAACTCGCCCCCCGCCGAGCGGCCCGCGATGGCGATCCGGCCCGCCTGGGTCCAGCCGCCCTCGATCAGCCCCTTCGCCACATCGACGAAGTCGTGAAATGTGTTGGTCCGCTTCTCCAGCTTGCCGTCCAGATACCATTGCTGGCCCAGATCGTCGCCGCCGCGAATATGCGCGATGGCATAGGCGAAACCGCGATCGAGCAGGCTCATGCGACCGGTCGAGAAGCCCGGCGGAATCGCATAGCCGTAAGCGCCGTACGCATAGAGGAACAGCTTGCCCGACCCGTCGCGCGGGAAGTCCTTCGGATAGACGATCGACACCGGCACCAACGTTCCGTCGCGCGCGGCGATCTTCAGCCGCTCGGTCCGGTATTTGTCGGCATCATAGCCCGAGGGGATTTCCTGCACCTTCAGCACGGTCATCCCGCCCGTCGCCACGTCATAGTCATAGACGGTGCCCGGCGTGACCATCGACTCATAGCCGAGCCGCAGCACCGACACGTCATATTCGGGATTGTCACCCAGGCCCGCCGTATAGCTTTGCTCGGGAAATTCGATCCGCTGGGGCACGGTCGGCGTGTCGTAGCGATGGATGGCGATCCGGTCCAAACCGTCCTCGCGGCCCTCGACCACGAAGAAGTCCTTATAGCACTCCACCCCGGTCATATAGAAATGCGGGTCCGGCCCGATCAGCTCATGCCAGTCGCCGGGGTTCTCGATCGAGGCGGTGCACAGGCGGAATTGCGGGTCCACATCGTTGGTGTGGATGAACAGCGTGCCGTCATGCTCGTCCACATCATATTCGCGGCCTTGCCTACGGGGCGCGACCAGGATCGGTTCGGCAAAGACATTGTCGGCCGGAAGGAGGCGCACCTCGCTGGTGACATGGTCACCAGTCGCGATCACGATCCAGTTGCGTGCGGAGGTTTCGGCAACGGCGACGCGATAGCCTTCGTCGTCTTCATGGAACAGTTCGACATCCTGCTCGACCGGCGTGCCCAGCCGATGGAAACGGGCATTGTCGGTCCGCCACTGCGCATTGGCGACACCGTAGAGAAAGCCGCTATCGTCCGCGACCCACACGATTTCCGACAACATGCCGGGGATGACGTCGGGCAGATGCTCGCCGGTGGTCAGGTCCTTGACCCGCACCTCGAACCGTTCCGAACCATTGTCGTCGATCGCATAGGCGAGGTAACGGCCATTGTTGCTGATCGAGAAGGCACCCAGCCGGAAATAGTCCTTGCCCTCGGCCAGCGCCGGTTCGTCGAGCAGCAACTCGTCCGGGCCGCCCGCGACGGGCTTGCGCCACCATTTGCGATATTGGCCGCCGGTCTCGAACGCGGTCCAGTAGAGCCAGTCGCCGTCCTTCTGGGGCACGGAGGATTCGTCCTCCTTGATCCGCCCCTTCATCTCTTCGTACAGCCGGTCGATCAACGGCTGGCGCGGGGCCATGACCGCCTCGAAATAGGCATTCTCCGCCTCGACATAGGCGAGCACATCCTTGTCCTCGACCTCGGGGTAAGCGGGGTCTTTCAGCCAGGCATAGGGATCTTCGATCGTGATCCCGTGCGCGGTGAAGCTGTGGGCACGGGTTTCGGCAATGGGCGGAGTCAGCGCGGGGCGTTCGGTCATCGCCCGGATGTAGCTAGGGTTACGTCCTGTCGGAAGGGGGTCGAGCGGTTTCCTCATACCCTCTCCCCAACCTCCGTTCAGCCTGAGCGAAGTCGAAGGCCATGGGAATCCTGTGCGGCGATGGGCGGTACGTGCACTTCGACTTCGCTCAGTGCGAACGGAAGATGGGGTACAACCCTTCTGGCTCGACGATGTGTGAAGGCGGGGCTAGACCGCGATCACTCTCCTATCGCTGCCAGGTCTTGCCATGCCCCATTCCGCCCGCCCAACCACCCGACTGGCCGCCCTCCGCGCCGAATTGGCCGCGCAAGGGCTGGACGGCTTCGTCGTGCCGCTGACCGACGAGCATATGAGCGAATATGTCGGCGACTATGCGCAGCGCCTGGCCTGGCTGACCGGCTTTGGCGGGTCGGCGGGAACGGCGGTGGTGCTGGCGGACAAGGCGGCGATCTTTACCGATGGGCGCTACACGCTTCAGGTGCGCGAGCAGGTGTCGGGCGAGGATTACGCCTATATCCCCGTGCCGCAGGATAGCGTCGCGGGATGGCTGGGGCGCGAGGCGGCGGCGGGACAGCGGATCGGGTACGACCCGTGGCTGCACACCCGCCAGCAGGTCGCCGACATGACCGCCGCGCTGGCCGACCGGGATGCGGAACTGGTCGCGGTGAGCGCCAATCCGATCGACGCGGTGTGGACCGATCGCCCCGCCCCCTCCCCCGCCGTGCTGAGCGTGCAGGAGGATGCAGTGGCGGGCGAAAGCTCGGCGGCCAAGCGCGCGCGGATCGGCGAATGGCTGGCCGAGCAACGCGCCGATGCGGTGGTGCTGTCGGCGCTGGATTCGATCGCCTGGGCGCTCAACGTGCGCGGCACCGATGTCGCGCACACGCCGGTCGCGCTGTCCTATGCGATCATCCATGCGGACGGCGAAACCGACCTGTTCCTATCCCCTGAGAAGATCACGCCCGAGGTGCGCGCGCATCTGGGCAATGCGGTGCGCCTGCACGAGCGCGCGGCGTTCGAGGGCTATCTGACCGGCTTTGCAGGCCAGCGCGTGGTCGCGGACCCCGAACGCGCGGTGGCGGCGATCGCGCAAGCGCTGGAGGCGGGCGGGGCCAAGGTGCTGGGCTTGCGCGATCCGGTGGTGCTGACCAAGGCGATCAAGAACCCCGCCGAAGTCGCCGGGCACCGCGCCGCCTCTGTGCGCGACGGGGCGGCGATGGTGAAGTTCCTCCACTGGGTCGAGCGCGAATGCCCCAAGGGCGGGCAGACCGAATTGTCGGCAGCCGCCAAGCTGCTGGCGTATCGCGAAGCGACCGGGTTGCTCAAGGACACCAGCTTCTCGACCATCTCGGCGACCGGCGCGCATGGCGCGAGCCCGCATTATCACGTCACCGAGGAATCGAACGCCGCGATCGAGCCGGGGCAGTTGTTCCTGATCGACTCCGGCGGCCAATATCAGGACGGCACCACCGACATCACCCGCGTCATGCCGATCGGCGAGCCGACGGCGGAAATGCGCGACCGCTTCACCCGCGTGCTCAAGGGGCATATCGGCCTCGCCACCGCCGTCTTCCCGGATGGGACGTTGGGCGGGCATCTGGACTCGCTGGCGCGGCGGCCGCTCTGGGAGGTCGGGCTGGACTATGCGCATGGCACCGGCCACGGCGTCGGCGCCTATCTGTCGGTGCATGAGGGGCCGCAGCGGATCGCCGCGCCCAACTATCCCGGCGGCGCGGCGATGGAGCCGCTGCGCGCGGGCATGCTGCTGTCCAACGAGCCGGGTTATTACAAGGCGGGCGAGTACGGCATCCGCATCGAGAATCTGGTGCTGGTCGAGCCGCGCGACATCGCGGGCGCGGATCGGGAGATGCTGGGATTCGAGACGCTGACGCTCTGCCCGATCGAACGGACGCTGATCGTGGCGGATTTGCTGACAGCGGGGGAACGGAACTGGCTCAACGCCTATCATGCGCGGGTGGCGGAGAGGCTGGCCCCGGAACTGGAGGACGCGGATCGCGACTGGTTGCTGGAGAAGTGTGCGGCGATCTGATTTTTGTTCACGCGAAGCCGCGATGACGCGAAGAAGAAAAGAAGATTTGGTTCGCGCGGAGGCGCGGAGACGCGGAGATGTCTCGCCCGCCGCGCCAGCGGCCCTCTTATCTCAGGCGGTGACGAATAGAGGGCGCTGCGCGCGGCATATCCTCTCTGCGTCCTCTGCGCCTCTGCGCGAACAAACCTTCTTCTCCGCGCCTCCGCGTCTCCGCGCGAACCAAAACTCTTCGCGTCATCGCGGCTTCGCGTGAACAAAAACGCCGCGCGGGAGGGGCCTCCCACGCGGCATTTTGCGCACCTCATGCGACACAGAAACTGGACCCCGCCCTTCGCCGGGGAACAGTTAGCGCCCGAGGAGCACGCGCGCCTGCCCAGCTATCTGGGCCAGCATCGCGGCATTGGGCTGAGCGGCCAGACGCGCCCGGTCGATCACCGCCTTGAACTGGCCGACCCGTGCGGCATTGCGCTCCAGCCAGGCCTCGACCGCGGCTTCGGGATCGGTCGCGCCCGCACGGCCCAGGAAGTCCAGCCGCTGCTGCTGGAAGTCGCGCGCGAGGCCCGCGATCAGCAACCGCTCCCACGGATCGCTGGGGTTGATCCGCGCCGCCTGACCCTGCGCCCAGTCAAGGCCCAGCGCCTGGCCCAGACGGGTAAAGGCATGGGTCAGCCGCGTCTCGTCGAGCGACAGCCGCTGGCCCAGATCGGCCAGCCCCACCGCGCCGTCGAGTTCGGACACCCGCACCACCTGCGCCGCCAGATCGGCAGGCGCACCCGCCTCTGCCAGCGCGGCCACCACCCGCGCACTCTGCGCCTTGGCCTCGTCGCGAAGCAAGGCGGGCGTTTCCGCCGCCAGCCGCGCGATGCCCGGCTGCAACCGCTCCAGCACCTCGCCGGGGGCCGTGCCCGCAGGCATCGCCCGCAACAGGTCGGCGATCTGCGAGCGGGTCGCGCGCGCCACCTCGTCGAACAATCCGATACGCGCGGCCTCGGGCATCGCCGCCGTCTCGATCGCGGTCCACAAGGTCGGCAGATCGAACAGCCGCTCGACCACGACGAACATCGCCGCGATGTCGGCCATCGCCGCGCCTTCCTCCTCCGCCAGTTCGAACGGGTGGAGAATGCCCATCCGGTTGACGATCCGGTTGGCCAGCTTGGTCGCGACGATCTCGCCCCGCAGGCGATGCTGGTCGATGGCCTCGCCGAACTGCGCCTGCATGGCGGGCGGGAAGGCCGCGCGCAGATCGGGGAGCAGTTCGTCGTCCAGCGCCAGCGGGCTGGTCTCGATCGCGTCCTGCAAGGTCAGCTTGGCCGTCGCCAGCAGCACTGCCAGCTCGGGGCGGGTCAACGGAATGCCGTCCTGCCCGCGCCGCAGCAGCACGTCGTTGCTACCCAGCCCCTCGACCGCGCGGTCGAGCCGCCCGGCGCTCTCGAAGATCTCGATGACGCGGACGTAACTCGGCATCGCGCCCGCGCCATCCGCCTCGGCGATCGACAGCCCCAAGGTCTGGAGCCGGTTATCCTCCAGCACCAGATGCGCCACGTCATCGGTCATCGACGCGAGAAGCGTGTTGCGGTCGCCCTCCGCCAACCGGCCCTCGATCATCTCGCGGTTGAGCGCGATCTTGATGTTGACCTCGTTATCCGAGCAGTCGACGCCCGCCGAATTGTCGATGAAGTCGGTGTTGATCCGCCCGCCACGCTCGGCAAAGGCGATGCGCGCGGCTTGCGTGACGCCCAGATTCGCGCCCTCGCCGATGGCGATGACCCGCAAATCCTCGGCATCGACGCGCAGGCGGTCGTTCGCCGGATCGCCGACCTGGACGTTGTTCTCCGCCGCCGCCTTGATGTACGTCCCGATGCCGCCGAACCAGAGCAGATCGGCCGGGGCCTTCAGGATCGCCGAGATCAAGGCCGCCGGTTCGAGCGAGGTCGCGGTGATGCCCAAGGCCTCACGGATTTCGTCCGACAGAGGAATGGTCTTGGCCGAACGCGGGAAGACGCCACCGCCCGCCGAAATCAGGCTGGTGTCGTAATCCGCCCAACTCGACCGGGGAAGCGCGAACATGCGCGCGCGCTCGTCCCAACTCGCCGCCGGATCGGGGTTCGGGTCGAGGAAGATGTGGCGATGATCGAACGCGGCGACCAGCTTGATCGCCTTGGACAAGAGCATCCCATTGCCGAACACGTCGCCCGACATGTCGCCGCAACCGACCACGCGGATCGGCTGGCTCTGCACGTCGATGCCGCGCTCGGCGAAGTGGCGCTGGACCGAGACCCATGCGCCCTTGGCGGTGATGCCCATCGCCTTGTGGTCGTAACCCTGGCTACCCCCGGAGGCGAAGGCGTCGCCCAGCCAGAAACCGCGCTCCAGCGCCAGCGCATTGGCGACGTCGGAGAAGGTCGCGGTGCCCTTGTCGGCGGCGACCACGAAATAGGGGTCTTCGCCGTCCAGCACCCGCACGCCGTCCGGGTGCACCACCGCGCCCTCGAC
Source organism: Sphingomonas sp. SORGH_AS_0879 (assembly GCF_030819175.1). Classification (NCBI taxonomy): domain Bacteria; kingdom Pseudomonadati; phylum Pseudomonadota; class Alphaproteobacteria; order Sphingomonadales; family Sphingomonadaceae; genus Sphingomonas; species Sphingomonas sp. SORGH_AS_0879. The sequence goes on from NZ_JAUTBJ010000002.1 coordinate 4,119,783, forward strand.
GATATTGTCGGTGATCGACAGCAAAGCGCGGATGAAGACGCGGTAGCTTTCCTTGCCCTCGGCGGCCCATCCGTCGCGGTCCGTGACCGGCGACGGGAGTTGCTTGGGATAGAAACCGCCCTTGGCCCCGGTCGGCACGATGACCGCGTTCTTCACCCGTTGCGCCTTCATCAGCCCCAGGATTTCGGTGCGGAAGTCGTCGCGGCGATCCGACCAGCGCAAGGCCGCCACGTGCCACCGGCCCGGCGCGCAGGTGAATGCCCTCGACCCGCGGGGAATAGACCCACACCTCACGCCACGGCAGCGGCGCGGGCAGGCCCGGAATCCTATGGCTGTCCAGCTTGAACGCCAGCGCTTCCTTGCCAGCCTCGGCAAAGGCGTTGGTGCGCAACGTCGCCGCGATCATGTCGCGGAAGCTGCGCAGAATACGGTCGTCGTCGATGGCCGACACCGCATCCAGCCCGGTCGCGATCGCGGCATCGGCGGCGGCGATGTCGCCCGTCGCCTTCGGGTCATGCGCCGCCGTGAACCGCTCGATCAGCGCGGTCGCCAGCCTGGGCGCGCGGCGCAGCGCATCGACCACGGTGGTCAGCCCGTAAGGCAGTCCCGCCTGCCGCAGATAGCGGAACCAGGCGCGGAACAGCACCACCGCCTGGGGGCTCAACCCCACATCGACGATCAGCCGGTTGAACGCGTCATTCTCCGCCGCGCCCTCCAGCACGGCGGCAATCGCGCCCTCCAGCACCGCCGCGCCCCTGGGCTCGGTGGTCGCCTCGGTCTCGACGATGAAGTCGTGGACGAAGGGATCGGAATCGTCACGCAGCCTTGTCGGCAGTTCGCCGATCACGCGGAAGCCGAAATTCTCCAAGACCGGCACCGCGTCCGACAGGGCCAGCGCGCCGTTCAGCTTGTAGATCTTGAGCTGGCGATCCTGCCCCGGCTGGACCGGGAAGAGGCGGACCGAACGGCTGCCCTCATTCTCCAGGCTCGACAGGCGCAGAATATCCGCCGCCGCCTCGCCCGCATCGCTGAGGTTGCGATAATTGGTCGGGAAGGCATTGGCCCAGCGCAGCGCCAGACGCGCCGCACGGGGGGCGGGCACCTGTTCGGCCAGCGCCGCCTCGACATCGGGCATCCATCCGCGCACCATCTTGCGCAGCCGCTCGGCCAGCGCCGCCGTATCCGGCAGGCGGCCATCCTGGCGCAGGTCGATGGTATAGCGGATCAGCGCGACGACGCCGTCCTCCAGCGCGATCGACCAGTTGAGCAGCGATCCGTTCGCCGCCTCGCCCAGCATGTCACCGATGGCGACGCGCCGCGCGGTGGTCAGTTCGTCGCGCGGCAGCCAGACAAAGGCGAACAGATGCCGCTGCAACACCGAGCGGATCAGCACCAGTTCGGGACGCGGCCGGTCCGCCAGCGACATGGCGGTCAGCGCCAGCGTCTCCAGCGCCTCGGCCGGGAAAGCCGTGACCAGATCATGCGGCAAGGCGGTCAGCGCATGGGTCAGCGCCTTGCCCGTATGGCCGCGCGGATCGAAACCGAACTTGGCCTGCAACGCGGCGAGGCGCGTGCGCAGCACCGGCACCTCGTGCGGGGGGCTGGCGAGCGCGGCGCTGGTCCACAGACCCGCATGGATCGACAGACCGACGGGGCGACCGCCCTGGATGATCGGCACCAGCACCAGATCGAGCGGCACCGAACGGTGCACGGTCGAGATCGCGTTGGACTTGAGCAACAGCGGCGCCGCGCCACCTTCCGCGAAATAGGCCAGCGCCCGCTGCCGCGACGTGTCGGCCAGCAACGGCACCTTGTGCGGCGTCCGCGCCACGCCCAATGCGGGGGCGTCGCGGCCATCCTCATACCATGTCTCATGGCCGAGCAGCGTCAGCTTGCCGTTCAGGAACCACAGCAGGAGCGCCGCGCCCTCGCCATTCTTCTCGCCCAGCGTGGTCGCATCGGCGGCCAGCGCGTCCTGCAAGCCCGACCAGTCGGCCACGGCGGCGCGCACATCGGCCAGAACGCCACGCAGATCATCGACCAGGCCGCGCCGGTCGCGCGCATCGGCGCGTTCCATTTCCAGATAGATGAAGGATTCGGACTTTCCGCCCGCCCCGATCGCCTGAAGCTCGCCCTCTGCGTCGCGGGTCACAGGCAGGACGGGGTGGATCACCCGGTCGATCGCGATACCGTCCGCGCCGACCATGGCGGCGATCGAATCGACCAGGAACGGCATGTCGTCATTGACGATGGCCAGGCGCATCCGGCGATGCGTGTCGTCGCCCGACATCGGCTCCAGCGCGATGGAGGGCTCTCCGGCCGCGCGCCGCTGCGCCACCCCCGCGACGAAGGCCGCCGCAGCCGCCACCTCCGCGGGGCCAAACCCCTGCAACTCCGCCGGAAGGGCGCCCTGGGTCAGCCGCGCGGCAATCGCGTCGGCCATCGGATGCGACATATTCGGTGCCATGGACGCTAGTCCTAGGCCCGGCGTCCGCGCCGCTCAACCCTTTGCAACCCGAGAAAAGATGTTGCGTCGCAGCGCAATTATCCGCGCGTGGCGCGCAATACCCTTTCGGCCAACCGCGCATCGCCGCTGACCGAACCGGTGATCGCCACGCCGCCTGCGACGCTGACATGACCGACCAGCACCATCGGCGTTCCGGGCGCGGCATCGGTCGCGAAATCGACATGCCCGATGACCTCGGGCTCGGCCATGGCCTTGGCGGACGGTGGATTCCACAAGTCCTCGGCGGTCCCTTGCGCCACCGGTGCCGGCGCACGGCTCGCGGATTGAAGCAGCGCCGAATCGAGCGTCGCCTGCAACAGCGGATCGGCCAGTTCCTTCCAACTGACCACTCCGTGCACGAAATCGATCATCAGCCCGTCGGACGAATAGGGCAGCAGGATGCCACGATAGAGCGTGGTCCGCCCCCGTCCGTTGATGAACTCGGCCTCGAACCCCGCCGGGGCCTGATCGATCAGGATCCGGTCGCAATGCCCCGTCAGCCGGGCGAGCAGCGATCGTTCGGGAAGGTCGGCGACGCGCTTGACCGGTCCCGCCATGCCGCACTCCTCGCGCAGCGCCTGGCCGATATAGGCGATGGCCGGATCGCGCCGGTCGCCGCGAAAGTCGAGCAGGACGGAATTGGCCGCGAAATCCCCCATCGCGTCGGCTTCGAGCGCCCCGATCACCGGGAACCGCGCATCTCCCAGCAACGACGCCCAATGGTGATAGGCCCGCGCATGCAACCGTCGCTCGACCCCGCCGAGGTCCAGAAGCACATCATCGCCTCGATCGGCCCCATCGCTCCCGACCGATACGGTATCGGGGTGCGGGGCGCTGCTCATGACTGTCTTCCTGGCCATGCTCCGGTCATGCCCGCCTATAGTTAACCCCGGGTAAAGATCGCAAAGACGCTTGCCAGCCCCCCAACGACCTGTTAAGCGCGCCCACCTCGACCGGACACCAGCCGGTTCGATCGACGGGCCGCTTTAGCTCAGCTGGTAGAGCATCGCATTCGTAATGCGGGGGTCACAGGTTCGAGTCCTGTAAGCGGCACCATCACGTCTCCGGAACAAACCTGGAAAACCGCAGAAATCTGCGGTAAACTGCCTCTCGGCGGTCCCGTGAAATCTCATTATGTTCCGCCTTGGCCCACTCAAAAGGGGCCACGAATCATGGGGCCACGAACGTTGCAGGAGGCGTGGCCCCATGCTTACGGTTGTGCAGATTCGGGCGCTGAAACCGGCAGAGCGTCCTTACAAGGTGGCCGATTCGGACGGCCTGTATCTACTGGTGCAGCCATCCGGCACCCTGCTCTGGCGCTTTCGCTATCGATGCTGCGGCATCGAGCGCAAACTTTCGCTGGGCAGTTTCCCCGATGTCACCTTGGTGCAGGCGCGCAGGAAGCGCGACGAGGCCAAGGCCGAACTCGATGACGGGATCGATCCGGTCGAGGAAAAGCGCCAGCGGCGGCTTAAGGCCGAACTCGCCGCGCAGACAACCTTCGCCCTGGTGGCGGAGGAATATATCCAGAAGATGGAGCGGGAGGGACGCTCCCCCGCCACCATCAAGAAGGCGCGCTGGTTCCTTGAACTACTCGATGGCATCGCCAAGCGCCCGATCGCAGCGATCACCCCGCATGAGCTTCTCGACGTGCTGAAGCGGGTAGAGCGTCGGGGGCATCATGAGACAGCGCTTCGGCTACGCTCCTTTGCCGGCCGCGTCTTCCGCTATGGTTTCGCGACCCTGCGCACCGAGCGCAATCCAGCCGACATCCTGCGCGGGGCCCTTACCGTACCCCGGGTCAAACATCATGCCGCGATCGTCGAGCCCAAGAAGGTCGGCGACCTGCTGCGCGCAATCGACGGGTACACGGGCCGGCCCGAGACCTTGCACGCGCTCAGGATCGCGCCGCATGTCTTCCTGCGTCCGGGTGAGCTGCGGCAGGCGAAGTGGAGCGAGATCGACTTCGCCGAAAAGGTCTGGCGCGTGCCGGCCGAACGCATGAAGATGAAGCAGCCGCATGCCGTACCCTTGTCGCGGCAGGTGCTGTTCCTTTTGCAGGATCTGCGGTCGCTGGCGCGGGACAGCGAATTCCTCTTCCCGGCGCTTCATACCACCAAGCGCTGCATCTCGGACAATACGCTGAACGTCGCGCTGCGCCGCCTGGGGTTCGAGAACGACGAGATGACCAGCCACGGCTTCCGCGCCATGGCCAGCACGCTCCTCAACGAGTCAGGGCTGTGGCATCCCGACGCCATCGAGCGCGCGCTGGCCCATGGCGAGAAGGACAAGGTGCGCGCCGCCTATCATCGCGGCGCGCACTGGGCGGAACGGGTGCGCATGGCGCAGTGGTGGTCGGATTATCTCGACCAACTCCGGGTTGGCGGTGCCGTCATCAAAGGCAAGTTTCGGAAGCGAGCGTAAGACTTGCGACACCTGCCATATGATGATGGCGTTATTTCGCAGGATCGTAGGAAGCGGGATTGCGCATCCACTCGTCGATGGCCGAGGCACGCCAGCCTATGCAGCGGGTGCTGAGCTGAGTGCTCCTTGGAAAGGTGCCGTCGGCCATCTTGCGATATAGGGTGGAACGGCAAAGTCCTGTCTGCGCCAGGACGGCGTTCAGACGGAGAAAGCGGTCAGGATTAGCGGACATGGGCGCCACCTTTCGGTTTTGCGGTTGGGAAGTGACGTGACCCCCGTTTCTTCATCCAACTGGAAGTAGAGACCGTCTCCTTAAAGGGACGGACGGAATGAAGCGGAAGCAGTTTTCGGAAGAGCAGATCATCGGCATCCTGAAGGAGGCCGAGGCGGGTGCGGTGGTGACGGAGCTGTGCCGCAAGCACGGGATGTCGAGCGCGACTTACTATGCGTGGAAGGCGAAGTTCGGCGGCCTGGAGGTGTCCGACGCAAAGCGCCTGCGGTCGCTCGAAGAGGAGAACGCCCGGCTCAAACGGCTACTGGCGGACACGATGCTGGACAATGCGGGGTTGAAAGACCTGCTGTCAAAAAAGTGGTGACGCCCGCCGCGAAGCGGCAAGCGGTCGCGCATCTCCAGGCGACGCTGGGGATGAGCGAGCGGCGGGCATGCACGGTCGTTGGGGCAGACCGCACGAGCATGCGGTATCGCTCGTGCCGGGCGGATGATGGCGACCTGCGGTCGCGGCTGCGCGAGCTGGCGCAGCAACGCCGACGGTTCGGCTATCGGCGTCTGCACATCCTGCTGCGCCGGGACGGCATCACGATCAACCGCAAGAAGACCCAGCGGCTCTATCGTGAGGAGGGTTTGACGGTCAGGCGCCGGAAGGGACGAAGGCGCGCCACAGGCAGCCGTGCGCCCGCGTCAGTGCTGGCGCTTCCCAACCAGCGCTGGAGTCTGGACTTCGTCCACGACCAGCTCGTGACCGGCCGTCGGTTCCGCGTGCTCAACATCGTCGATGACGTCACGCGCGAATGCCTTCGGGCGGTGGTGGACACGTCGATCTCGGGCCGGCGGGTCGTGCGCGAGCTGGCCGATCTGATCGCCGAGCGTGGCAGGCCGAAGATGATCGTCAGCGACAACGGGACCGAACTGACGTCGAACGCGGTGCTCGCCTGGTCCGGCGATGCCCGCATCGAGTGGCATTACATCGCGCCGGGCAAGCCCACGCAGAACGGGTTCGTCGAGAGCTTTAACGGTCGCATGCGCGACGAGCTGCTCAACGAGACGCTGTTCTTCACCATCGGTCAGGCCCGCTCGATTCTGGCCCGCTGGGTCGACGACTACAACAACGAGCGTCCGCACTCCTCGCTCGGCTACGCCACTCCGGCAGCCTTCGCTGCCGGGCTCGAACAGCAACGGGCGGGGTTAACCCCGCCCGTTGCTTCACCTGCGCTTATGCGCGAAAACCACGGTCGGTCTCTGGTTGCCGCTGGATGAAAGACCGGGGTCACGTCAGTAACGACTCTCTGCTACAATCGTAGCGAGGCGAGAATGAGCGTAGCTGGTTAAGCGTGATGGCGGCACTTACGATTTCCGGGGTTCGATCCCACTGGCCCAAAGGCAAAGACTGAACCGCGCCGGGTTTGCCGGGGGGGGGCCCGACGCCTGAGGCGAAGCGGCCTTGAGAAACAACAGGACAAGGTTCCGCCCCAGGTCACGCCCCCCGGCGAAACAGGAAGCGCTCGGATATCCAATGTGCGGCAGCGCCAATGGCGACGCCGAGCAACACCTCCTCGGCGCGCGCCAGCGCGGCCGTGACGATCGATCCACCGGGCGGTGCCGTCAGCAGCACGATCACCGACGTCCACATGCAGACCCGCAGTTCCGGGCGGAGACGGGCGATGCTGGCGGTGATACCCACCGCAACCGCCAGCATCGCGACCTGCCCCGCCCCGCGCATCGCGATGGCGACCAGCAACGCCACCACCAAGCCCACGACGGTCGCGGCAATCCGCGACGTCAGCGATCGGTGCGTGTCGCCCAGCCTGTCCTGCGACACCACCAGCGCCGACACGCTCGCCCAAACCGGATGGTCCAGCCCCATCCGGTTGGCGATCACCAGCGCCAGCACCGCGGCCGCCGTGCAGCGCGCGACGAAGGCGATCGAACGGATCGCCTCCGTGCGGGACACGGCCGCAGTCACCCACGACCGCAGAGCGAGCGGTCGCCTCACCGGAACAGATTGGCCTTGGCCAGTTCCAGCACCTCGTCGCCACGTCCGCTGAGCACCGCGCGCGGGCGGCGTAGAGGCTGAAGCCCTTGACCTGCTCGGCCTGGATCTTGGGCGGCATGATGAGTTCCTGCGTTTCGGTGACGACGTCGACCAGCGCGGGGCCGTCATGCGCGAAGGCATCGCGCAAGGCGCTCTCCAAAGCATCGGACCGCGTCACGCGCACCCCGAAATAGCCCATCTCGCGCGCGATCGCGCCGAAATCGGGGTTCTGGAGCGAGACATTCTCGTCGACATAGCCCGCCGCCTTCTGCTCCAGCGCCACGAAGCCCAGCGTGGAGTTGTTGAAGACGACGATCTTGATCGGCAGCTTCATCTGCACCGCGGTCAGCATGTCGCCCATCAGCATGGCGAGGCCGCCGTCGCCCGACATCGACACGATCTGGCGCGCGGGGAAGGCACCCTGCGCGCCCAGCGCCTGGGGCAGTGCATTGGCCATCGAGCCATGGTTGAACGATCCGATCAGCCGCCGCCGCCCGTTCATCGTCAGATAGCGCGCGGCCCAGACGGCCGGGGTCCCGACATCGGCGGTGAAGATCGCATCCTGGGCGGCCAGCCGGTCGATGGTGCGCGCGACGAACTGCGGGTGGAGCGGCTTGTCGCCATCGCGCGTGGTCGCCAGGTCGTCCAGCCCCTTGCGGGCATCGCGATAATGGGCGCGGGCCTTTTCCAGGAACCGGTCGTCCCGCTCGCCCCGGATCAGCGGGACCAGTCCCCGCGCCACCTCGACGACATCGCCGACCACGCCCAGGTCGAGCGGCACGCGGCGACCGAGCGCACTGGGGTCGCGGTCCACCTGAACGACCTTCGCCTTTTCAGGGTAGAAATTGCGATAGGGAAAGTCGGTGCCGAGCATCAGCAGCGTGTCGCAGTCCATCATCGCGTGATAGCCCGACGAAAAGCCTATCAGCCCGGTCATCCCGACATCATAGGGATTGTCGTACTCGATATATTCCTTGCCACGATAGGCATGGACGATGGGGGCCTTCAGCGCCTCGGCCAGCGCCACCACCTCGTCATGCGCACCCGCCGTGCCCGAGCCGCAGAGCAGGGTCACCGCCTTCGACCCGTTGAGCAGGTCCGCGATCTTCGCCAGTTCCGCCTGCCCGGGCACCAGGCGCGGGGTGGCGAGCGGCGGGAAGGCGACGGCCCGCGCCTCGGGCGCGGGCTTCAGCGCGATATCGCCTGGGATGACCAGCACCGCGACGCCGCGCTGGCCGATCGCGGTGCGGATCGCGCGGTGGAGCAGTTCGGGCATCTGGCGCGGGTCCTGCACCATCTCGCAGAAATGGCTGCACTCGCGGAACAGCTCGGTCGGATGGGTTTCCTGGAAATATCCGAGGCCGATCTCGCTCGACGGGATATGCGCAGCGATGGCGAGGACCGGCACATGGTTGCGGTGGCAGTCATACAGGCCGTTGATGAGGTGGAGGTTGCCCGGCCCGCAACTGCCCGCACAGACCGCCAGCGCACCGGTCGCGGCCGCCTCCGCCCCCGCCGCGAAGGCGCCCGCCTCCTCGTTGCGGACATGCATCCATTGGATCTTGCCCGATTTCCGCAGGCTGTCGTTGAAGGCGTTCAGGCTGTCGCCGGTCACGCCCCAGATGCGCTCCACGCCCGCCTCGACCAGCGTGCGGTTCAACAGGTCGGCAATCGTCTCGGCCACAATCCGTCCTCTCTTGTATCGATCGGGGCGCAGCGCCACCGTCTTCACGTTGCAAGGGCGAAACGAGGAGGCGAAGGATTGGCTTCCAATAAGAGCGATGATGTTTTTGCAACGTGCCGTGCCAATGATGCATGACATGCGATGTCGCGATGGTCAGCGAAGCGGGCGGAGGAGGCGCGTATGTCCTCGGCAAGGGCGGCCCGTTGCTCCCGCGCCGGACATCGAACACGCGCTCGACCCGGCTTCGCGGAGGCATCGACATGAGCGGCGTGCAAGGCGCGCGCCACGCCGAATGCGAGATGGCGATGCTGCCGCAGCGACAGGGATGACCCTCGCCGTCAGCGATGCTGAAGGCGAGGAGCCGTTCCGACCTATCGACGAGCTTCCGTCGCCATCCTGACGGCCAAGGCTGCCAACACGGTCCCCATGACCCAGCGCTGGATCAGTGCGAATGTCGGGCGCTGGGTCAGGAATATGGCAATCGAGGCGGCGGACACCGCGATCAGGGCGTTGACGCCAACGCTGAGGATGATCTGGACGCTTCCCAGCACCAGCGCCTGCCCCAGGACGCTGCCGCGCGCGGGGTCGATGAACTGCGGCAACAAGGACAGATACATCACCGCGATCTTTGGGTTCAGCAGATTGGTCAGGAAGCCCATCAGGAACAGCTTGCGCGGACTGTCCACCGGCAGATCCCTGACCTGGAACGGCGAGCGTCCCCCGGGCCGGACCGCCTGCCATGCCAGCCAGATCAGATAGAGGGCGCCGACAATGCGAACGGCGTCATAGGCATAAGGCACCGCCAGCACGAGCGCGGTGATGCCGAAGGCCGCGCACAACATGTAGAAGACGAAACCGAGTGCGACACCGCCCAGCGAGATCAGGCCGGCGGTCCTCCCCTGACAGATCGAGCGAGAGATCAGATAGACCATGTTCGGCCCCGGCGTCAGGGCCATGCCGAGGGCGATGGCGGCAAAGGTCAGCAAGCTGGCGAGTTAGGGCATCTGCTTTCTCCCTATGGAAAGGATGCCCAGACGCGCGGCGAATGCCCCCGCGCTCCCCGATGGTACTCCATCTGTCAGCGTCAGTCGCGCGAGGTGTCGGAAGATAGTCATCGGCGTTGCGATCTGTAAAGACCGACCTGTCGTGACGGCATCGAGCGCCGCTTTGCTGTGCAAGCAAAGCCCTGGCGACCCTTCCGTCAGCGGATATCGACCGCCAGGAGCAGCGTGGCGGGGTGATGGATATGGATCGGGAAGAGGAATGTGCAGCCATAACGCTGCCGGAGAGCATGTCCGCGTTGTCGGCGGGGTATGAGTGGGCGCGCGACACTGTCGGGGAGTCGGGCGGTGCCGTCTATCGGCTGCATGGCAGGATCGCTGCGCCCGACCTGTTCCTCAAACATGGCCGAGTCTCTGTCGCTGGCGGCATTCCTGCGGCGCCTCCACGCGGGTCTGGTCTAGGAAGAGGATTTCGACGCCGACCGTGAGGGCTGGACTGCGGAACAGCGATGGGACGCGATGCAGCGCCTGTTGCCGCTGCCATCCGATCCCGTCGTCACGCGCGGCGACTTCTCGCTCGATAATATCTTGCTGGTCAACGGCGAGGTGGTCGGCTGTGCAGCTTGGGCGGCCTATGTCTCCAGATCGGTCGCGAGGGAAAAGCCGACATAGCGACCGGCATTGTAGGTCAGGCCCCCCGAGGAGTCGGCGATCCACCGATAGCTATCGAACAGGTTCATCACCTGAACGCGGGCGATCACCTCGCGCTGCCCGAGCCGGAGCCGGTGACGCGCGCCCAGGGCGACGGTCGGGCGCGATGGCAGGCGGAGGGCATTGGCCTGGTCGGCGAACGACCCGCCATGCCGCGTCACCTGAAGATCGAAGGACGATCCGCGCCAGCTTTCCGGATGCACGTCCAGCGCCAGGACGATGCGACTGCGGCTGGTGCCGACCGGGCGCGGGCCGATCGTTCCGTCTTCGACCAATTCCCCGGTGACGCGCGGATCGAGCAGGACCGCACCCGCAACGATGCTGGCGAACGGCGTCATGTTCCCGCTCAACGACCCCTCGATACCGCGGTGGCGGACCTCGCCCAACCGGCGGTAGAGGTTCGAGCCGTCGAGATTGAAATAGGGCTTGCGCACATCGAACACGCCCATCGCCGCTTGCAGCTTGCCCAGCGAGGCGCGCACGCCGGCATCGACCTGCCGCGTCCGCAGCGCGGGCGGCGCCGCATTGCGGTTGACCGCGATATCCGGGGCCACCTCGCTTTCCTCCAGCCCTCGCGTCACCCCGGCATAAGCCGACAGGCCGGACGCCACGTCGATCGAGGCCATCAGGTTGAACAGCCACGGCCGGTCACGCGACAGGATGGCGTCGCGCCCGGGCGGACGGACATGCTTGCGATAATCGGTCTTCTGGATGCCGATGTTGAGGCTGCCCCGCCCCTTCCAGCGCCCCTCATAAGCGATGCCGCCCGTCACCTGTCGAACGTCGTCGGGCGTGCGCTCCGCGAAGGTGAAGGACGGTTCGGCGATCGGCGCGCGCGTCGCGATGTCGCGGCGGGACAGTTCGACCGCCTCCGCCTCGCCGTAGAGGCGGACCTGATCGCGGGCGCGGGCCGATACATGGAAGCGATGCAGCCGCGGACCTTCGGTGAAGGTGCGGGACACGCGTACCTCGCCCGAGGTGGAGGCATAGCGCGACGGCGGGGCCGCATAGACGGTTTCCGTGCCGGTGCCTTCTTCGTCCACGTCGAGCCACAGCGTCGTCCGATCGCGGCTGACGGCGAAGATCGACCGGAACAGGCCGCCCGCCACCGACCAGTCCCCCAGCTTCGTGCGGGCGATCAGGCCCGTATTGCTGCCGCGACTGGTGTTGGTCGCCCAGTCCTGCCCGGTGTAGCGGCGGCGATCGCGCACGCGCGGCGGGACAAACGCGCCGCTGGTGAAATAGGTCGGCAGGGCCTCCTCGCTCCAGATCGAGTCGAGGCTCCAGAACGGGATGATCTCGGTATCGGGCGCGGGCCGCCACCGGAGGCTGACGCCGCCGGAGAATAGCTTCGGCGTGCCCCCGAACCATTCATCGTCACGATAGAGGCCGAACCCGCCCGCCGCCGACAAGGTTCGACCGACGATCGGTGCGCGAACGTCGAACTCGATACTGGCGTCGCCGAACGTGCCCGCGTTCAACCGGGGGCTGAGGACCAGGGCCTCGGGCGCCTCGGGTAGGCGAAAATCGGCGATCCCGGTCGGCGCCGGGAACGGATAGTCGATCGCCGTCAGGCCGATGCGGATGATCGAGCTGTCGACGATGCGATAGCTGAGGTCCGCCTGCTGATCGATATACAGCCCCTCGATACGGACATTGCCCGCGTCGATCGGCGAGAAGCCGCGCACGTCCTCCTCATCGTACAGTCCGACGGACTCGTTGGCGTAGCTGACGCCGAACGCGTCCTCGGCCGCTCGCGCGGCGTTCTGGTCGGCGCGCTGCGCCCATGCCTCCCCCGCGAACCCGAAGGCCGCGAGTGTCATCAATGCCCATTTCCGCATGTCTGCCCCCGCCGCCCCCTCTAGCGAGGGACTTGCGGCTTACCAAGATCAAACCGGATCGGCCGCACTGCTGCATCGGGCCATGCCCCATATGGGGTCTGGATCAGCGCGGCCCCTTCGGCGGGAGAAGAAGTCTCCTGAATCAAAAGGCGTAGCGCAGCGTGGCCTTCACGTCGGCCGGGCGCCCATAGGCAAGCTGATCGTAGAAGCCGATCTGCGAATAATATGTCTTGTCGAAGATATTGTCCGCATTGACCTGCACCGACAACCGCTCCGTCACCGGATAGCGCGCCATCAGGTTGACCAGAGCATAATCGTTGATCTGCAACCGCTCGGGGGCGTTCGTCACCGGGTTGGTGGTGTCGGTATAGCTCTCGCCCTCCCAGTTGACGCCGCCACCGATGGTGAGCCCTCTCAAGCCGCCGCCCCGCACCTCATAGGTGGTGAACAGCCGCAGCAGGCGATCCGGGTAGTTGCTGTTCACCCGCTTGTCGTCGCGATCGCGCACCTTGAACTGGGTATAGTTCACGCTCACCGCCCAGCCCGGCATGATCTCGCCATTGGCTTCAGCCTCGAAACCCGTGCTGCGCGCGCCGTTGGCGGCATAATAGGCCTGGTTGATCGTGCCGGGGATCAGATGACCCGCATCGATCTGCGCCAGATTGTCCTGTTCCACCCGGAAGACGGATAGCGCCGTCTTGAGCCGACCGGCGAAGAAACTGCTCTTCAGGCCCGCTTCGTAATTCTTGCCCGTCACCGCCGGCAAATAGCCGCCATTGCGGTCCTGTGCGTCCTGCGGCTGGAAGATCTCGGTATAGCTGACATAGACCGTGTGGTTGGGCGTCAGGTCGTAGAGGATACCGGCATAGGGGATGAACTCGCCACGCTTGCCGTAATCGGCGACCGTGCCATAGGACAGGCCGTCCCGCTCCCAGGAGGCGAGACGCGCGCCCAGGATCACCTTCAGCGGATCGGCAAGCGACAGGCGGGTCGCCGCGAAATAGCCCCATTGCCTGGTGCGCACGTCCACCACCTGCGATCGGGCGCCCCAAGTCGGTTCTGGGAAGGAGCCGTCCCAGGCGTTGAAATCGCCCACGGCGGCGGCGGGGCTGCCGTCATAGCCATAGAAGTCGAGATTCTGCCGCGCATAGCTGGCGCCCGCGATCAGATTGTGGCGACGGCCCAGCAGCTCGAACGTGCCGGTCAGCCGCGCGGTCAGGTCCAGTTGCGAGAGCCGGCTGTCATAGCGGGCGGGGATGGCACCCATGCCCAGCCCGGTCACGCGGTCGGGCTGTCCGGTCAGGTATAGCAGCCGCATGTCGCCGCTATTCCGGCTGTAATTGCCGTACAGGCGCAGCGTCCAGTCGCGCCCGAAATCCTGTTCCAGATTGACGAAGGCCGTGCGCTGCGTCGAACCCCAGCTCGTCCAGTCCGCGCCGATCGTCTTGGAACGGCGCCAGTCGGTGCGACTGCCATCGGCATACCAGGTCGGCAGGCCACCCCACAGCGTCCCCCGGGGATCGTTGTCCTGATAGCTCGCCCCCGCGCTGAACCGCGTCGATGGCGTCAGGTCCGCATCCAGCACCCCGTACAGCACGACCTTCCGGTTGCCGAGCAGATCGACATAGGAATCGGAATCCTGAAACCGGGCCACACCACGGACGCGGACATTGCCGTCGCGTGTCACCGGGCTGGTGACGTCGGCCTGGAGCAGATAGTCGTTCCAGCGCCCGGCCGAGGCGGTGAACGATCCCGTCAGGTGATCGCTGGTGGCGTGCTTGCGGATGAGGTTGATCGAGGCGGACGGATTGCCCGCGCCGGTCAGCAGCCCGGTCGCACCGCGCACGATCTCGACCCGATCATAGAGCGAAAGGTCCAGTTCGGATTCGCCGGCGCTATAGGCTGCCTGGAATTGCAGCGGCATGCCATCGATCTGATAATTCTCGATATCGAAGCCGCGCGCGGCGAAGACGTTGCGCGAGCTGTCGAATGCCTTGGCCGAAATACCCGCGGCATTGTTGGCGATGTCGGTCAGGCTGCGCAGTTGCTGGTCGTCGAGCCGCTGCGAGGTGACGACCGTCACCGATTGCGGCGTTTCCTGGATCGTCAGGCCAAGGCCCGTGGCGGAATCCAAACGGTCATTGGTGGTGTAGCGGCCGATGACGGTGATATCGTCCCGCTCGCGTGAGCGATCGTCCGTCGTCCGGTCGGCCTGTTCGGTCTCGCGCACCGGTACCGACTGCGCCATCGCGATCGAAGGCACGGCACAACCGACCAGCATCAGCGCCAGCACCGATTGGCAGCCATAGGCCGCCGCAGACACGCCACCCGTCATTGAAACCCCTCTTAATGATATGAACTCGCATTAGCGCTTACTCACATGGGGTCAATGGTGGATTGGGTACATCGCCAACCCGGCAAATTGTAAGGCTCCAGAAGCACCAGCGGCCGCCCTGGCCCTCCGCCCCGACGATCAGGAAAGGCCGGTTTGACGGCGGTCAAAGGCACGTCTCCATCCTCGGGGCACAGCGTTCGCCATGTGGCCCTATCATCCCGACCTGCTCGCCCGGCCCGTGCCGCGCTACACCAGCTATCCCACCGCCGCCGAGTTCGGCGACCAGGTGGGTCATGACGACATGGCCGCCGCGCTCGACACGGTCGGGGCGGACAGCATGGTGTCGCTCTATCTGCATATCCCCTATTGCCGGGCGATCTGCTGGTATTGCGGATGCAACACCGGCGCGGCGAACCGGACGGCGCGGCTGGATGCCTATCTGACGCGCCTGCATGAAGAGATCGACATGGTCGCCGCCCGGCTGGATGAGCGTGGACGGATCGGGCGGATCGCCTTTGGCGGCGGGAGCCCCAATGCCATTGCGCCGGATGCCTTTGCCGCGCTGGTCGCGCACCTGCGCTCCGCCTTTGCCTGTCAGGATGCGCCGATGTCGCTGGAGGTCGATCCGCGCGGTTTCGACCGGGACTGGGCCAGCGTCATAGCCGAAACCGGCGTCACGCGGGTCAGTCTGGGCGTGCAAACCTTCGATCCCGTGCTTCAGGCGGCGATCGGCCGGGTCCAGCCGCATGAGGATATCGTTCGCACCGTCACGCTGTTGCGCGACGCCGGGGTCGGATCGATCAATTTCGACCTGATGTACGGCCTGCCCGGTCAGGACGACGCGGCCCTTGAAGCGACTTTAGCGGACAGCATCGCGCTGGCACCCGAAAGGCTGGCCGTCTTCGGCTATGCCCATGTCCCGCATCTGATCCCGCGCCAGCGCCGGATCGACGCGACCGCGCTGCCCGGTGCGGCGGCGCGCTTCGTGCAAGCCGCACTGGCGCATGAGCGCTTGACGGCGGCGGGCTATAGGGCGGTCGGGTTCGATCACTTCGCGAAGCCGGACGATTCCCTGGCACAGGCGGCGGTCGACGGAACACTGCGCCGCAACTTCCAGGGCTTCACCGACGATCCCGCCGACATATTGATCGGGCTGGGGGCCAGCGCGATCAGCGAATTTCCCGACTGCCTGCTCCAGAATGCGAAGAATGCGGGCGATTGGCACCGGGCGATCGGGGCCGGTCGCTTCGCAACCGCGCGCGGTATCCGGCGGACGCCAATCGACCGGCGGCGGGGCGCGGCGATTGCGGGGGTGCTGTGCCAAGGGGTCGCGGAGACGGACGGCCTGCCGGAGCGCGATGCCATTCGTACCCGGCTCTTCCGCTTCGAGCAGGCGGGATTACTCGGGTGGGAAGGCCACCGCCTGCGCCTGACGCAGGACGCGCTGCCCTATGCCCGCAGCATCGCCGCCGCCTTCGACGCCTGGCGTAGTGCGGACGACAAACACTTCAGCCATGCCGTCTGACCTGCCGCCGCGCTGCGCCGCCTGTGCCGCGCGCGGCATGGCGCTGTGCGACGGGTTGGACGGAGCAGCGCTTGCCGCGTTCCACGATATCGGTCGCCGCCGTCGGTTGGGCATCGGACAGGCCTTTGGCTGGATCGGCGACCCCGCGAGCCATTGCGCCCATCTGGTCTCGGGCGTGCTCAAGATTTCCCGCATGGAGCCGGACGGCCGTGCCCAGACCGTCGGCCTGCTCTACCCCGGCGATTTCGTCGGGACGCTCTTTGCCGACCGCTCCACCGACATGATCGCCGCGCTGAGCGATGCCGATCTGTGCGTCTATCCGCGTCTGGCGCTGGAGGAGATTCTGGTCCGCCACCCCGCCGCCGGGCGGTTGCTGCTGCGCCGGACGATGGCGACGCTGGCCGAGGTGCGGCGCTGGATGCCGATGCTGGCCCGTGCGCGGGCCGAGGCGCGGGTCGCCGCATTGCTCCTTGACATGGCGCGCAGGGGCGGAGCGGAGGGGGACGCGCTATTACGCCTGCCCCTGTCGCGGGCTGCGATGGCGGAGGCGCTGGGCCTGGCGATCGAAACGGTCAGCCGTCACATGACCGCCTTTCAACAGGACGGGCTGATCGCGCTATCCGGCCTTCGCGGGGTGCGCCTGCTCGACCGAGCCGGCCTCGCGATCGTCGCGGGTTAGGCGGCGGACCGGGCCCGCCCGTTCGCCGCCCATTGCCGTTCGCACAGGGCCGACAGCACCGGGCGATGGCTGACCAGGATCATACCCTGCCCCGTCCGCTTCAGTCGCGCAGCCAGCCGTCGCGCGACCTCCGCCGCGACCACGGCATCAAGCCCCTCACCCGGCTCGTCGAGGAGCAGCCAGGGCGCTTCACCCAGATAGGCACGTGCCAACGACAACCGCCGCCGCTCTCCCCCCGACAGCCGCGCCCCATCCTCACCCAGCCATGTGTCGAGCCCCTCGGGCAAGGCGCGCACCACGGTATCGAGCGCGGCATCGTGCAAGGCCTGCCACAGGCGATCCTCCGTCGCGTGTTCATCCGCCAGCCGCAGATTGTCGCGTACGCTCCCCGCCAGCAGGGCCGAATCCTGCGGAGCCCAGGCGAAGGTCGCGCGCAAGGTTACCGGCGGAAGCGTGGCCGCGTCCCGGCCACCGATCATGATTCGACCCGGCGGGAGCGAACGAAGCCCCAGCAATCCCTCGATCAACGTCGTCTTGCCACAGCCGGACGGCCCGGTCAGCGCGATCCGGCTGCCCGGTGAGAAGGCGTTGCCGTCGATGACGAGGTTCGTGTCGAGCGCAACCCCGGGAGCCGGACGCTCCACCTCCACCGCGTCGAACACCGTCTCCAGCCGAGCCTCCGCCTCGCGGAGCCGTCCACTCTCGGTCATCGCGCGCAGAATCGGCGCGATCGCATCGGCCGTCATCGCCGCCGCCAGAGCCGCCAGCGCCGCGATCGGTGCGCCAGCCCCCGCCGACAGGAGCAGCGCCGATGCCGCCGACAGCGCGACGCTCACCGCGTGCAGCGCCTCGAACCGCGCCACCACCGCCGCCTGTCGCTCCTGCGCTTCGGCAAGCCGATCACCCGCCGCCGCGATCCGGTCAGCGGCCCAATCCTCCAGCGCGAAACAGCGGAGTTCCGCCGCCGCGCCGCCCATCGTCGCCACCTCTTCGCGTAAGCCCCCCATCGCCTGTTGCACGGCACGGCCGGGCTGCTCCAATTGGCGGGCCCAGAGTTGCGCCAGGCCGAGCGCACCCGCGACACAGGCCAGCGTCGCGACCATGGCCAGCCATCCGCCGAGCGCGGTCAGCGCCGCCCCCGAGGCCAGCGCCGCCACTCCACCCCAGGGCCCCGAAAGACGGACGAAGCGCCATTCCACCGCGTCGACATCACCGATCAGCCGTGCCGTCGCCTCGCCCCGCCCGAGCGCCAGCGCCACCATGGGCGGCGCGGCGGTGATCGCGCGGTAGAGTGCGGGCCGCAGCCGGGCGAGCGCCCCGAACGCCGCGCCATGGCTCGCCAGCCGCTCGCCATAGCGGGCACCGGTCCGCACGATCGCCAGCAGCCGGATCATGGCGGATGGCAGCATATAGTTGAACGCCTGCGCCGCGACGATTCCAGCGCCCCCCGCCAGTGCGGCGGCGGTCAGGAACCAACCAGAAAGCGCCAGCAGCAGGACCGAGGCGATCGCGACCAGCGCGGCGCAAAGCCCCGCCTGTCGTAACCCGCGGCGCTCCCGCCGACGTTCGGCGGCGATCAACGTGCGTAACGTCATGCGGCCGGTCCCAGATGAACGATGCGCGTCGCGATGGCGGCGAGCGCGGGGCTGTGTGTGGCGATCAGCGTCGTGCGCCCTTGCGCGGCGCGCGCGATGGTTGCGATCAAGGCGGCTTCGGCGGCGGCGTCGAGATGCGCGGTGGGTTCGTCGAGCAGCAGGAAGGGCGCGGGGTTGAGCAAGGCGCGGGCGAGCGCAATCCGTCGCCGCTCGCCGCCGGACAGGCCACTGCCGCGCGCATCCAGCTTCGCGTCCAGACCACCCGACCGGGCCGCGAGCATCGGCCCCAATCCCGCCGCCGCGACCGCGCGCCGGAGCGCCAGCTCATCGGCCTGGGGATGGGCGAGCATCAGATTGTCGCGGATCGTCCCCGCGATCAGCAGCGGATGCTGGCCCGCCCAGCTCGCCTGTCCCGCCAGCGAGACCAGAGGGACACCGCCCGCCTCGATCACACCCGCCGATAGTGGCGCCAGCCCTAGCAGCAGGTGCAGGACGCTGGTCTTGCCGCTACCCGAGGGGCCGAGCAGCGCCACCGTCTCGCCCCCCTCGATCCGCAGCGACAAATGCGAGACGGCGGGGGCATCGCTGCCCGGATAATGAATGGCGACATCGTGCAGGACCAAGGGAGCCGTAATCCGAACCGAGGGCACAGGCTCCGGCTCGGCCAGGGGCATCAGCGTATTGGCGGCCGTCTCCGCCGCCTGCTTGTCGTGATAGGCGGCGGCCAGGCGGCGCATCGGTGCATAGAATTCGGGTGCGAGCGCCAGCACGAAAAAGGCTTGGGCGAGGGTCAGCGTTTCGGGCGCGGCGAAGGGCAGCAGGCCGAGCAGTGCGAAACCGCAATAGACCGCGACCAGCGCGACCGACAGCGCGGCGAAGAACTCCAGCGCGGCGGACGACAGGAAGGCCACCCGCAGGACGCGCATGGTCCGCTCGGCCAGTTCCTGCGCCGCCGCGCCGATCGCCCCGGTTTCGCGGGCCTCGGCGCGGAAGGCCAGCACGACCGGCAGGCTGCGCACCCGGTCGGCGAAGCGGGCCGACAGGCGGTGAAGCGCGACGAACTGCCGCCGCGACTCGTCCGCCGCCGCGCCGCCCGCCAGGATCATAGCGGCCACGAACGGCAACAGGGTGCCTGCGAGAATGGCCGCCGCCACCCAGCTGGCACAGGCGGTCGCGGCGAGGACCAGCATCGGTGCGATAGTGGCGGCCCGGCGTGCGGGCAGGAACCGCGCGACATAGCCGTCCAGCGCCTCGACCGCATCGACGGCTTGTGTGGCAACCAAACCGCTATCGGCCGGGACACCCGGCTTTCGACGCAGCGAGGCGGTCACGGCACGAAGCCGCTGCGCCCGCTTGACCGTCCCCGCCCTCGCTGCGCCCCGCCGAATGGCCAGCATCGCGAACGATCCGCGCAAGCCCCCCATCCCCAGCATCAACAAGGCCCAGGGCAGCACCGCCCCCTGCTCCGTCACCGCCGTCACGCCCCCCGCGATACCGACGGCGAAACCGACCGCCGCCAGCGTGTCGAGCAGCAACAGGCCCGCCACGCCGTCGCGCCGCCCGGCCGCATCCTTCAACCAGCGGTGACGCGTCCTGGGCGTCGGGGGAACATGGGCGATCGTCGTCATGTCCCGACCGTCTCCCGGACCGGCCCTCCCGTCTTTGACCGCGGTCAATGTCGGCACGGGTGCGCGGGCCTAGCGAATCGGGCAAGGGGCCGGGGGGCGGCTCCTTTTATGGAGACATGCTATGGACCCCGGCGTCGTCGACCTGTCGCGGCTGCAATTCGCCGCGACCGCCTTGTATCACTTCCTGTTCGTACCGTTGACTCTCGGCCTGTCGATGATGCTGGTCATCATGGAATCGGTCTATGTCATGACCAACCGCCCGGTGTGGCGCGTCACGACGCGCTTCTGGGGCAAGATCTTCGGCATCAACTTCGTGCTGGGCGTCGCCACGGGCCTGACCATGGAGTTCCAGTTCGGCACCAACTGGTCCTATTTCTCGCATTATGTCGGGGACATCTTCGGCGCGCCGCTGGCGATCGAGGGGCTGATGGCCTTCTTCCTGGAGGCGACGTTCGTCGGGCTGATGTTCTTCGGCTGGGACCGGTTGTCGAAGCTCGGCCATCTGATCGTCACCTTCATGGTCGCGCTGGGCACCAATTTGTCGGCGCTGTGGATCCTGATCGCCAATGGCTGGATGCAGAATCCGGTCGGCGCCAGCTTCAATCCCGATACGATGCGGATGGAGGTCGGCGATTTCGGCGCGGTGCTGTTCAATCCGGTCGCCCAGGCCAAGTTCGTCCATACGGTCAGCGCGGGCTATGTCTGCGCTTCGGTCGTCGTGCTGGGCGTATCGGCCTTCTGGCTGCTCAAGGGGCGGTTCCTGCCCGTCGCGCGCCGGTCGATGACGGTGGCGGCGGCGTTCGGCCTCGCCTCCTCGCTGTCGGTCGTCGTGCTGGGCGACGAGAGCGGCTATGCGCTGACCGACAATCAGAAGATGAAGCTCGCCGCGATCGAGGCGGTCTGGCACACCGAGCCCGGCCCGTCCGGCCTGACCCTGTTCGGCTATCCCGACACGGTGGCGCGCGAGACGCGCTACAAGGTCGAAATTCCCTGGCTGCTCGGCCTGATCGCGACGCGCAGCCTGGACGGCACGGTCACCGGCATGTCCGAACTGGTGCTGAAGGCGCAGGAGCGCATCGCCTCGGGCGTGATCGCCTATGATGCGGTCCAGCGGCTGAAGAGCAATCCGCAGGACATGGGCCAGCGCGCCCGGTTCGAGGCGCACAAGCGCGACCTGGGCTATGCCTTGCTGCTCAAGCGACAGATGGCCGACCCGCGCACCGCGACGCCGCAACAGATCGAGGCGGCGGCCTGGGACACGGTGCCCGATGTCGGCCTGCTCTTCTGGAGCTTCCGCATCATGGCGGCGATCGGCTTTGCGATGATCGCACTGTTCGCCACCGCCTTCGCCTTGTGCTCGCTCAGGATGCACATGAATGCGCGCTGGTTCCTGAAACTGGCGGTGGCGGCGATCCCGTTGCCCTGGATCGCGATCGAACTGGGCTGGCTGGTCGCGGAACTGGGGCGTCAGCCCTGGGCGATCGAGGGTGTGTTGCCGACCTTCCTGGCGACCAGCTCGCTGACGCGCGGGGCGCTGTGGACGACGCTGGCGGGCTTCACCCTGCTCTATGGCGCGCTGGCGGTGATCGAGGTGCGGCTGATCCTCGCCGCCATCGCGCACGGGCCGGAGGAACGCGACGACCAACCGGCACCGGGGGAAATCCCCGCCGCCATTCCCGTCACCGCCTGAAGAAAGGGACTGGGACATGTTCGACTATGAGATGTTGCGCCTGATATGGTGGGCGCTGCTGGGTGTGCTGCTGATCGGCTTCGCGCTGACCGACGGGTTCGACCTGGGGGTCGCGGCGCTCCTGCCCTTCGTCGCGCGGAACGATGCCGAGCGGCGGATGGTCATCAATTCGATCGGGCCGACCTGGGAGGGAAACCAGGTGTGGTTCATCCTGGGCGGCGGCGCGATCTTCGCCGCTTGGCCCTTCGTCTATGCGGTCAGCTTCTCGGGCTTCTACCTCGCGATGTTCCTGGTGCTGGCCGCGCTGATCCTGCGGCCGGTGGGGTTCAAGTATCGCAGCAAGCGGCCCGATCCGGCCTGGCGCACCCGGTGGGACTGGGCGCTGTTCGTCGGGGGACTGGTGCCCGCGCTCGTCTTCGGCGTCGCGGTCGGCAATGTGCTGCTGGGTGCGCCGTTCCGGCTCGATGGCGATCTGCGCGCCTTTTACGACGGCACGCTGCTCGGGTTGTTCACGCCCTTCACCCTGCTCTGCGGCCTGTTGTCGGTGGCGATGCTGGTGCTGCACGGCGCGGCATGGCTGTCGATCAAGGTCGAGCATGGCCCCGTCCATGACCGGGCGCGGGCGTTCGGAACGGTGGCGGCGATCGCCTCCATCCTGTTGTTCGCGGGCGGTTTCGCCTTCGTCGCCTGGGGCGATATCGGCTACCGGATCGTCGGTGCGGTCGATCCGCTGGCACCGTCCAACCCGCTGCGCATGACGGCGGAACGGGCGGGCGGCGCGTGGCTGACCAACTATGCCCTCTATCCCTGGATGATGGCGCTGCCCGTCATCGGCTTTGTCGGAGCCGCGCTGGCACTGGTCGGGATTCGGAGCGGGCGCGAGGCCCTAGCCTTTACCGGGTCGTCGCTCGCCGCGACGGGCATCATCGCCACGGTCGGCTGTTCGATGTTCCCCTTCATCCTGCCGTCGAGCATCGACGTTCACAGCAGCCTGACGGTGTGGAACGCCTCGTCCACGCAAAAGACGCTGGGCATCATGCTGTTCGTCACCATCGTCTTCCTGCCGATCGTGCTCGCCTATACCGCCTGGGCCTACCGGGTAATGTTCGGGCGCGTGACCGGCGATGCGGTGCGCACCAACCCAGACTTTTACTGAAAGGCCCCCGCCATGTGGTATTTCTCCTGGGTCCTCGGCCTCGGCCTCGCCCTTGGTTTCGGTATCCTCAACGGCATCTGGCACGAATTCCACCTGCCGGTCGAAGATGACGTGTCGCCACCCCACTGACAGATAGGACAATCCGTCCGACGACAAGGGATCATGGTCTTGCTATAAGGCAAGGCCATGATCCCGAACGACATCTGTGCCGATTGCGCGGTGCGCGACCGCGCCTTGTGCGGCAGCCTGGACGACCGGGAACTGACCGCGCTCAACGCCATCGGCCAGCGCCGCCAGGTCGCGCGCGGCCACACCATCGCCTGGGCGGGCGACGAAGCGGTCGTCTGCGGCAACCTGCTGTCCGGTGTGCTCAAGCTGGTCGCCGCCACCGCCGATGGGCGTGAACAGACGGTCGGCCTGCTCTATCCCGCCGATTTCTTCGGACAGCCCTATGCGGGCGATGTCGACTTCACCCTGACCGCGCTGACCGAGGCGGAACTCTGCGTCTTTCCCCGCGCCGCCTTCGAGCGGGTGCTGGAGGATCACCAGCGCATGGAGCGCCTGCTGCTCCAGCGGACCTTCGAGTCGCTGAACGAGGCGCGCGGGCGGATGCTCGTGCTGGCGCGCAAGTCGGCGGGGGAGAAGCTGGCGGGCTTCCTGCTCGACATGGCGGCACGGGCGGGGGCCAGCGGATGCCGGGCCAGCCGCGACGGGCCGGTGACCTTCGACCTGCCGCTGACCCGCGGCCAGATCGCCGATGTGCTCGGCATGACGATCGAAACGGTCAGCCGCCAACTGACCCGGATGAAACAGGGCGGCCTGATCGGCTTGCCCGGCGGCCGCGCCATCACGATCAGCGACCGCGAGGCGCTGGCCGCACGCGCCGAGGCTGCCTAAGCCGCCAAACTCTCCGCCAGCGCATCGACCAGCAGGCCGCGCGCCTCCGGGGTCAGGCGATGCCCGGCCAGCGCGATGATGACCAGTTGCTCGAAATCGACCGCGCGGCGACACCCGGTGAAGAAGCTGCGCAGCATATGGCCCAACGTCTCGGGCGCGGCAAAGGCATCCGCCTCGCCAAAGGCCGCGACCAGTTCGCGCGCCGCCGCCGCATCGGCCTCGTGCCGGTGCCGGACATGATCGAGCAGCGTGTCGATCAGCGGATCGTCATGCCCGTTCGACAGCATCGCCTCCAGATAGGCGCCATCCGCCTGCTCACCCCGCGTCACCAGCGTTTCCAGCGCTTTCAGGAACAGGGTCATGGCCGCCCCCTCGGGGCGATCGGGCAAGCCATCCGCCATCGCCTCCGCCTGTCGGCACAGGAGCAGGCGACGACGATGTTCCTGGAGCAGGCGGATCAGGTCGATTTCCTGAATGACGTGCCAGCGACGTGCGAACGGCACGACGCTGCCTTGAAGCGGGTTGCGGTCCATCATGGGTCGTCTCCTTCGCCGCCCAGGTGGCGACGGACGGCGGTCCACGCATTGACGATCGTCAAATCGTGCACCTCGCCCTTTTTGACCATGGTCAAGGCGCGGGTCGGCGGCGGCGCCCATCCCTGCCCCATCATCATCCGACAGGAGAAGTTCCCATATCCGAAGTGACGGACGGGATGATCCTGGTCGCGATCCCGGCGCCGGGGTTGAGATAGAGGGTTCTATGGTCCTCGACCTGACGGTATGAAATCGCGGCGGGCGTCGGCTCTGCCCCTGCCCGCCAGCGTTGGAGAAGCAATGACCGACCGTATCGCTTGTGCCGCCCTTCATTCGCGTATCACCGATGCCGACACCGCCGCCGCGCTGATCCGTCCCGGCGAGACAGTCGCGACCAGCGGCTTTACCGGGTCGGGCTATCCCAAGATGGTGCCGCAGGCGCTGGCCCGGCGGATGGCGGCGTCCCATGCCGAGGGGCGGCCCTTCCGCGTCAATCTGTGGACCGGCGCGTCGACCGGCCCCGAGCTGGACGGCGCGCTGGCGGCGGTCGACGGCATCGCCCAGCGCCTGCCCTATAGCGGCGACCCCGTGGCCCGCGAAAAGATCAATCGCGGCGAGATCGACTATCTCGACATGCACCTCAGCCAGGTCGCGCCGATGGCCTGGGAGGGCGTGCTGGGGACGCTCGACACCGCGATCGTCGAGGTGTCGGGCATCCGCGCCGATGGCTCGCTGATCCCCTCATCCTCGGTCGGCAACAACAAGACTTGGGTAGACCGGGCGGCCCGCGTCATCCTGGAGGTCAATCGCTGGCAGGACGCCGCGTTGGAGGGGATGCACGACATTTATTACGGCACCCGCCTGCCGCCCGATCGCGTGCCGATCCCGCTGGTTCGGCCCGACGACCGGATCGGCACGCCCTATCTGACCTGCGATCCCGACAAGATCGTCGCCATCGTCGAGACCGAGGCGCCCGACCGCAACCTGCCCTTCGCCGCGCCCGACGATACCGCGCGCGCCATCGCCGGGCATATCATAGAATTCCTGACCCATGAGGTGTCGCGCGGACGCCTGCCGCCCGCGCTGCTGCCCATCCAGTCGGGGGTGGGCAATATCGCCAATGCGGTGCTGTCCGGCCTGGTCGACGCGCCGTTCGAGCCGATGACCGCCTATACCGAGGTGATCCAGGACGGCATGCTCGACCTGCTCGATACGGGCAAGCTGCGCATGGCGTCCGCCACCGCCTTCTCGCTCAGCCCGCAGGCGGCGGCGCGGCTCAATGCGAACATGGCCGCTTACCGCGACCGCATGATCCTGCGCCCGCAGGAGATCAGCAACCATCCCGAACTGGTCCGCCGCCTGGGCTGCATCGCGATGAACGGACTGATCGAGGCGGACATTTACGGCAACGTCAATTCGACGCTGGTGATGGGATCGCGCATCCAGAACGGCATCGGCGGGTCGGGCGATTTCGCGCGCAACGGCTATGTCTCGATCTTCATGACCCCTTCGACCGCCAAGGGCGGCAAGATTTCCGCCATCGTGCCGCAGGTCTCGCATGTCGATCACATCATGCAGGACGTGCAGGTGATCGTGACCGAGCAGGGCCTGGCCGATCTGCGCGGCCTGTCCCCGCGCCAGCGCGCACGGGCGGTGATCGAGCGCTGCGCGCATCCCGATTACCGCCCGATGCTCGCCGACTATGCGATGCGCGCCGAGGGCGGTTCCTACGGCCTTCATGCGCCCTCGCTGCCCGCCGAGGCGCTGTCCTGGCATCGTCGCTTCATGGAAACGGGGACGATGCTGCCGGGTTGACCCACGTTGGGCCCGCGAGAGGGAAAGGCGGCCGGGGAATCATCCCCGGCCGCCGCTTCGTCAGAACTTGAAGCCCAGGCGGGCATAGCCGAACTGGCCCGGCAGGTCATAGGTTGTGGGATCGAACCCGCCACAGCTCAGACAGTCGGGCGCGCGCTGACCCAGGATGTTGTTGACCCCCATGGTCAGGGTCAGCCGCTGCGACAGCCAGGGCATGGTCCAGCCGACCTGCGCGTCGAGATAGAGGATCGGCTTCATCTCGCGATTGTCATAGGCGGGCTCGGTGACCTTGCCGATATAGCGGCCGGTCAGCGAGGCCAGGAACGTCTCGCTCGACCAGTCGATCGTCGCGGTGCTCTTGAAACGCGGATAGGCCTGGTCGCCGCGCTCGGTGCCCTGGCGTTCCAGCGTGCTGCTGCCGGTCGCGGTGGGCAGCGTGGTCGAATATTCCAGCAGGACATTGCTGGCCCAGTTCAGGCCGAACGTTCCCGCCCCCACGCGCGGGCTACGATAGACCAGGGTGATGTCGATCCCCTCGCTCTTCAGCGAGGCGATATTCTGGAGCAGGCCGCGGATCTGGGTGATCTGGCCGCTGCCCGTCGCGGAACGGGTGATCGCGCCGCAGCTGACCGCATCGCGCTGGTTGATGCAGTTGGCCAGCAGCACGTCCGCCCCGATCGAGGCGATCGCGTCGTCCACCTTGATCGTATAGTAATCCGCCTCCAGGCTCAGCTGGCTGGCGAAACCGGCGTCGCGCGCCCAGGCAGGGCTATAGACCCCGCCCAGCACCCAGCTTTCCGACTTTTCAGGCTTCAGTGCGCGGTTGCCACCGGTCAGGACCGGCAACTGCAACCCGTTCTGGACGTAATTGACCGGCACGCCCAGCGCGACGCAGTTCTGCCGCACCGTGCTGTTCGCGGGCAGGCTGGCAAGGCCCGAACAGGGATCGATGACCGTGCCGTCGAAGCGCGACGGCGTGCCGAACAGCTCGCCGATGCTGGGCGCGCGGAAGCCTTGCGCCCAGGTGCCGCGCAGGCGCAGATCCTCGAACGGTTTCCAGCTGAGACCGCCCTTCATCACCGTGCGGTTGCCGCTGGTCGAATAGTCCGAATAGCGCGCCGCGAACGACCCTTCGAGCAGGCGGAAGAAGGGCACGTCCTTCAGCACCGGGATGCTGAGTTCGCCGTAGACCTCGTTGACGTCGAACCCGCCCGAGCTGGGCTGCGCGGGAATGTCGGAGCCCAGACCCGCCGCGACGATGGCATCCGGCTGGAAAGAACCCGTCTGGCGGCGGAACTCATACCCCGCCGCCAGGCCCAGCGGCCCGGCAGGCAGTTGGAACAGCGTGCCGGTCAGGTTCAGCGTGGCGTCGGTCATCGTCTGTTCGGACCGGTCGCGCTGGGTGAAGGTGACATAGTCGATCATCGCCGGGGTGATCGACCCCTCCCCGCCGAAGATATTGAACGGCACGCACGCGCCGGTGCAGTTCGCCACCGGCCCCAGCGCCAGCGCCAGGTTGGCGGCGTTCACATTGCCGTGCGCCACCTGCTTGGCATGGTTCTCGGCATAGATGAGGTTGGCGTCCCAGTACCAGGTGCCCTGGCCGATCGCGAACTGCCCGTCCAGCGTGCTGGACATGTACATGGTGTCGACCCGCTGGCTGTAATGGCGCGGGCCGTTCTCGACGAAGCGACGCCCGATAAAGCCGTAATTGGCGGGCGTGCCGTTATTACCCGCGCTCAGCGTCACGCCGAACGGGTTGAACGGATTGGTGCGGTCGATCGAGATGGTGTCGAGCAGATTGCCGTTGCCCGCATCGGGGCCGACGAACAGCGGAAGCGGCGCCGCCTGGTTGTCGGAGGTACGGCGGTTGTAGATCAGCTTGGTGCTCAGCCGGACATTGTCCGCGAGTTGGCCGGTGAAGTTGACGAAGGCACCGAACCGCTCCTGCGGGGTCAGCAGATAGTTATAGGGGCGGAAATTGAACCGGTCGGCGACGGTAAAGGACTTGAAATCGCTGTTCGCACCGGTCGGGTCCGACAGATCGAAGCGCGGCCGGGTCAGCGGATTGCTCTTCAGCGTCAGGTCCATCCCCTCGCCCGTGACGGGGTTGTTGATGATGAACCGGCCATTGGGCGTGCCAGAACTGCAACTGCTGGAACAGGCGGTCGCGCCCGGATCGGGGAAGGCGTAATAGGGGCGGTCGCCCGCAAAGACCGAGCCCTGGTTGATGTAATTGGCGCCCGCGACGACCGAGACGCGGCCGTCCTCCGTGCGATGGCCCCAGCTCAACTGGTAATTCTGGGTGACGCCGTCGCCCTTGTCATATCCGCCGAGCTGGGCGGTGGCGAGGAAACCGTTCTGCCGCTTCTTGGTGATGATGTTGACGACGCCCGCGATCGCGTCCGAGCCATAGATGGTCGATGCGCCGTCGCGCAGTACGTCGACGCGCTCGATCATGCCGTCGGGAATGGCGTTGAGGTCGACCGCGCCGGGAATGCCGCTGGCCGCACTGCCGTTGATGAAGCGCAGGCCGTCGACCAGCACCAGCGTGCGGCGGCTGCCCAGATAGCGCAGGTCGATCTCCGCCGACCCGGCGCCCACCCCGCCGCCATCGGGCGGATTGCCGTTATTGCCCGAACGGTTGAAGCGGGAATTGAGGCCGCCCGCAGCCCCCGGCAACCGTTGCAGCACATCGCCGATCGAGGAAAGGCCGGTCCGCGCGATATCGGCGCCGTCGATCGCGGTCAGTGGCGCGCTCTGGTCCAGCGGACTGCGGCGGATGCGCGATCCCGTGACGACGATGGTATCGTCGCCCGACGGAGTGTCGTCGCTGGCGGTCGTACCGGTCGTGCCGGTGGGTCCGGTCTGGGCGTGCGCCTGCCCCGCCAAAACGAGCGAGCCGATGGCCGCGCCGGTCAGCGCCCATCGCCGCATTTGGCCCGATAGATATGCCATGATTTTCCCCCTTTTTTATAGCGTGATGCAACTCCTGTTCCTGCTGCGGACGTTGGCGACCTCTGACGGGTCGCCTTATGTGATGATGGGTTGGCCTATGCGTCGAGCATCGACGATGCCGTCAGTCGAGCGGCGATCGGGACGGCGGCAGGCGCCATTCGCGCCGTGCGTGATTCGGCCTTTGACGGCATCGAATACGACACCGTGCGGAGGTTGAACCCAGGCGAATTTGCTCGGCTACCACTAGGCCAGAGCTCTGCACGGAGTTCATCGTCATCGACCCTTCACCCCCTCGGACGTGCCAGACCACTTATGGTTGGGGTGTATACGGTATGATATCCCTTCTACTGTCAAGGGTGAAATACGCAGTTTGGCGGAACGCACTTGTTGGGGACCAACAGGCGTTGAAGAGTTGGCTGGATCGATGTGCAATGCGACGATGGTAGTGCGGCAAGACACAGAAACGCTTACCATCCGCAAATTCTTCTGCAAATCAAATAATTGAAAATAGTATGATTTTTAATTACTATTTTATTATCGCACTTCATCCACCATAGTTTTTAGATATTCGTTAAATCCACCTTTGGAATAGCACGCCTTACCGCGTCATCAAAGGAGTTTTAAACTTGACAAATCTTCCTAAACTTGGGGAAGTTATTAGCATGGAGGAATTTAGCCTACCTCCTCACCGCTTCAAATCCACTATTAATCACATTACGTTTACTTCTTTAGCGTCTTTTACCCTGACAGCGGGTGTCACCTTTGCGATCCCAATTGCTGCAAGCCATAGATATCTCGTAACTAACATTGCCATAATATCTTTGATCATATCGATCTTGGCATATGCCATACTGATATCGATTTTCATCGTTGATGGCCTGCGATGCCTTACATTAAAGAAGTCGAAGCTTTGCGACGAAGTAGAAGCCACAATGTCTCGAGAGCAGGGGATAATCGACATGCTCGTGGAGAAGGGCTCGTTGCTCGATATCCAACGTGACGTGACCCCCGTTTCTTCATCCAACTGGAAGTAGAGACCGTCTCCTTAAAGGGACGGACGGAATGAAGCGGAAGCAGTTTTCGGAAGAGCAGATCATCGGCATCCTGAAGGAGGCCGAGGCGGGTGCGGTGGTGACGGAGCTGTGCCGCAAGCACGGGATGTCGAGCGCGACTTACTATGCGTGGAAGGCGAAGTTCGGCGGCCTGGAGGTGTCCGACGCAAAGCGCCTGCGGTCGCTCGAAGAGGAGAACGCCCGGCTCAAACGGCTACTGGCGGACACGATGCTGGACAATGCGGGGTTGAAAGACCTGCTGTCAAAAAAGTGGTGACGCCCGCCGCGAAGCGGCAAGCGGTCGCGCATCTCCAGGCGACGCTGGGGATGAGCGAGCGGCGGGCATGCACGGTCGTTGGGGCAGACCGCACGAGCATGCGGTATCGCTCGTGCCGGGCGGATGATGGCGACCTGCGGTCGCGGCTGCGCGAGCTGGCGCAGCAACGCCGACGGTTCGGCTATCGGCGTCTGCACATCCTGCTGCGCCGGGACGGCATCACGATCAACCGCAAGAAGACCCAGCGGCTCTATCGTGAGGAGGGTTTGACGGTCAGGCGCCGGAAGGGACGAAGGCGCGCCACAGGCAGCCGTGCGCCCGCGTCAGTGCTGGCGCTTCCCAACCAGCGCTGGAGTCTGGACTTCGTCCACGACCAGCTCGTGACCGGCCGTCGGTTCCGCGTGCTCAACATCGTCGATGACGTCACGCGCGAATGCCTTCGGGCGGTGGTGGACACGTCGATCTCGGGCCGGCGGGTCGTGCGCGAGCTGGCCGATCTGATCGCCGAGCGTGGCAGGCCGAAGATGATCGTCAGCGACAACGGGACCGAACTGACGTCGAACGCGGTGCTCGCCTGGTCCGGCGATGCCCGCATCGAGTGGCATTACATCGCGCCGGGCAAGCCCACGCAGAACGGGTTCGTCGAGAGCTTTAACGGTCGCATGCGCGACGAGCTGCTCAACGAGACGCTGTTCTTCACCATCGGTCAGGCCCGCTCGATTCTGGCCCGCTGGGTCGACGACTACAACAACGAGCGTCCGCACTCCTCGCTCGGCTACGCCACTCCGGCAGCCTTCGCTGCCGGGCTCGAACAGCAACGGGCGGGGTTAACCCCGCCCGTTGCTTCACCTGCGCTTATGCGCGAAAACCACGGTCGGTCTCTGGTTGCCGCTGGATGAAAGACCGGGGTCACGTCAAACGCTATGATCGCCGACTGGCCTTCGAACTCAAGATCATCGATCAACGCAAGGCGGGGATCGCCATTTTGGCCGGGTTGGGCGCTGCGGCCATCGCACTGGCCCCGTCACTTCCCCTTGGCGGTTTATCGATCAGCGAGGCCCTGAAGGCCGGCGTACCGGCTCTTCTTTTTGGTGCCGGGATAGCGGGGATCCAGCAGCATGACTTCAGCCTGCGCCTCCACCGCGTGAACTTTGCCTTTTCCGAGGCAGAACGCTTGCTACGATCCCGAGAGGCGAATTCTGCCGCCCCTGCCCCCACTGGAATTATGCTTCCCACCGCAGCGCCTCGAATGGCAGCAGAAGCACCGACTCCCTCGAAAGGCACACCCCAAGCGGTCGCGCCGGGTCGCAGCGGGTAACCGCTCGCCCTTCGCGCCCGAATTGGCCTCGACTACCTCCCCGGCCGCCCCGGACGACGCGCCGCCGTGTGTATCGGACGAACTGGCAGCCCCGGGCGACCCAACACCGTCCGCGTCGGACGCACAGCTTCCCTCATGTCCGGACGGGCGCCCTGTTCCGCCAGCCTCGACATCATGCGACCCGGACGACTTGCCGATCCCGAAGGCCGCGCCACCGATCCCCGCCAGCGTCGAGGCACCGTCGATCAGCACCTCCGAATAGCTCTTCGTCATCCAGCGCCGCTTTCTGTAGAGCTGTGGTCACGCAAGAGGCGGGAGACCTCGCGCCCTTCACCGCCTCCTCGAATGCTTCCCGGCCGCCGACCGCTTTCACCGCTGCGCGGAAGGCGGGATCGTACTCGTAGACATCCTCGAAATGCAGACGCTCGGGAGTATCCGGGCCGTAGCGACCGAGCGGCGTCACGGTCGCGTTATTCTGCGTCTCGATCCGCGCGGCCACGGTCGCGCTCGCGGCATCCAGCCCCGCGCCCGACGCCACCGCCGCCACCAGCGTCGACACCAGCGCATCGCGCGCCTGGCC
Organism: Sphingomonas sp. SORGH_AS_0879; assembly: GCF_030819175.1. NCBI lineage: Bacteria > Pseudomonadati > Pseudomonadota > Alphaproteobacteria > Sphingomonadales > Sphingomonadaceae > Sphingomonas > Sphingomonas sp. SORGH_AS_0879. The sequence goes on from NZ_JAUTBJ010000002.1 coordinate 4,152,258, forward strand.
TGCCGACTGGCTCAACGGCTGGCCGTCCTTGTCCGTCGACGGCGTCGGGCCGCTCTTCAGCAACTGGTTCAGCACCACCGCCGAGGCCGCCCCCATCGCCCCCGCCGAGCAGTTCCCCGTGCCGCCCGCCGCCTGGCCCGCGCAGCCCACCACCGCCTGTAGCGCCGCACGCGCCGCGCTGTTCTCCGCCGCGCTGCCGCCCAGTTCGTCCGCCAGCGCCTTCACCTGCTGCGTCGCCAGACCCTGCAGCACGTTCACCGCCGAGGCCTGCACCAGACCGCCCAGCGAGCCCGTCGCATCGCCGCCCGCAGCGCCCGATACCGCCGTCGCCACCAGACGCGCCGTGCTCCCCGGGCCATAGGCCTCGTGAAGCTTCTCCGCCTGTCTGGTATAGTCGTCCGCAGCCTGCGCATCACCGCGCTGCCTGGCCTCTTCAGCCTGCGCCTTCAGCCGGTCCTCCTCGCGCGCCCTGGACGCGAAGAACGCGCTCGTCTCCGTCACCAGAACCTGCGCCGCCTGGAAACCCTGCGCCACCTCCGCCCGCGTCGCATCGGTGAACTGGCGGATCAGCGCCCCGTCATTGGCCGCCCCCGTGTCGCGCGAGATCGTCGCCGCCACCGACCGGCTCGCCGCGTCGCCCGTAACCTCGATCGTCCCCGCCCCGATCGCCGAGCGCACGGACAGTTACACGCCGGTCGCGGCAACTAAGTACGCGCCGATCATCGCATCGGTCATTTAAACAGTAGGCATATGACGGGCGCTGGTTACATTAGCGCTACCCAAGAAACTCAGGCTACTTGCTGGATATAGTCGTAAACCTGCTGATATCGGCGACGTGTGCCGGGACTCCCAAGCCACCTCTCCATCATTGTCTGCGCATAATCTTTGCGTTGACTCACTAGTGCAGCGGCAACAACCCGCATCCCCTGAGCTAATAATACTTTAGCTATGATATCTTATCTTTTGACCAGCCAGGCATAGGCACAAGCTTAAATGCCATAAGCTTATCTACCAAACGGTCAATATCAATGTTGCCATTGCTATTAACAAATTCGTGCGAATAGAAGATATAGTCTGACCATTTTGGATCCGGACTTAATCTGCATATTTCATTTGACAAGCACATGTCTTCTTCATCTTTAGGAACATCAGTAAATCTGCGCAGTAAAATCTTTAGATAATCTGCGTCATTCATTTCTATTTGCCTCTAATATGGTTATATGGAGTTTTTATAATTATGTTGTTCATGTCATAAATATTCCACCTTTTCCAATTGGTTCCATATGATCAAGCTCGTATACCTTTCGTTGACCTGCCCATTCGGCTTCAGGAGCAAGTGGTGCCAACGCTAAAATTTGTTTACATTCGATCATGAAAGTTGGCTTGGCAATTTTCCTGCCAAGAATTCTACATATATACTGCGAACCACTAACTGATCTTTCGTAGTTGCTCTCTCTGGATATTTTTCTCCTAACAAATCTATCAATTTGTCCGGAAGTGTCTCATCGTGCAGAGTGATAATCACATAATCTTCATCTGCTTCATAACCACATATCGGCATGAATGTTTTCTGATAGCAAGTAATAGTAAGAGATACTTCGCCATTTTCTCCGATATATTTTTTAATTGATACTATTCCTGAATTCATACATTTTTTAAAAGCTTCATCAACCTGGCTAATTTCTGGATTCTTTATAAATTCCAATTGCACCCTATTTCCATTTTCGAAATAATACCCCCCTAGTGTAGTCACTTTTTTTCCTCCTGAATGGATTTCATACCTGGATTCCATATATATTTTTTAGGAAGAAGGGTGTCATTATCAATAGCGTTGATTGTCAGTGATTTCAGGCCAGCCTTATCCGCTGCCGCAGCAATGTCACCCCGGCAAAATCCACAAACATCTTTACCTGAGACAGTCATATTCATCGATTGACCTTGCGTTTTCCCTGCATCAAACGCTTGTTGTATAGCGCCAATTTCGGCGTGGGCATCAGCCATATTTCCATTCGGTAATTTATAACCATTCTTAGCGATCTTGTCGGCGACGCGATCCGCGATGATAGTAGGCCGCGAAGCATCGGCTTCCACAATATTTCTAGCATTCTGATTTACGTCTTTAAATACACTACCACCAACTTCGGCAGTAGCCGTGACTTCGGGTATCACGGTGCCGCCAACAGTACTTGCGGTATTGTTAAGGCTCGACACCTTCGGCCCGGCGCGCGCCGTGGCCTGACCCAGGGCGGACTCCGCCGCCATCGTGCCCAGGCCGACGGCGAGGTTGATCTGGCCGTAGATGGCCTCGGACGTTTCCAGCGATGCGCCCGAGACGGTTGATATGACACGTCCGCCTAGAGTTGGGGACGGCGTGCCGTCTCGGAGAGACAGGAAGCCCGTGTGCGCGTTGTCCAGTCCCAGCCCGAGATTGACACCACCCAGCGTCGCGACGACGCACCCCGCGCCGGCGGTCGCCACGCAGGTTGAGGCACCGCCATAAGCCATGATCGTGCCGCTGACCGCCTGCCCCGCACCGCCCAGAGCCTGCATTCCGCCCACCAGCCGCACGCCCAGCGGGGTCTGGTTGAACGCGTTGACCGCCTGGACCCCGCACAGCAACGGCGTCTCGCCGCTGCACAACCACGCATCGATCCGCGCCTGGCCTTCCAGCCGGTTCGCGCCGAGCGTGAAGGCATCCAGCGCCGCTTTCTGTATAGCAGTGGTCGCGCAAGAGTCGGGAGACCTCGCGCACTTCACCGCCTCTTCGAATGCTTCCCGGCCACCGACCGCTTTCACCGCTGCGCGGAAGGCGGGATCGTACTCGTAGACATCCTCGAAGTGCAGACGCTCGGGAGTATCCGGTCCGTAGCGACCGAGCGGCGTCACGGTCGAGTTGTTCTGCGTCTCGATCCGCGCGGCCAGGGTCGCGCTCGCGGCGTCCAGCCCCGCGCCCGACGCCACCGCCGCCACCAGCGTCGACACCAGCGCATCGCGTGCCTGGCCTGCCGACTGGCTCAGCGGCTGGCCGTCCTTGTCCGTCGAGGGCGTCGGGCCGCTCTTCAGCAGCTGGTTCAGCACCACCGCCGAGGCCGCCCCCATCGCCCCCGCCGAACAGTCCCCCGTGCCGCCCGCCGCCTGGCCCGCACAGCCCACCACCGCCTGCAACGCCGCGCGCGCCGCGCTGTTCTCCGCCGCGCTGCCGCCCAGTTCGTCCGCCAGCGCCTTCACCTGCTGCGTCGCCAGTCCCTGCAGCACGTTCACTGCCGAGGCCTGCACCAGACCGCCCAGCGAGCCCGTCGCATCGCCGCCCGCCGCCCCCGACACCGCCGTCGCCACCAGACGCGCCGCGCTCCCCGGGCCATAGGCCTCGTGAAGCTGCTCCGCCTGTCTGGTATAGCTGTCCGCAGCCTGCGCATCACCGCGCTGCCTGGCCTCTTCGGCCTGCGCCTTCAGCCGGTCCTCCTCGCGCGCCCTGGACGCGAAGAACGCGCTCGTCTCCGTCGCCAGCACCTGCGCCGCCTGGAAGCCCTGCGCCACCCCCGCCCGCTTCGCATCGGTGAACTGGCGGATCAGCGCCCCGTCATTGGCCGTGCCCGTGTCGCGCGAGATCGTCGCCGCCACCGACCGGCTCGCCGCGTCGCCCGTGACCTCGATCGTCCCCGCCCCGATCGCCGAGCGTGTCGTCCCCGACTGCGAGCCCCCCGCCGACAAGGCCATCGGCGGCGTCGCCGTCACCGTCCCCACACCCGCCACCGATACACCCGGCAGCGCCGTCCCACCGGTCGCCGTCGCAGCGCCCCCGCGATCCATCCCGATCCCGCCGATGCCCCCGCCCAGCGACACCTGGTCCGCGCTCCACTGCTCGCGGTTCGCAATGTCCTGCGCCTCCAGCGTGCCCGTCACCAGGCTGTTGCTCGACGCCTCCGCCGTGCTCGCGATCACCGCGCCCTTCAGCACCGTGTCGCCGCCCACCCGGATCGCAAAGCCCCCGTCACCGGCGTAGAGCCCCGACTGCTCGCCCACGCTGGCGAAGTCCCCCGTCTGGCTACCCTGCGAGACATGGCCGCTGACCGACACCTGCCCGCCGGGGGTCAGCCCCACGCTCGCCCCCAGCGAACCGCTGCTCGACTTCGACCGATAGCTCGCCATGTCCTGAAGGCTCGCGATCGACAGGCTGCCCGCATCCACGCGCACCCGATCGCCCGATACCAGCGCCCCCTCCAGCGACAGCGCTCCCGGCGTCGTCAGCCGTGCCGTGCCGCCCGCGTCCAGCAGCGTCTCGACATGCGTGACCTCGGTCCCGTCATAGCTGCTCTTCGACGACGACAGGCTCACCGTCGCCTTCGGACCCGACAGGCCCAGCCCGCCCTTGTTCAGCCCCAGATCCGCCGACACACCCAGCGAAAAGCCCGAACTCTTCGCACTCCCGCTCCGACCGTCCGTCTCCGTCGCAGAGGACGGTATTTCATATTAATTGGAGCGCTAATTTGGCCGTGACTTACAATTTAGTCTTCGAACCAGCAAATCTCGTATGCCGTACCGTCATCATCGACCACGCGATACTTTCCGGGCTGATAAACGCCATCTTCATATGTCGACAGACTGTAATCAGCAGGGCTTGCGCCAGCAAGAATTATAAATTTCGAATACAGTTTGTCAAATTCCATCGGCAGCATTGGCTCAATTCCTTCCATCATTAATCTAACACTATATACATCTTTCAGAAATGGAACTTCTAAATCGAATGAAAGAGCCTGACTTAGAATGCCATCAAGCCTTTCATGATACTTAAACTTCTTTGATTCTACTTCATCGCAATTTTCAATATAATATTTCAAGGAAGCTGCTGCCTTAGCAAGTTTTTTTTTGTCTATCTCAGCAAGTCTCATATTCTTATCGATTTTTACTTTTTTTATCATGCTCCATTCCTACTTAATTTATTTTTACAGGATCAGAAAACATTTTCCTGTTTGGAACGATAGTTTGCGTAGCACCGCCAACTTGCTTAACACTACCTTGCTGTGTCGGCGCCACCTTACTTTCGAACACAGTTACATCAGATTTCGCCGTTATCTGATAAATATCATAATCACCAGTTTGCGAGCCTAAAGGCAACCCAAGCTTAGCTCCTATTTCAGAATTATTATTTTGAAGTGCCTTTAATTCCGACGAAGACATCCAGTATCCTGTATAAGGACTTGGGACCTGACCTTTTGGTACAATCTTGACCAAATTTACACCTGACTTAATCTCAACAGGATTTGGAATAGTTGAACCTGATTTTATATAGTCCCTTGCATAACGCCTAATAAGAGATTCATCCAAACTAGGGTTACTAAGATGTATGGATTGAATAAGCTTCTGACCTTGCGGAATGCTCATGGGATCAATTTCCAAACCATAAGTCGTAAACGGCGCATCTAAGTCAGCCTGTGCCCAAGCGACACTTCCTCCGCTGACCGAACCGGAGTCCAAAGGTTTACCTCTGGTTGGCGTCTTCGTAAGACTCTCTTCCACCGTTGCCACGGTGGAAGCCTTCTCCAACACGACCTGGGTTTCACCCTTGGGCAGCGTCGCCTCAAGCGCTGCCTGCGTCGTCGCGGTCTCCGGCATCTCCGCCGACGCCAGCGCGTTGGCGACCGCCTTTTCTCCCTGTGCGCCAGCCGAAGACGTGGCCGCCGGGACACTTCCGCGCCCGATCGTCACGCCGGATGTCACCAGACCGACCGCCAGGTTCGCCTGACCATAGATGGCCTCGGACGTTTCCAGCGATGCGCCCGAGACGGTTGATATGACACGTCCGCCTAGAGTTGGGGACGGCGTGCCGTCTCGGAGAGACAGGAAGCCCGTGCGCGCGTTGTCCAGTCCCAGCCCGAGATTGACACCACCCAGCGTCGCGACGACGCACCCCGCGCCGGCGGTCGCCACGCAGGTTGAGGCACCGCCATAAGCCATGATCGTGCCGCTGACCGCCTGCCCCGCACCGCCCAGAGCCTGCATTCCGCCCACCAGCCGCACGCCCAGCGGGGTCTGGTTGAACGCGTTGACCGCCTGGACCCCGCACAGCAGCGGCGTCTCGCCGCTGCACAACCACGCATCGATCCGCGCCTGGCCTTCCAGCCGGTCACTGCCCTGCGAATAGGCGGTCAGCGCGGCTTGCTGGGCTGGCGTCGTCGGACAAAACGGACCGGCCCGTACGCACTTCGTGACCGCCTCATATGCCTCCAAGCCACCTAGCGCTTTCACCGCGGCGCGGAAGGCGGGATCATGCTCGTAGACATCCGCGACCGGCAGGCCCGGCTTATTGTCCGGTCCGTAGCGACCGAGCGGCGTCACGGTCGCGTTATTCTGCGTCTCGATCCGCGCGGCCACGGTCGCGCTCGCGGCGTCCAGCCCCGCGCCCGACGCCACCGCCGCCACCAGCGTCGACACCAGCGCGTCGCGCGCCTGGCCTGCCGACTGGCTCAGCGGCTGGCCGTCCTTGTCCGTCGACGGCGTCGGGCCGCTCTTCAGCAACTGGTTCAGCACCACCGCCGAAGCCGCGCCCATCGCCCCCGCCGAGCAGTCCCCCGTGCCGCCCGCCGCCTGGCCCGCACAGCCCACCACCGCCTGCAACGCCGCACGCGCCGCGCTGTTCTCCGCCGTGCTGCCGCCCAAGCCGTCCGCCAGCGCCTTCACCTGCTGCGTCGCCAGACCCTGCAGCACGTTCACCGCCGAGGCCTGCACCAGACCGCTCAGCGAGCCCGTCGCATCGCCGCCCGCCGCGCCCGATACCGCCGTCGCCACCAGACGCACCGTGCTCCCCGGGCCATAGGCCTCGTGTAGCTTCTCGGCCTGTCCGGTATATCTGCCCTACGATCGCATCGCCCGCCGTCTCGGTATCGCCATCGACGATGGTCGAGGCCCACATGGCCTGCGCAATCAAGAGCCTCAACCTCGCCGCGCGCGGCGAGGAGTAAGCATAGCTCCCCCCGCAAGCCGTAGAGGATGCCGTAATTACAGAGCCCTACAGCCCACCCAACACCACGATGACACCGTAAACTTTCCCATGGCGCCATCAATCTTGTCGAAAAACCATGCGCAAACAATATGTTATCCAACAAATGGAGCGATGCACTTCATATTGTGCCACTCTTAAAATCCGTTTTCACACGTTAACGCGCACTGGGACCCCCGGCGGCAGCCCCTTGGTTTTCAGGATGAGCTGTCCGAGAAGATGCCAGTAAACATCTATGTCAGACAACTCCAAATTGCCAAGTTCGTCGGTCCCGCCAAGGAACAAAGGCTTTTTGTAACCGACGCATTGCCGATATTGTGGAGCGCTACCACCATTCGCGGACCATCTTTTGTGGAAGTCGCTCGCTAGTGCCGCATCCCCATATTCGATGATTTCCTCGTCGTGGAATGAGCCGATATTGCACGGGATTTCCAACGCTTCTCCAGTGCCGGGCTCAAACATAATTACGCCAGACTGGCCGCCCTCGGATCGTTTAGGGTCAACGGCAAATACACGGCCAAGCCAGTCAAATCCGAAGCAGGTTATCCTCTCGCTAAACTCAGGGAAGGCGGCCGCGACCCGGGCATTCCACTCGCCGACATCCGATGCCCGGATCACCCTGTAGAGACCATTCTCGAAAGAAGTCCCGCCGAAGCGATCGAAAAGGTTGTTCCAATCGGCCATCTCAAAATGAGCTACACTGCCGGTGTTCCCAATCGAAAGGGCAGCATCCCTAGAGAACGCTTTTTTGGAAAACTTCGAACATCATCGTTCTCCGATTGTGACCCGGTTAATGACGGTTCCGGGCGGCAGATTTTTGATCTGCTGCTGAATTTGTGCTCCCAGGCTTCGGTTTACACTGGAATTCAAGGGCCACATATTCGACAGCGTGTCAGAGCCACCAAGCTGCAAATCAATCGCGTGATCAATGTCGCTGCCTGCCGCAATCTGATTGCCAGCGCTTCTATACCTGCTTGCGGCAGATGTGCCAGAACGAGTTGCCTGGCTCACGACCGTATCGCCTTCGGTCAATATCTGGACCTTTAGATCAGCTTCCGTGCGCTGGGCAACCGACCACCCTGGCTTGTAGGTAAGTGCCAGATCGGTACCTACACCCTCTGCCGCTACAGGCGCCGACCTAGCGAGTATTTCCTGCACAGTAGGCACGGCGGAAGATTTTCCCAGCACGATTTCGCTTGTGCTAGGCACACCCTTGGGCAGTGCCGCCTCAACCGCCGCCTGCGTCGTCGTGACCGCCGGGACACTTCCGCGCCCGATCGTCACACCGGATGTCACCAGCCCGACCGCCAGGTTCGCCTGACCGTAGATGGCCTCCGCCGTATCGGGCGATACGCCAGGGATTGCCGATATGACCGAGCCCCCAAGGGTTCCCTTGGGCGTGCCGTCCCATACCGCCCCGACGCCCGACCGGGCATTGTCGAGACCCATGCCGAAGTTCATCGCGCCCAGCGCCCCGAGGCCGCAGCCCGCGCCCAGGCTTTCCGCACAGATCGCCAGGCCACCGATCGCCATGCCCCCGCCGGTTACCATCTGCAGCCCGCCACCGATCGCCTGTTGCGTCCCCACGAGCCGCACGCCCAGCGGGGTCTGGTTGAACGCGTTGACCGCCTGGACCCCGCACAGCAGCGGCGTCTCGCCGCTGCACAACCACGCATCGATCCGCGCCTGGCCTTCCAGCCGGTCACTGCCCTGCGAATAGGCGGTCAGCGCGGCTTGCTGGGCTGGCGTCGTCGGACAAAACGGACCGGCCCGTACGCACTTCGTGACCGCCTCATATGCCTCCAGGCCACCTAGCGCTTTCACCGCGGCGCGGAAGGCGGGATCATGCTCGTAGACATCCGCGACCGGCAGGCCCGGCTTATTGTCCGGTCCGTAGCGACCGAGCGGCGTCACGGTCGCGTTATTCTGCGTCTCGATCCGCGCGGCCACGGTCGCGCTCGCGGCATCCAGCCCCGCGCCCGACGCCACCGCCGCCACCAGCGTCGACACCAGCGCGTCGCGCGCCTGGCCTGCCGACTGGCTCAGCGGCTGGCCGTCCTTGTCCGTCGACGGCGTCGGGCCGCTCTTCAGCAACTGGTTCAGCACCACCGCCGAGGCCGCCCCCATCGCCCCCGCCGAACAGTCCCCCGTGCCGCCCGCCGCCTGGCCCGCACAGCCCACCACCGCCTGCAACGCCGCACGCGCCGCGCTGTTCTCCGCCGTGCTGCCGCCCAGTTCGTCCGCCAGCGCCTTCACCTGCTGCGTCGCCAGACCCTGCAGCACGTTCACTGCAGAGGCCTGCACCAGACCGCTCAGCGAGCCCGTCGCATCGCCGCCCGCCGCGCCCGATACCGCCGTCGCCACCAGACGCGCCGTGCTCCCCGGGCCATAGGCCTCGTGAAGCTTCTCCGCCTGGTTGGTATATCTATCCGCCTCGTCCGTATTGCCGCGCTGCCTAGCCTCTTCGGCCTGCGCCTTCAGCCGGTCCTCCTCGCGCGCCCTGGACGCGAAGAACGCGCTCGTCTCCGTCACCAGAACCTGCGCCGCCTGGAAACCCTGCGCCACCTCCGCCCGCGTCGCATTGGTGAACTGGCGGATCAGCGCCCCGTCATTGGCTGCCCCCGTGTCGCGCGAGATCGTCGCCGCCACCGACCGGCTTGCCGCATCGCCCGTGACCTCGATCGTCCCCGCCCCGATCGCCGAGCGTGTCGTCCCCGACTGCGAGCCCCCCGCCGACAAGGCCATCGGCGGCGTCGCCGTCACCGTCCCCACGCCCGCCACCGATACACCCGGCAGCGCCGTGCCACCGGTCGCCGTCGCAGCGCCCCCGCGATCCATCCCGATCCCACCGATGCCGCCGCCCATCGACACCTGATCCGCGCTCCACTGCTCGCGGTTCGCAATGTCTTGCGCCTCCAGCGTGCCCGTCACCAGGCTGTTGCTCGATGCCTCCGCCGTGCTCGCGATCACCGCGCCCCTCAGCACCGTGTCGCCGCCCACCCGGATCGCAAAGCCCCCGTCACCGGCGTAGAGCCCCGACTGCTCGCCCACGCTGGCGAAGTCTCCCGTCTGGCGACCCTGCGAGACATGGCCGCTGACCGACACCTGCCCGCCGGGGGCCAGCCCCACGCTCGCCCCCAGCGAACCGCTGCTCGACTTCGACCGATAGCTCGCTGTGTCCTGAAGGCTCGCGATCGACAGGCTGCCCGCATCCACGCGCACCCGATCGCCCGATACCAGCGCCCCCTCCAGCGACAGCGCTCCCGGCGTCGTCAGCCGTGCCGTGCCGCCCGCGTCCAGCAGCGTCTCGACATGCGTGACCTCGGTCCCGTCATAGCTGCTCTTCGACGACGACAGGCTCACCGTCGCCTTCGGACCCGACAGGCCCAGCCCGCCCTTGCTCAGCCCCAGATCCGCCGACACACCCAGCGAAAAGCCCGAACTCTTCGCACTCCCGCTCCGGCCGTCCGTCTCCGTCGCAGAGGCCAGCGTGATCGGCCCGGTCGCCGCCAGCGTCAGGTCACGCGCCGCCGCCACCTCCGAACCGCGCACCGCGATCGTCCCCGCGCCCCCCATCCCGGTCGCCACGATCGAAACGTCGCGACCGCGTATCTCGCTGCCCAGCACGGTTTCGTCATGCGACCGGTCCGTCGCGCGCGACTTCGACATGCCGAAGGTGGCGCTCACCGTCACGCCCAGATCGCCGCTGCCCTTCGAAAGCGTCTGCGCCAGGTCCTTGCCCGCATCGACCGTGTTGACCGCCGCCATCCCGCCGGCCAGACCCGCCACCGCCGCCACCCGCGCATTGCCGGTCCCGGTGGCGATCTTCGCCATATCAACCAGATTGCCCACGCTTTGCAGCAGCGGGCTCTGCACCCCGATCGACACGCCGATGCTGGAGCTTTTGGTCGTCTGGGTCGTGTCGCGCGCGTCCAGCACATTGGCGATGCTGACCGATGACCCCTGGAGGAACAGGTCGTTCGCCGCCGCCACCTTGCTGCCACTGATCGATAGCGCACCGCCCGAGACGATCGAGCTATCCCCTGCCGACGTACCGACGACCGAACCGGCATGGGCCAGGTCCGTGACGGTGCGCGCGACATTGGTCTTGGCCACCCCGAGGAACAGCCCGCCGCCGCCCAGCGAGAAGCCGCTCTTCTTCACCGAGGATTGGCTGGACTCGCTATCGGTCGTCGCCAGCGCGCCGATCGTCACCGGGCCCGTCGCCGACAGGTCCAGGCCCGTCGCCGCGACCAGGTTCGCGCCCGTGATCGTCACCGCGCCGCCCGCCGTCACCACCGCGCTGTCGCCCGACAGGGTGGAGGCGATCGCCGTCTCGTCATGGCTGGTCGTGGTCGTCCGCCGGACGGTCGAGGAGAACAGGCCCGACTTCTTGGAATAGGTGCCGACCGTAGAGTCGACCGTGTCGACCACCCCGGTCAGCGTCAGGCTGCCCACGTCCACCGCCAGCGCGCCCTGGCCGACGACGCTCGCCCCCGCGATCCGGACCGCGCCGGGGCTGACGATGGTCAGGTCGCCCGCCGCCTCCACATCGGAGAACAGGTTGGTCGTGCTCGTCGCGCTGGTCGTGGTGTTGCTCTTCTTGCCCGTCCGCTCGGCGCGCGACAGCGTCGCCGTCTCCAGCGCCGACACGATCGAGATGCCCTGCCCGCCATACAGGCTGATCCCGCCATCGCTCGCATCGGTCGTGCGGATCGTGCTGCCCGTGATCGACAGGTCCGCCCCCGCCGCCAGCGAGATCGGCCCTGCCGCGGTCAGGCTGGTGCCGGTGAACCTCGTCGTGGTCGTCGTCACGTTATAGCCGGTATATTTGCCGGTGCGGCCCGACTCGGTCGTCGTCGTGGTCGCGCTGGTGCCGTCTAGCGACAGGTTGCGCGCCGCCGCCAGTTGCGCCGCGCCACCCGCGCTCAGCGTCGCGGCGTTCAGGGTGATGTCGTTCCCCGCCCGCATCGACAGGTCGCCGCCCGCCGCGATCGTCGCGCCGGTGATCCGCTCGGTGGTCGTGGCGCTGTTCGCCCAGTGGCGGCTGTCCTGATAGCTCGCGGTGGCGGACTGGCTGGTGCTAGAGACGGTCTCGGTCGTGATGTCGCGCCCGGCCCGCATCACGAGCCCGGCGGCGGACTGGATGGTGCTTCCCCCCGCCAGCACGATGTCGCGCGCCGCGCTCGCCACCACCGATCCGCCCGAGATCGTCGCACCCTGGGCATTGACCAGATCGCCGCCCTGCGCGGCCAGCGCGACGATGTTGCGCGCCTGGATCGTCCCGCTGTTGGTGATCCCGTCGCTGGAGACGATCGCCACGTCGGAGCCGCCGATCAGCGCACCGCCGGTGATCGCCTTCGGGTCCGCCGCCGTCAGATAGACCACGGGGACCAGCACGTCGCGGCCCGCCACGTTGCTCTTGACGTACCAGACCATCGGCTCGGTCAGCGCCGCGACCTGTTCGGCGGTCAGCGCGATGCCGAGTTGCAGCCCCAGCTTGCTCCCCTGCACCTCGGCGCTCTTCAACAGCCCCTGATACTGGTCGAGCACCGAGCCATAGGACGATAGCTGCGCCTGCCCCGTTCGCGCCTGAACCTCGCGCGAGACGAGCATCGCTTCCATGAAGCCGTCACCCAGCCGCGTGTAGGTGGTCGCACGATCCGGCGAGACGCGGTCGAAGAACCAGGCGGAGTCGTATAGCTTCGCCTCGGACGACAGCGCCGAAATGGTGGAGAACAGATAGGCGGAATTCGGATTGGCGGAATAGGTGAACAGCGACGGCGTGTTGCCGGTCAGGTTGAAGCTCGCCAGGAAGCCGCCCAGAAACGTCCCGTAGCCGATGCTGCCGATCGACGGCACGCCCGCCCGATCGAAACCCGCGACGAGCGCGGGCAGGATCGCCGAAGCCCCCGGCTGGACGGACGAGAAGCCCGTGCCGGATAGGGCGCCGGATGGGGAGACCGATCCACCCGGCGACCCGCTCCAGGCGACATTGCCGACCGCGCCACCATCGGGCGAGGCACCGTCGAGGAAGGTCGCACTCCCCTGCCCCGAAACGGCGTGCGGGGCGAGGCCGTCCAGACCCGATACCGAGCCTGGGCCTCCCGATGCCCCACCGGACAGGGTGGCGGCCGGATTGCTCCCGATCGCGGAGGTGGTGACGCCGGACGCCGCGCCGCCCTGCTGCGAGACGTTCGATAGCGACGAGCCGGACCCGGACACCGTACCCGGTGCGATGCTCCCGCCACCCTGAAGCGACGGGGAGCCGTTGCCGCCGTTCGAATAGGAATCGACCTCGACGTCGAATGCGGACCGGTTTCGTGCGGCTCCAGACAGCGAGGCGCGAGACGTCCCCGCGGCTCTGACAGTCGACGCGACCGAGGTGGCGCTTCCCCCATCGGCAGCACGACCCGTGACCGTATCGCTGCCCAGGTTCATGGCGGTCGCGCCGTTGACGCCCCCACCTGCACTGCCAATGGCTTGGCCGTTCGGCCCCGCATCGGCGGTCGCGCCCAGTTGGACTCCACCACTGGCCGCCGCACCATCGACCGAGGCGGAGAAGCGCCCGCCCCCGCGCGTCACGGAGTCCGCGTCGGAATAGGCATTACCGCTCCACCGCCCGGAGGACGCGTTACCCTGAGCCCGCGCCGTCATCGTCGGCGCGCCGCCCGCCCCGCTCGCCGCACTGCCATCGGTGGACACGCTGCCGGTCGAGGCCGTGCCGGGGTTCGATGCCGATGCGGATGCGTTGATCCCGGTACTTCCGGTACCGGGCGTTGTCTGGCTGTTCGACGTGGGCGATTGATTTGGAACGACCTGCGAACCGGTGAAAGTGTCTGTGCCGACGAGGTTTTTCGCGATGTTGCTGAAGTTGCCGGCCTCGATCGTTATCGCACCGCCCGCCTGGATAAGCGTCGGGGCCGAGGGGATGACCTTGTTGACGCCGTTTTCAACGAGTAGATCAGAAACGTTCTTTACGCTTCCTGTCGTATCTATGGCGATTTTACCGCCGGCTAATATCGATGAATTCTGGTTAACGACATTGCCGTTGACAGCATAAATCGACACGTCATTTGCAGATGATATATAAGAACTACCGGTGTTTTCACTTAACGCCGTATCGCCTGATTTGCTGGCAGGTTCAAATATTTCATAATTTAATGTTGTGTTATAGAAATTGAGCTGGACACAATTTTGGAAACCGCTGAGAGTTTCAGACGATAGTAAGCAGTTTCGCCCCTTTTGAAGATTTTCTGGATATGTAGAAGTAGGTATTTTAACAGCCAACCCTCCACGAAATATTTTTGCGTAATTTTCAATTATGAAATACGATGCTGGATATTTCACCCTACCGTTCTGCGAGGTATAATTTACTACCCCAATTGACGATTCAGCAAGAACAAGCTTCTTAACCGTATTGACTAAATCCCCGCCAGTCAGACGGATCGCAATACTCCCACCAAGCGACTGGATCGTCGCCGACTGGTTCTTTACGTCATGCGCGGTGACATCGATATCGCCTTGCGCGAAGATCAGGCCTTTGCGCTGCGTTTCGCTAGAATAATCATTGGTCAGCGCCCCCCCAGCGGTGAGGGTCAGCCCTTTACCCGAATAGATCGTCCCCACATTGTACAGCGCGCCGACCGCCTCCAGGGTTAGGTTGCCCGAGGTCGCGATGGTGCCGGTGTTGCTGATGTTCGCCGCGCTGATCCGGTAATTGCCGGATGGCGTGAAACTGCCCCTGTTGTTGAAGTCTCCGCCGAGGAACAGCGCGACATCGTCGGCCTTGAACGCACCGGCGGTGTTCAGGAAATTGCCCGCATCGGTCTGGCTCACGATCGATTTGGCGGTGATGCCGCCATTCGCACCGGTCGCATTGTTGACGATATCGCCGCTGCTGGATTTCAGGAAGACGACGCCGTCGGACCAGACGCTGCCCTGATTGGTGAGGGCACCGCTGGTTTTGATAGCAATATTGGCCAAGTCACCGATATCGCGACCGATCGCGACGGGATTGCCACCTCCGCCATGGGTCGTGATCGATCCCGTAGCGGCGATTGTGACGCTCTGGCCGGAGATTGCCACCCGCCCGTCCGAGGCGGTCTTCCCGCCGAGCTTAATTCCGTCCGCCGCCTGGGCGGTCATCCCGATGGCGTCCTGACCGGAATTGAACCCGCTCAGGTCAAGCCCCGCACCGGTGAGGCTCAGACTTTTCCCGGCGACGAATTGCGACGCGGTGGTCGAGCTCACCGCGCCGCTGACCTGCACGGTGAGGTCGTTCACCGCCTGGACCGAGCCATCCAGCAACAGCCCTCGTTCGCGAACACTGCCCGATACCAGGCGCATATCGTTTACGATGCTGAGGTTATGGCCCGCGACCACCCCGCGTGCCGAGACGTCGTCGATATAACGGGACCCGATGAGCAGATAGCCTGCGGTCAGGTTCATGTCGTTGGCGGCGACGATCTGCGACGATCCCTGTGCGACCAGGGCGCCGGGCATGGTCAGGCTGACATTACGTCCCCCGCCGATCTTGCCCGACAGCATCGCGGAAACCAACGTGCCGCTCAGGTCATGGCCGGTGCCATTGATCGAAACGACGCGGGTCCCGCTGCTGGCATCGCTTGTCGTGAACGAAACATCGCGATTGGCCTCAACGATGCCGCCCGAGGCGATCGACAGGATACCGTCCTTAAGGATCACGTCGTTGCTGGCAGCAAGGTACCCCTCGACCGACAGCGTGCCCCCGCCCGTGGTCGTGATCTCCACGTCGCGCCCCGCCACCAATCGTCCGCCGGTCGCGATGGCGGTGCGACCGGTGGTGAAGCCGATGCTGCCCTTGCTGGCGGTCAGCGAACCGCCCAGATCGATCGCCGACAGGGTCCCCAGCCGCACATCGCCCAGATGGCTGGTGAGCGTTCCCCCCGCCGCGATGGTCAGCGACGGCGCCGCGCCGCTATGGCTCGCCATCGTCACATCGCCGTTGGCGACGCTGCTGCCCCCGATCGTCACGCTGTCACCGGTGATGGCCAGCGATCCCGTCGCCGACAGCGCGCCCAGGCTCACCACGGTGCCAGCGCGCAAGCTGATCGTACCCGTACCGATCGCGGGCACCGCCTGCTCCTCGCCCGCCCGCGTCTCGCTGGTCGCTCCCAGGGTCAACCGCGTGGCACTGGACAGGCTGGCGGCGCCGATCGACGACAAGGTGCCGTTGGAGGTCAGGTCGCCGCTGGTCGTGATTTTCAGATCGCCACCGGCGGCGAGACGGCCCGCATGAGTGAAGGTCGCGCCGGAAAGGATGATACCGCCCAGGCTTTTCAAAGAGCCGCTGCCGGTGATCGACAGTGCAGGGATCGACCAGTCGATGCCCTGCGCCGTCTCGACCCCGCCACCGATGGTCAGGCTGTCGGTGCTCACCCCCAGAATGCCATCGGCATGAAGCAGGCCGCTCGTGTCGATCGTGGCGGCGGTCAGCGACGCACCACCGCCCACCTTGCTGGCCGACGCGGTTGCGACGATCGAACCGGCATTGGTGATCGTGCCGGCGCGCAGGGTGATCGCGCCGCCCCGCGCGGTCGGGCCCGATCCTCCGGCGAAAATCCCCGCGCCCTGTCGGTTCGAGATCGCCCCTCCAGTGACGGTCAGTGACACATCGCCCAACGCCACCAGACTGCCTGCCGAGCCATAGCTTCCCGGTGCGGACACTCCGCCCAGCGTCACCGTCATGTCCTGGTTCGACTGCAACAGGCTGCCCGCGCCGAGATCCAGGCCGGTGCCCGCATAGGTCAGGCCGGTATTGCCGACCACCTGCCCGCCCTCTTGAACCGTCAACGTCGTCGCGTCGAGCGACAGCAGTCCGGCGGCATAGACGCCCCCGCCCTGGTCGAGCACACCGCCCAGCGTGACGCTGCCCCCCTTCAACGACACATTGCCGTTGTTCGACAGGATGGCGCCGGTCGAGATCAGCCCCCCGCCGCTGGTCAGGGTGACGCTGCCGACCGGGCTTGCCGCCCCCACCGTACCGCCCGCGATGACCCCGCTATTCGTCAACGCGCCGGTCGCCGAAAGGCGAATCGCCCCCTTCGTCTCCACCGTCGCCCCGCGCAGGACGACGAAATTACCGCCATTGGCCTCGAATTTCAGGTCGGTGCCGTTCAGCCCGGCAGTCGCCCCGCGCAGCGTGATCCCCCCGGCGATCGTCGCGGTGGCGCCGCCGCCTGCCTGCAGGTTGGCGCTATCCATGCCGGAGGCGGTGATGTCGAGGAGGCCGTCCGTCGCGACACTGCCTTCGTTGAAGAACATTCCCCCCGCATCGATGGTCGCCTTGCCCAAGGTGCTGAACGCCCGGATCGCGCCCGATGGATCGACACCGATATGGACGCGGCCTCCAGCATTCAGCGTGGCATCGCCGTTCGCGCCGATCATCCCCAGCGCTTCGATCGCGCCGCTGCTCGACAGCCGAACCATGCCGTCGCTGCCGGTGCCGTAGGCGCTGAGGCGCGTGCCCTCAGCAAGCGTCAGGTCGCCACCGGTCGCGGATACGGTGACGTTCCGCCCTTCCACGCCGCCGTTCAGCGTCAGCGCGCCGCCCGTCGAACGGATCGCGACTTGGCCCACGCCGACGACGTTGCCGCCGATCGTGCCGCTGCCGACCGCCAGATCCATGTCGCCCATGACGGAGAAACCGCCATTCCCGGTCACGCTCGACGCGGTCGCGTTCAGCACGCCGGTCGACAGGATTGACCCGCCTTGGGTGAAGTCGCCCCCTACGGTCAGGGTCAGGCTGCCGACGCTGGTCACCTGCCCTTCCGAAGAGGAAGTCCCGGCCTGGAGCGTGCCACTCGCCCCGAGCATCAGCGCACCCGTGGTGCGGATGGACAGAGCGTCCGTGGCGCCCATCATGCCCGCGACTGTCGCACTCCCCGCCGACATCAGGTTTAGCGTCCGCGCCGTCACTTGGCCGCCGGTCGCGAGATCGATACCGCCTCCGTTGCTGGTCAGCGTCACCGCAGCGTTGCCCCGCAGCGCTCCGCCCAGCGCCAAATCGCGCCCGGTCAGTTCGAGCTTGCCGACCGCATCGCTGGTGCCGCCATGGCTGAGCGTGCCGGTAGCGCCGAGCGTCAGCGCGCCATTGGTGGCGAGCGCCGCATTCTGGACCAGCGCCCCGCCGCTCGTGATCGCCAGCCCGGTCAGCCCGGTCATCGTACCGCCCAGCGTCACGTCACCCCGAACGGCGGCGGTCATCGTCCCCCGCCCACCTTGGCACTGCCCGTCGTCGCCAGCGTCGCCGTGTCCAGCGACAGATTGCCCAACCCTGTGAGCGTTCCGCCAAGCGCCAGCCCTTGCGCGACAAGCGTCGTACGACCGGTCGCACTGACGGCGGCATTCAGGTCGAGCGCCCCGCCGGCCGTCACCTCCAAGTCGCCGAGGCTGGTCATCCTGCCCTGATCGTCGACCCGGCCCGCCGATAGCGTCCCGCCCAGGCCTACGCCCCCCTGGCTGGCGATGGTCAGGTTCTTGCCCGCCTGGATGGTGCCGTTCCCCGTCAGCACCGTCGCGGATAGCGTCAGTCCGTCGAGCGCCTGAAGCGTGGAGGTGCCCCCCAACACCATCGCACCCCCGGCAAGGCCGAGGCCCGCACCGCTCGCCAATCGGCCCGACAGGTTGGTCACGCTCGCGGAGGCCGTCACCTCGCCCAGTGCCGTGGCCGAGCCGGTCAGCGTCAGGCCGCTCGCGGCGATCAGGTCGAGCGCGGCGTTGCCCGCGAGCGAGCCGCCCAGCGTCACCGCATCGCCCTTCACCCGCGCCGCGCCGATCGCGACGATCCGGCTGCTCGCGGCGGTCAGGAGATCGCCCTGCGCCTCAAGCTTCAGCATACCGCCCGACTGGATATCGGCGGTGCTGGCGAGCGACAGTAAACTGTCTGCGGTGGCGGTGAGATTCCCCTCGGCAAGCAGCTTGCCCGCCAGTGAGGTCGCCCCCCGGCTTTGCAGCGTCAGCGCCGCCTTGCTCTCGATATCGCTGGCCTCGCCAAGGGTAAGGGTGCGACCCGAAACCGACAGCCCGCCGACGCCGACCGTCCGACCGTCCAGCGTGATGTCGCGCGCCTCGATCGCAACCGAACCACCCGAGACCGTGCCGCTCGCGACATAGTCGAGCCCGGTGTGGATGCGCAGGTCGGTGCTGGCGGACAGCGTGCCCCGGTGGTCGAACGCTCCGCCGACCGTCATCGTCAGCGCGCCGGCATTGGACGCGACGATGCCCCGATTGACCAGATCGCCCTGAGTCGTGACACCGACCGCACCGGCGGCGGCCATGCTGCCCAACAGACCCAACGTCACCTCGCTGCTCTGGGCGATCAGCGTGGTATCGCTCCAAGCACCGCCCTGAACCGACAGGAGGTGGTCGGCCAACAGCGACAGCGCGCCCTTGGCCGCGACCGTACCGTTGATCTGGACATTGGCCGCCCGAAGCGCGACCTCGCCGTTCGATGCCAGCGACCCATAGGTCATCGACGAACCCAGCGACGGCAGGGTCATCGCGATCGCACCGACCGTCCCGCCCGAGCCGGACCCGCCGCCCGAGGATGATGTTCCGCCCCCGCCGGAGCCCGAACCGCCCCCCGTCCCGCTGGAATTGGAACTGGAGCCCGAGCCGCTGCCGCTCGACCCGCCCGCTGACGCCGGGGTCGCTTCGCCGATCCGCAGCCAGGCGACCGCGTTCAACGCCACGTCCTTGACCGCCTGGATCGTGCCGGTCAGGTCGAGGTCCGACGAAGAGGCCGTGATGGACACCGCGTCGTTGGCCAATATCCGGCCGGGGATCGACACGGCGGTCGCGTTCAGGGTCAGCGCGCCGCCGCTGGCCAGCGTCCCGTCGACCCTCGCCGCGCCCCCGATGTCGAATCGCGTCGGCCCGCTCGCCTGCGTCCGCCCCCCGAGCGTCAACCCGCCCCCGACGCTGAATGCCAGTGCTGCGTCGCTCTGCAGCGTCCCCAATGCGGAGATGGTACCCGCCGAAAGCGTCATGCCGGTCTTGGCATGGGTGGTCGACGCCGCCGCGAGGGCCGCGTCGCCGCCGACCGTCAGGCTCATCGCGCCTTGCGACGTGATCGCCGCCGACGACCGCAGGCTTGCGGCACCGATCGTGGCGTTGCTGCCTGCGTAAAGCGTGCCCGACAGGCTGGCCGCCCCGTCGATCCGGAGGTCGAGATCGCCACCGGCTTGTAGCAGTCCGCTCGACACGCCGTCCCCGCCGACCGCGACGGTCAGAGCAGTTTCGGCGGCGATCTGGCCGCTATTGGCGAATCCACCGCTGGTCGAAACCGACAGCGCCTTGTCGCTGGCGATCAACCCCGCATTGTCGAGTTGGGCGAGGGTTAACGCGAAGCCCTCCCCGCTTTGCAGAACCCCAGCGCTATCCAGGCTCAGATCGCCGAGCCGCGCATCGATTCCCTTCAGGCCGGAGGCGGTACCCAACAGGGTCATCGTCGTACCGTCGAGATACAGCACATCGTTGGTGATGGCCTTGCCCGACAGGGTCAGCATCGGCGCGGCGAGCCGAAGCGCGCCGCTCGATTGCAGGATACCCGTCGAGGTCAACGCGCTGGTCGCATCGAGCGCCAGCTCGTCATTGCCGGTCACACTGCCGCTATTGCGGATCGCCGCCCCGGACAGGTCGATCCGGCCGATCGCCGCCAGCGTCCCCGTCTGGTCGAGCGTCGTACCCGCCGTCAACGCGAAGCGATCATTGCCGCTCGCCACCGCTCCTTGCGTCAGTGCACCGTCGCTATGGATGCCGGCACGGCCCATCGCGACGATCCTGCCCAGCGTCGCGAAACCCTGCGTCCCCACGATATCGAGCGTGCCGCCCGACTGGATGTCCGATGTCTGGTTGAAGCCGATCGCATCGCTGCGGATCGTGAGGCCGGTACCGGTGCCCCCAGCGACCGCACCATAGCTCTTGCCCGACAAGGTCAGGGCCGCGCCCTCCAGTGTCAGATTCCTCCCCGCCTGGACCGTACCGGCCTGGATGATGTCGGCATTTGCCGACAGGGCCAGATCGGCGCTGGCCGCCATCGTGCCATCATTGGCGATCGAATCCGCCAAGGCCTGGATCGAGGCGGCATCCAGCGTGCCGCGATGATCGAACGCGCCGGACGCGATCAGTGCGAAGGCTTTGGTGGTCAGCAATTGACCGGTCGAACCCGTCGACAAGGCGGCGGCATCCAGCGTCAGATTTCCACCCGCCGACAGCGTACCGTCGATCCCCACCGCGCCCGTCATCGCGACGGTGCCGTCCGCAGCCGTCAGCACCTTGCCCGTGAGGCTCAGGGTTTCGCCACTGAGCGAGAGATTGCCGATCGCCTGCACCGTTCCGGGCACGACGATGGCGCGTCCGGTCACGCCGACCATGCCGTTGCCGCCGACCTGCCCCGCCAGCGACACGGATCCAGCCGCCGTCAGCCCGATCGCGCCGTTCGCCTGGATTTGGGAGGACGCACTGGTGCCGAGATCGCCCTGGGACTCGACCGAGAGCGTCCCGCCCGCCTGCAACCCGCCGCCGATGGTCAGGCCAGCGGCGTTGACCGTGAGTGCCTTGGCCGCGGACATCGTCCCACCGATCACGGCCTGCCCCCCGATCCCCAGGGTCAGATTGCCGTCCGCAACCCAGCTACCGTCGAGCCGCGCGTCCCCCGCCAAGGTCATGGCAAGATCGCTGCCCGACTGGATCCCGCCGGTGACGTTGATGTTCGTCGCCCGGAGCGACACGCCCGCGCCGCCCAGCACCATACCCGCCAGGTCGAGCGTCGGGGCCGTCAATGTGGCGATGCCGTTGGTCTGGAACGCGCCGCCCGAGGCGATCGTGAAACTGTCGGTCGCCATTCCCGTGGCGGAGATCAGCCCGGTGGCCGTTCCGCCGACGACCACCTGGCGTCCGGAAACCGTCAGATCGCCGTTCGCGCTCAGGGTTCCGGTCAGGTCGACCACATCGCCGCTAACGGCAGCATAGCTAGTCGACCGGATCTTCCCGCCCAGCTTTTGCGCGTTCCGAGCGACCAGGGTGACGCCGTCGCCTGCAATGTCGCCACCCACCATCTGGCGAAACGACAAGCCGTCGAGCCGCAGCGCACCCGTTGCGGCGATCGCCGCGCTCCCGGCGTCGAGCAGACCACTTGCACGGATGGAAAGGGCATCATTCGACCCCAACCGCCCCACCAGCGTTGCCACGCCGCCGCTCGTCACGCCAACCGGACCGTTCGCCAGAAGCTGCGCATTCTGGTCCATGGCCAGATTACCGACGGTCGACAGCGACACCGCACCCTCAGCCTGGACCACCCCGCCCAGCGACAGACTGCCCGCCTCGAAGGTCAGGGCCTTGGCCACCGCCAGCATACCCGTGAGCGTGGTGTCCCCCACGACCGACAGGGCCGCATCGCCCTTGCTCGTCCAGCTTCCGCCCAGCGTCGCATCGCCCGACACGATGGCGGTCAGCGTCCCCCCCGATTGGACGGTGCCGTTACCGGTCAATCCACTCGCCTGTAGCGAAACCCCACCCACGCCCAGGATCGTCCCGGCATGGTCGAAGGCCGACGACGACAGGGTGGCGACGCCGTTGGTCTCGACCGTGCCGCCGGCCCGGATCGTCAGGCTTTCGCCCGCCGTCACGCCAACCGCGCCAAGCCCTGTCGCCGTGCCCGACACGACAAGCCGACGCGCGGAAAGACCAAGAACGCCACCCGCCCCGACCGTGCCCGAAAGGTCGATCCCGTCCCCCGTCAGCGATGCATCGCCGGTGGCGCTGATCGTGCCGCCCTGCCCCTGAAGCAGCGACAGGCCGCTTAGACCCAGCGCTCCTCCAGCAGTGATCGTCGCTGCCCCCAGGTCGAGCGCCCCGGCGGCGCGGATCGTCAGCGCATCGTTCGTGCCGACCTGTCCCGCCAGCGACACCGCTCCACCCGAAGTCAGGTCGACCGCGCCATTGGCGAGGATCTTGGCCGCCATGCCGCTCGACAGATCACCCGCCGCATCCAGCGACAGCGTCGTCCCCGCCTCGACATCGCCATCGACCGTGACCCTGGCCGCTCTGACCGTCAGCGCCTTGCCGGTCAGCAGGCCACTCGACAAAGCGAGATCGCTGATAACCGTCAGGCGCGTATCGCCGCTCGCCGTCCACTGCCCACCGATCGATCCCGTACCGGCAAGCGTCGCGCTCAGGTCTCCACCCGACCGGACGAGGCCGCTCCCGCTCAGGTCGGTCGCGACGACCGACACGCTGGTTCCGCCAAGCAGCGTCCCCGCAAGGACCAAACTCGGTGCACCGATGGTCGCCAACCCGTTGGTCTGCACCGCCCCGCCGGGCATGATCGACAGACTCTCGCTCGCACGGGCGGATACCGCCCCGAGCCCGGTCGCCATCCCCGACACCGACAAGACGCGCCCCGACAGCGTCAGGGCACCATCCGCCTCGACGATACCCGGCATGTCGATCGTATCGGCTTGCAGCACGGCATTGCCGGACGAACGAACCGCGCCTGCCAGCACCTGTCCGGCGGTCGTGGTCAGGGTCATCCCCGCACCGGATATCTGCCCGCCCTGGCCCTGGTGCAGAGACGCTCCGTTCAGGTCGAGCGCATGGGTCGCGGTGAGGATTGCATTCCCCGCCTCCAGCGCCCCGGCCGCACGGATGGTCAGCGTATCGTTCGCACCGACCTGACCCGCCAGGGCGATCGCCCCAGCCGCGCGGATATCGACCGCGCCATTCGCCAGCAGCCTGGCACCCCCGGATGTGGTCAGCGCGCCCAGGCTCGTCAGCGACGCTATACCGCCCGCCTCCACCGAACCGTCGATGGCGACCGTGCCCGCCTGCAAGTGAAAGGTTTTGGCCGCTAGGATCGTGCCACTGACCGATCCGGTCCCCCCAACACCGAAGGTCGCATTGCCGGCCGCCGACCAGCCACCCCCCAGCGCCGCGTCACCGGCCACGGTGGCGTTCAAGTGGCCACCCGACTGCACCACGCCGCTCGCGTTCAGGCTCGTCGCTTGGAGTGCCACCCCCGCACCGCCCAGCACCGTGCCCGCCAAGTCGAGGATCGGCGCGGTCAGTGTGGCAATGCCGTTGGTCTGGAAAGCGCCGCCCGAGGCGATCGCGAATCCCTCGGTCGCCGTCCCCGCAGCGGCGGCCAGCCCGGTTGCCGTTCCGCTGACGACCAACCGGCGTCCGGCGATGGTCAGATTGCCGTTTGCGCTCAGCGTCCCGGTCAGGTCGACGACATCGCCGCTGAGCGTCGCATCCCCGGTGGAACGGACCGTGCCGCCCAGCTTTTGCCCGTTCTGCGCGACAAGTGTGACGCCGTTCCCAGCGATGTCGCCACCCACCGCCTGGGCAAGCGACAAGCCTTCGAGCCGCAGCAGGCCCGTTGCGGCGATCGCTGCGCTCCCGGCGTCGAGCAGACCATTTGCACGGATGGAAAGGGCATCATTCGACCCCAAGCGTCCCGCCAGCGTCGCCACGCCGCCCGTCACACCAACCGCGCCGTTCGCCAGGAGCTGTGCATTCTCGCCCAAGACCAGATTGCCGATGGTCGACAGCGACAACGCACCCTCGGCCTGGACCACCCCGCCCAGCGACAGGCTACCCGCCTCGAAGGTCAGGGCCTTGGCCACCACAAGCGCGCCCGTGAACGTGGCGTCCCCCACGACCGACAGGGTCGCATCGCCCTTGCTCGTCCAGCTTCCACCCAGCGTCGCATCGCCCGACACGACGGCGGTCAGCGTCGCCCCGGATTGGACCGCGCCGTTACCGGTCAACCCACTCGCCCGCAGCGAAACCCCACTCACGCCCAGGACCGTCCCGGCATGGTCGAAGGCCGACGACGCCAGGGTGGCAACGCCGTTGGTCTCGACCGTACCGCCCGCCCGGATCGTTAGGCTCTCCCCGGCCGTCACGCCGACCGCGCCAAGCCCGGACGCCGTGCCCGACACGACAAGCCGACGCGCGGAAAGATCGAGCGCGCCGCTCGCCCCGACCGTGCCCGAAAGGTCGATCCCGTCCCCCGTCAGCGATGCATCGCCGGTGGCGCCGATAGCGCCGCCCAGCATCTGCCCGGCGGTCGTGGTCAAAGTCACGCCCGCGCCGGATATCCGGCCACCCTGCCCCTGAGTCAGCGACAAGCCGCTCAGGTCCAGCGCCCCCGTCGCGGTGATGGCCGCTGTCCCTACATCGAGCGATCCGGCGGCGCGGATCGTCAGCGAATCGTTCGTGCCGACCTGTCCGGCCAACGACACAGCGCCGTCCGAAATCAGGCCGATCGCGCCATTGGCGAGAATCTTGGCGGACGCACCGCTCGACAGATTGCCCACCGCATCCAGCGACAGAGTCGTTCCCGCCTCGACATCGCCATTGATCGTCACGCTGGCCGCGCCGACCGTCAGCACCTTGCCGGTCAGCAGTCTACCCGACAAAGCGAGGTCGCCGACAACCGTCAGTCGCGTATCGCCGCTCGCCGTCCACTGCCCGCCGATCGATCCCGTCCCGGCAAGCGTCGCGCTCAGGTCGCCGCCTGACCGGACAAGACCGTTGCCGGTCAGGCCGTTCGCGACGACCGACACCCCGCTCCCGCCGAGCAGCGTCCCCGCAAGGGCCAAGGTCGGCGCATCGATGGTCGCCAACCCATTGGTTTGCACCGCCCCGCCGGTCATGATCGACAGGCTCTCGCTCGCACGGGCGGACATTGCCCCGAGCCCGGTCGCCGTCCCCGACACCAGCACTTGCCGCCCCGAAAGCGTCAGGCCGCTTTCGGCTTCAGCAATGCCCGACAGGTCAATGGCATCACCCTGCAACACGGCGTCGCCGGAGGAGCGGATCGCGCCTTCCAGCACCTGCCCGGCGGTCGTGGTCAGGGTCACCCCCGCACCGGATATCTGCCCCCCCTGCCCGTGATGCAGGGATGCGGCGTTCAAGAGAAGTCCATGGGTCGCGGCAAGGGTCGCGTTGCCCGCGTCCAGCCCCGCCGCCGTGCGGATGGTCAGCGTGTCGTTCGCGCTGACCTGACCCGCCAGGGCGATCGCCCCAGCCGTGCGAATATCGACCGCACCATTCGCCAGCAGCCTGGCACCGTCCTGGGTGATAAGCGTGCCCCGGCTTTGCAGCGAAAGCGTACCCCCCGCCTGCACCGAACCGCCGATGCCGATGGTACCCCCCTGCAAGCCGAAGCGCTTGGTCGCCAGCATTGCGCCGCTGACCGATGCCGCGCCGCCGACGGTAAGCGTCGCATCGCCGTTCGCCGTCCAATTGCCGCCCAACGCCGCGTCACCGGCCACGGTGACGTTCAAGTCGCTACCCGACTGCACCGCCCCGCTGGCATTCAAGCCCGTCGCCTGGAGCGCCAGCCCTGCGCCGCCCAACACCGTACCCGCCAGGTCGAGGGTCGGCGCGGTCAGGGTGGCAATACCATTGGTCCGGAACGCGCCGCCCGAGGCGATCGTGAAATGGTCGCTGGCCCTGGCCGTGGCAGAGGTCAGGCCGGTCGTGGGGCCACCGACAACCACTTGCCCGCCCGACAGTGTCAGGCTTCCGCTCGCGCTGAGCGTGCCCGTCAACGACTGCGCGCCGGTCGTGCCCAGCGCGATGTCCGTTGCAAACATCCGCCCCGCCGCCGCCTGGCTCAACGCACCGCCATCGATCCGTGTCACGCCCGCCGACGCCAGCGTCGCATTGCCCAGCCCGATCGCGCCCCCGGCCCCGATCGACAGCGCCCCGGTTCCGATCAACGCGCCCTGGTCGTCGAGCCCGGCATAGATGCCCTTGCCGCCATCCAGGGTGACGCCGTCCTCCGCGCGCCAGGCGACATGGCCGAGCGCTCCGGCAAAGCCCCCGCCCTGGCGGATGGACCGTCCGGTGATGTCGAGCGCGCCACCGGCATAGGTCAGATCGGACAGCGTCACCGTTCCTCGCACCGCCGTCAGCGACACGTCACCCGATGCCGTCGTAGAGCCCAGCGCGATATCGCCATCGCTGGTGATGACCAGCGGTCCGTCGATCGCGGCGACCGTCCCCCGCAGATTGATGCCCAGCCCCGCGCCCGTTCCGATCAGGCGGATGCGATTGGCGTACATGCCGCCAAGCACGGAGGAGTCGATGGCGACTCCGGTGCGCGCGGCGCCATTGTCGGCGCTTATGGCCCGACCGGCATAGTCGAAGACGCCCGCGCCGCCGGCGATCACCACGTCCTTGGCATAGAGGCTGGCATTGATATGCGTGGCGGCGGCGATGATGTCGAAATAGTCGACATTGCCCGCCAGCAACCCCTGCCCCTCCACCGTCACGTCGCCGCCATCGGCGATACGGAAGCCGCTGAACGTCCCGTCCGCACCGAAGCGCAGCGTGGCGGCGGCCAGGCTGACCCGGCTCGTATTGATGAAACCGCAACCGTCGCAGGTGATGCCGGTCGGATTGGCGATCACCAGCGCGGCCCGCCCCCCGAAAATCTCGACCGGCCCCGCGATCGTGGTGCGGACGCCGCCGGTGACTTCGTTGAGGATCAGCGACGCCGGTTTGCCGCCGACCAGATTGGGATTGGCGAGCAGGAAGCCGCTGGTCGCGCTGTTCCCGGTCGTCGGGCTGTTGTCGAAGACCAGCCCTTCCTTGCCCACCGAAAAGCGGTTGAAGACGTTATAGGAGGTGCCGTTCGCGTCAGGCTTCGCGATGTTGACGATCGGCGTGCCACCGGCCGTCACGTCCATCCCCGTTCGGGCATTGGCGGGCTGAACGGGCGCCACCGCGACCGGTGCGGTGGTCTGGGTCAGCGCAGGCGACAGCGCCGAGGACGCCAGCGCGGTCGCGACTAGGGCGCGCAGGGCCCTTCGGCGTCCGCATCGCCGCTCCCCGGCCCAAGAAGAACCCAGGGCACGAACGACCATCGCCGACATTACAAGGTGATCCTGATATTGGTGCTGAACAAGGTAGGGGAATGCCGCACCCAGACCGGTGCGGAGAGCGGCACCGCGAGCGTGAATTCCGCCTGGACATGCCGTCCGCGCGCCATCAGCCCGGCACTGAGCGACTGGAGCGATCCGCGCTCGAACGGGTCCCCGCGAACGGGCCGGATCGCCCCGACGTCATAGGCGAGATAGGCGGACACCGCCGTCGCCAACTCGGGATACGCCTTGCCCAGATCGATCAGGCCGATACCCAGTTGATCGCGAAACGCGATGCCCGTCCGCCCGGAAATCCCGTCATCGCGGAACCCCCCGGACCGTGGACGGGCCACCCAGGCTGAACCGGTCGGCGGGAAAGACATTGTCGAGCGACCATTGCCCGCGCAGCACGAAGACGTTGGTCATTCGCGACTTCCCTATTTCGAAGGGCGTCTGCGCCATTGTGTCGAGCCGCAATCGGTGGAAGCGCCCCGTCGCCCCACCCGGTCCGGTGTCGACCGTATGCGCGCCCAACGCGCCCAGCCCCTGGTCATAGCTGCCCGACACACTCAACTGCGTCTTGGCGACCCGCCGCTGCCAGCGTATCCCGACGTCGCCCGTCACGATCCGATAGCTGCCCGATCGCAGGGTGATCCCGTGGACCAGATTGCGCGTATCGAGCAGCGACAGTCCGGCGGACAGCGACAGCTTGGTCTGGGCGTCGCGGAATACCATGCGGTCCAGCGTCGCGGAGCCGGTCAGGGTCCGCCCGCTCGCCGTGAAGCGCAGGCCGTTGCCCTCCAGCACCGATCGATAGCCCGACGCCCCCGCCGACATGGATACCGTCCACCAACCCTGCGGCAGGGACAGGAACCCACCATAGGCATAGGCGCGCCGTTCGCGATCGGGGCTGGCATTGCCCTGATAGTAGAGCGACCAGCTATCGGCGACGCCGAGCAGCGAATCGATTTCCAATCCGGCGGACGCCTGCCACCGTCCGGTATTGGCCGCGCCCTGATCATTGATGGTGATCGACGGGCGTATCCAGCGCGACAGCGGCTGGCGATCCACCAGGACCAGGCTGGTTCCGGGCACGTCACCCGGCGCGATGTCGATCTTCGGATCGCCCTTGGCCAGACGCGCGAGCTGGTCGACGCCTTGTTCCAGCGCGCGCAGATTCAATCGGTCGCCGGGACGCGCGGGAAAGGCCGCCTCCATCTCGCCCGTACCGTAGCTCCGACCGTCTCCAGCCCCTTTGAAACCGCCGACCTGGCCTTCGATGACCGTGATCGTCAGCGCCCCCGATTTCAGATCCTGCGGCCCGACAAAGGCCCGGGTGGTGACGAATCCGTCATGGACATAGCGGTCGGTAATTGCCCGGAGGCCTGCGTCGATGGCCGCGATACCGACGCATGACCCGCGCAGCGGATCGAGTATCGCGGAAAAGCTCTTGAGCGGATAACGGCTCGCCCCGACCAGTCGAACCGACTTGATTGCCGCACAACCGCCGCCATCGGGGCCTGCGGTATCCGGCGACCGGACTTCCTTGCCGGTCGGAGCCCGACTTTGCGAGCGATCGAACTGCTCGGCCCGATCACGCGCCTGCTGCTGTTGCTGTTCCTGAATCCGCTGCGCCTCGCGGTCGATCTGCGCGGCCTGAGCAACGACCGGCAAAGGTATCGAAATGGCCAGCGCGGCACTGCCATATAGCCCTAACGCGGCTATCCCCTGTTTCGAACGGCTCCCCACGCCGCGTTAATAGTAAAATCGTTTTCATCTGCGATACGAAATGCTGGTTAATCTTTCATTCATCATCTAACTGACGGTTGAAACTCATGTTATATTTCAACCAAATTGGTTGTTTGTTTTACGATCTCGGTTTTTAGGGCCGTGTTGGAGCATCGCGGGGTTTCTGCCCGAATAATGTACGTGGCGCTGATCCTGGCGGTGATCGCGTCGCGTTAAGGCCTCCGATCGGTGGCCGGGGCTGCACCCTTGCCTTCACCGTCCGGGCCATCGTCCAACCCACGCGCCTGGACCTTGCGACGCTTCAGATTCTCTCGGAGCGCCGCCGCCAGCCGTTCCGCGCGTTCGTCTTTTGCCATGCGATCGGCTTAATCCCAACAACAAGCGCTTGACAATGTCCGCCCGATCCTCTTTAGGCGCGCTTCCCGCGTCGAGACGCGAGTGCTGCCGTAGCTCAGTGGTAGAGCGCATCCTTGGTAAGGCTGAGGTCGTGAGTTCAATCCTCACCGGCAGCACCATTCTCCCTGACGTTGACCCTTACGACGTTCGCTATTGTCACTTTAGCGAACGTTCTAAGTTCAGCGTCTTCAAGACAGTGGGCCAGCGCAGGTTGCGCTAGCTCCACTCCCCTAATTTTTTTCGGCGTAATGCGCGATCGTCGCCAGCGCTTTTTTGCGCATCCAGCCAAGCCTATCGTGCCGTCGGCAACCGTCCTGCTCCAGCATGACTTCCAACCGCGTCGGGTGAATTCCGCTCCGTGCGCTGAGTTCGGCGAGGGTGATCCGTTCACGAGCTAGCTTGCGAACCTTGCTCCAAGAAATTTCGTGGGCGCCGCCGCCTTGCCGCGTCGATACGGGCAAGACGTGCCCATGCTTGATGGGAAGGTTCAGTATCTCAGCTGCGTCTCGTTGCGATAAAAACCGCGACTTGATGCCGTCGGAGACACATGAAAGACTTTGAACTGGCCCCCATTTCGACCGGACGGATTTGAGCCTAGGAAGGAGGCTTGGGGCTATCCCCTGAGCATAGGCTTATGTCCGTGTCCGAGATCATCACCGACGGCGGTCGTCGCCGTCACTGGAGCACGCCCGAGAAGCTGAGGATCGTCGAGGAGACGCTCGATGGTCGGGAGAGCATATCGGTGGTGGCGCGCCGCAACGGCGTGGCGCCGAACCTGCTGTACCGTTGGCGGCGGCTGATGCTGGAAGGCGGGAGCGTTGCAGTTGCCGGCGACGACGACGTGACCAGCAACCGGCAGGTCCGCGAGATGGAAACCCGCATCCGCGAACTGGAGCGCCAGCTCGGGCGCAAGACGCTGGAGGTCGAGATACTGAAGGAGGCGCTGGAGCGCTCGCGCCCAAAAAAAGCGAGCTTGCTCATGCACTCGCCGCTGCCGGAGACTATCCGGTGAGCCTGGTCGCCAGCACGCTCGGGGTCGGGCGTTCGACGGTGTACGACCGCCTGACGGGAACCACCAGGACGCGCGGGCCGTACGCCAAGGCCGACGACACGGATCTGCTGCCCTGCATTCGCCAGATCGCCGCGCAACGGCCAACATACGGCTACCGCCGCATCGCGGCGGTCCTCAATCGGCAGCGGCGCGCCGAAGGACTTGCGCCGGTCAACCACAAGCGCGTCTACCGCATCATGGCGGCGGACCGCCTGCTGCTGGCGCGGCGCTACGCCGAGCGAGCCGACTATGGGCATGACGGCGTCGTAGTGACGATCCGCTCGAACCTGCGCTGGTGCTCCGACGGCTTCGAGTTCACCTGCTGGAACGGTGAGGTCGTGCGCGGTGCCTTCATCATCGACGCCCATGACCGCGAGATCATCTCGTGGCGCGCGGTTGCCAATGCCGGCATCAGCGGCTCGGACGTGCGCGACATCATGCTGGAAGCCGTGGAAACCCGCTTCGGCACCATGCGCGCGACGACACCGGTCGAGATGCTGTCGGACAACGGTTCGGCCTATACCGCCTGCGAAACACGGACCTTTGCCCGGCAGCTGGGCCTCAAACCCTGCTTCACCCCCGTCCGCAGCCCGCAGTCCAACGGCATCTCGGAGGCCTTCGTCCATACCCTCAAACGGGATTACGTCCGCGTCTCGCCGCTGCCGGACGCACTCACCGCGTTGACATCGCTTGCCGGATGGATCGAGGACTACAACGACAACCACCCCCATTCAGGGCTCAAAATGCGTTCGCCGCGCGAGCATCGCGCACTGGTTTCTGCAACCGCTTGAACCCGTCCGGTGAAACGGGGGCCAGATCAGACTTCGCAATCTCAGCTTCGCCGCGTCGGCGGAGGAAATCTGGATTCGATCCACAGACCCGCCAGTAATCGAATAAGGGATGGTCCCGTTCAGCATATCGCGGATGATCCGCCCCCAGGGCTTCGCGCCGCCGCCAATGGCGCGCGCTGCACGGTGAAGATGCACGGGGTCGCTGATGGCATATGCCGGGACAGCCGTGCGCGTGAGAGCGTCCCGAAACGTCTTCAGCTCGGACCTATGAACCTGCAGCGGCCCGAAGTGGGCGACGACGTATGGATGCGTGATACAGGTGACGAGGTCCCACCAGCGAGGGGGACGATCGCGACACCAGCATCGGCGTCGCGGTCGACGTGGAGACGACGGGCACCGCCGTCCACTTCGGCGCGATCATCGAGCTGGCGATCCGTCCGTTCCGCTTCGATGCCGATGGCATCATCACCGACATCGGGCCCATCTATTCTTGGACGGAGGATCCGGGCCACCCGCTGACACCGGAGACGGTCGCGATCACCGGGCTGACCGACGACGACGTCGCCGGTCGGCGGATCGACGAGGTCGAGGCGACGCGCCTGCTCCGCTCGGCATCGTGCGTCGTGGCGCACCACTCCGTATTCGACCGCCCCTATGTCGAGCGACGCCTCCAGGGCGCACGCGGACTCGACTGGGCCTGCTCCTTCAGTCAGGTCGACTGGCGCAGCCGGGGCTTCGACGGCCGGAACCTCGGCTACCTGCTCCAGCAGGCCGGATACTTCTTCCGGCCCCATCGGGCCGCCGCGGACGTCGACGCCCTCGTGCAGCTGCTCCGTCACCGCGCCGACGATGGCACGACCGTGCTCGCGGAACTGCTCGGCCGCATGAGGGCGCCCAGCTGGATGGTGTACGCCGACGGAGCCAGCTTCGACGCCAAGGACGTGCTGAAGGCGCGGGGCTATCGATGGGATCCGGACCGCCGGGCGTGGTGGACCGAGATCGCGGATGACGCGCGCACGGCAGAGGAATTCTGGCTGGCGACGACCGTCTATGCCGCGGGGTGTGGTGCCAGAGCCATGGCGCCCCGCTTCGAGATGGTCACGGCTGCGGACCGCTTCCTGTGAGTCTCTTCGTCCGCGCCAGTTGGCGCGCGATTCATCCCGACCGTCAGCGAAGGGCCAGCTGCAGGCGGCGCAGGTGCTGCGGACGGTCGGCCAGGGACGACCCGATAGGCGCACGTGCCGAAAGACGGCGCTCCCCCTCGACCAACTGATCGATCGAATCAAAGCAGGAAAGGTGAAAGTCATGGCCACGAAGAAGACGAGGTCGACGGCCGTCGCGGTGCAGAAGCCGCTGTCGCTCACGAAGGTCGGGGACGGTGTGCTGGCGGATGCGGTCGGGCCGGGCGTCGAACTGGCCAAAGTGCTCGGCGCGGGCGGCGAATTCGTCAGTCAGGAGGGCGTTGTCCGCATCACCGGCCGCAGCTACGCGACGAGCGACGGCGTGGTGCCGGCAGCGGAAATTTTCTATGCCAAGCAGGGAATGCAGCGCGCTCATGGTCCATGGCTCGGCGAGGCAGACAAGGTCTCGTGGATCGACGAGGCGACGGGCCTGGAGTGCATTATGCTGCGCGAGCATCCGGAGGGCTTCCTGCGCGGCTTCGTCGGGGTGTCGTCCACCCATCCGCTCTTCGGCTGGGAGCATGACGCGGTGCCGGCGAGCCTCGGGATCGAGGTTCATGGCGGCCTGACCTACTCGCGCATCTGCGACGATGGCCCCAATCCGCGCCGGCGCCTGATCACCGAATACCGCCGTATTTGCCACGTCGTCGTCGGCGAGGTGCCGTTGCAGCATGCGACCGATCATCGAGCCGGCCAGGGACAGTGGTGGTTCGGCTTCGACTGCAACCACCTTTTCGACGTCGTGCCGAGCCGCGTGGGCGATCGCCAGAGCCTTATGGGCGCCGGGATCGAGGCCAGATACCGCGACGACGGATATGTCGTGCGAGAAATCCGCAACCTCGCGGCGCAGCTCGCCGCGATCCGTGACGGCCACCCGGTTCCGGCCCGGGACGGGCCGCCGCTCCCGCCCATCGGCCTCAAGCCGAGTGTCCGATGATGGCGACGGCTAGGGAGCGGCACCGACCGGGCGAGCTGCCGTGGGGCTGGTGGCTGCGGGCCAACGGTGCTCATTTCGAGGACGAGGATGGCCGCAAATGGACGTCAGTGCGCGACGCCTTCTGGCGGGGCGAGCTGGGCTTCCCCGACACGCATGCCGTACGGGAGCAGCTCGAATTCCTGCTCCGGGTCCTTCTTTCCTTCGATATGGCGGATCGTGGTGAGAGCGAGCGGCGGTTCGACCTCTTCCGCGGCAACCTCATCTTCTCGACTTTCTACATGTGCTGGCTCGACACCGTCGGTCTGCTGCAGCGGGGGTTGACGGACGATCTGAGTCCCGAGGGTCGGTCGGTCCTCATGATGCTGATGGCGATTCGTGACCCGGAGTGGGAGGATCTGCCCATCGCGGACGTCATGGCGGCGGTGGTCGCGGCATCGCGCGATCCGTCCGATCGGGACCAGGAGCAGGCGCTGCAGGATTTCGAGCGCGCGGTCGGGTTGCGGCGTCACGTCTTCGCGCGCGAGACGGTAGGGCAGTCGCATGCGATCACCCTGACCTCCATGGCGAGCGGAAGTCCCGCCAGGATGCCGGTAAGGCGAGTGACCTGGTCGCTGGCCTTCGATGACCAGATCGTGCGCGACCACCTGTTCGCCTGGATCGCGGCGAGGGTCGATCATTGGGACGCCTGGGGGCGCATGGCCTATGGCCGCGGCGGCGGCGCATTGACGCAGCACCTGCTCGGGCAGGTCGTAGCGTCCAGTTCATCGCAGACCTAGGCGGTGCTTGTGCCAGCCGGCGCCGAAGCGTTGACGCGCTTGGTGGCACACCAAGGATATCGTTCCGTCATGTGAAGCCTTGCTGATCGGCCATCCTGTCCGGTCAGCAAGGCTTTTTGCTATATTCATCGATGCTGTCGCCGGGAGCGCCTCGCGCGAGATGTGCTGTCGCCGTCGCCTCGTCGGTTTGATGAAGCCGCATCCACCAGTCGATCGCGTCCCCGCCGGTGCCGCATGAAAAACAATGGAAGCGCCCGTTGTGGACGTAGAGGCCACGGGTCGCATCCGGGTGGAAAGGGCATGCCCCGCGAAGCCCTGACTGCGTCGTCTGCAGTTCGACCGTTTCCGCCACCAATTGCGCCAAGGCGCTTTGCGCTCGGGCCAACGTCCGGATTTCTGCGAAGTGGGACATGACGGCATCATCGTCGATCGCCGGCCTTGGTCAAGCCAGGACCATCAGAGTGGTACGGCTGGTTCGTCTGCAACCGCCTCAGCGAACGTCATAGGTGGCAGGGGTGCTGAAGTACCCGCTTCGCTTATGTAGCAGACCTCGCGCTAAGCTACTCAGATATTGCCCGCCCCTTGCGAACGTCGTAAGGGGCAATGTCACTCCCCCCGCCCCTAAAATGGGCACTCGAACAACGGGTTGAGGGGCGATCCCCCAACTATCCCGCCCCCTTGCAAATCTTGGTTGGGATCGTTTCGCTGGTTCGCTAGCTATCGGCGTATGAAATTTCGTTTTTCCTTCGGGACGCAAGTGTTCCTAGGCATGGCGGTCGGCCTGCTGCTCGGGCTGTTCGCGCGGAGCCAGAATGTCGCGGGGCTGGCCGAGGGCTTGCGCATCATCGGCGAAAGCTTCGTCCAGTTGCTCAAGGTGCTGGTCGTGCCGCTGGTCTTTACCGCCATCGTCGCGTCGATCGCGGCGCTGCGCGACCTGAACAATGCCGCGCGGCTGGTTGCGGCCACCTTCATCTGGTTCGCGATCACCGCGCTGATCGCGGTCACGATCGGCCTGACGCTGGGCACGGTGCTGCAACCCGGACTTCATGCGGGCGTCGCGCCGGGCAGCGCGGTGCGGCCCGATACCGCCGGATCGTGGCTCGATTTCCTGCGCGGGTTGATTCCGTCCAACATCCTCGGCCTGTCCGCCTCGACCAGCGCGGGCGACGGCGGGGCGCTGAAGACCGGGCTGTCGTTCAATATCCTCCAGATCATCGTCATGGCGGTGGCGATCGGCGTCGCGGCGGTGCGGGTCGGCGACAAGGGGGAGAGCTTCCTGTCGTTCAACGCCTCGGCGCTCGCGATTTTCCGGCGAATCCTGTCCTGGGTGATCCGGCTGACGCCGATCGGATCGGGCGCGCTGCTGGGCAATGCGATCGTGCGCTATGGGTGGCAGTCGCTGTCCGCGCTCGGCAGCTTCGCGCTGGCCGTCTATATCGGGCTCGGCCTTGTCCTGTTCGTGGTCTATCCGCTGCTCCTGCTCGCCAACGGGCTTTCCCCGAAGCGTTTCTATGCCGCCGCCTGGCCCGCGATCCAGTTGGGCTTCGTGTCGCGTTCGTCCATCGCCACCCTGCCCGTCACCGAGGATGCGGTGGAGCGGCGGCTGGGCGTGCCGCGCGCCTATTCGGCCTTTGCGGTGCCCTTTGCCGCGACGACCAAGATGGACGGGTGCGCCGCCATCTATCCCGCCATCTCCGCGCTGTTCGTCGCGCAATATTACGGCCTGCCGCTGCATGTCGGCGATTATGTGCTGATCGTGCTGGTGTCGGTGCTGGGTTCGGCGGCGACCGCCGGGCTGACCGGCGCGGTGGTGATGCTGACGCTGACCCTGTCGACTTTGGGCCTGCCGCTGGAGGGAGCGGGACTGCTCCTCGCCATCGATCCGATCCTCGACATGGGGCGGACCGCGATCAACGTGGCGGGTCAGGCGCTGGTCCCGACCATCGTCGCGCACCGTGCTGGCCTGATCGGGGACACACCCCCGGCGGAACGCTTGCCCGAGGTGCCGCAAACGGGGTAAACACGCGCATGAGCTTGCGCGCGGTGTTCTGGTGGAGTAATACACGCGAGTGGCCGACCACCGGAACCCTGTGATGCGCCCCGACCCGTTCAATCCCGACCGCACCCCGATCGACCGTCCCTATGAGCCGGTCGGGCAGAATTATCCCCTTTACGATGCGGAGACGCAAAGCTGGTCCTTCGGCGACGATCCGCCTGAGGATCAGGAGGCTCCGCGCCGTCCGATCCGCTGGGGCCGGTGGATCGCGCGCGGGGCGGGCGCGGGGATCATCCTGCTGGTGCTGGCGATCATCTGGCTGGCGGTCACCGCGCCGTTGTCGCGCTCGCTCCAGCCGCCGACGCCGCCCTCGATCACGCTGACCGCCGATGACGGCACGCCGATCGCACGGCGCGGGGCGATCATCGGCGCGCCGGTCGACGCCGCCAAGCTGCCCGCCCATGTACGCGAGGCGTTCATGGCGATCGAGGACCGGCGATTCTATTCGCATTGGGGCATCGACCCGCGCGGCATATTGCGCGCCGCCTGGCACAATGTCGGGTCGGGCGGGGTGCGCGAAGGCGGATCGACCATCACCCAGCAACTGGCGAAGAACGCCTTTCTCGATTCCGACCGCACGGCGGGGCGCAAGATCCGCGAGGCGATGATCGCCTTCTGGCTGGAGGCGTGGCTGACCAAGGACGAGATCCTGTCGCGGTACCTGTCCAACGTCTATTTCGGCGACAATGTGTACGGCATCACCGCCGCCGCGAAACATTATTTCGGGCGGACGCCGGACAAGCTGAACATCGGGCAGGCGGCGATGCTGGCGGGGCTGGTCAAGGCCCCCTCGCGCCTGGCCCCCACCAGCAATTTGAAGGGCGCGCGCGCGCGGCAGGCGGTGGTCGTCGCGGCGATGGAGGATGCGGGCTTCCTGACCAAGGCGGAGGCGGATGCGGTCCAGCCGCAGCGGGTGCTCGCCTCGCGACCCGAGACTTTGCCCAGCGGCACCTATTTCGCCGACTGGGTGCTGCCCGAGGCGCGCGACCAGGCGGGCGAGATCAAGACCGAGGCGACCGTCCAGACCACGCTCAACCCGCGTCTCCAGCGGATCGCCGAGCGCACGGTGCGCAGCGCCGGTCTGCAACAGGCGCAGGTCGCGCTGGTCGCGATGCGCCCCGATGGCCGCGTCGTCGCGATGGTCGGCGGCAAGGATTATACCAAGAGCCCGTTCAACCGCGCGACGCAAGCGCGGCGCCAGCCGGGATCGGCGTTCAAGCTGTTCGTCTATCTGGCCGCGCTGCGCTCGGGCATGACGCCGGATTCGACCATCGAGGACGAGCCGGTCGACATCGCCGGGTGGAAGCCGCGCAACAGCGACGGGCGCTATCTGGGCAAGATCACACTGCGCCAGGCCTTTGCCCGCTCCTCCAACGTCGCCGCCGCGCGGCTGACCCAGGCGGTCGGGGTGAAGGCGGTCATCAAGGCCGCGCGCGATCTGGGCATCACCACGCCGATCGCGAACGAGGCGACGATCGGTCTCGGCACCTCGACCGTCAGCCTGCTGGAATTGACCGCCGCCTATGCCGCCATCGCCAATGAAAGCTATCCGGTCACGCCCCATGGCCTGACCGAGGTGCGCGACAAGGCTTGGTATCAGTCGCTGACCGATCGCAAGACCGGCTTTTCCTCGGCCGTGCATGAGGGGATGCTCGACTTGCTCTCCTCCTCGATCAAGACGGGGACCGGGCGGCAGGCGCTGTTGACCGTCGATGCCTATGGCAAGACCGGCACGACGCAGGATTCGCGCGACGCGCTGTTCATGGGCTTCGCACGCGATCTGGTGGTGGGCGTGTGGGTCGGCAATGATGACAACAAGCCCAATCCCGGCCTGTCGGGCGGCGGCGTGCCCGCGCGGATATGGCGCGCCTTCATGCAGTCCGCGCTCGACATCCCGCCGGTCCCGGCCCCCGTGGTGCAGGAAGAGGTCGATCCCGACGCGCTGGCCAACGGCATGGACGAGGAAGCGATTTCGACCGAAGTCGATCCGGTCGGCGACATCATCCAGGGCATGGGCCTAGACATGCGGATGGGCGAGGACGGATCGATCACCGTCGGCCCCGGACGCCGCCGTCCCGACCGCGCGGGCCCGCCGCCGGAGGACCGCCGCCCGCCCGACGAGCGCGACGAAGAGCAATAGCGGGCGCTTTCGGTAGGGAGACGTCTTGTCTCTCTTCGCGTGATCGATCTTTATTCGCGCGAAGGCGCGAAGTCGCAAAAATGATTGGGTTCGCGCAGAGGCGCGGACAACGCAGAGAAGCGATCAACATTCCTCCCCTGTAAGGGAAGGTGGCAGGCCGAAGGCCTGACGGAGGGGTGTAGCCGCTGGTTAGACGCCCAGTGGACGCCCCGCCCGTACCCGCTCCCCTTGCAGGGAGGGAAGGGGGGGCTGGATGCTGTACCCCTCTGCGCTCTCCGCGCCTCTGCGCGAACCAATGAATGACTTGCCCTCCCCGCTCCTTCTCCGTTAAACGCCGCGTCATTCGCAAGGACCCGGTGAAATTCCGGGTGGCTATTTCGGCCGCCGATCCGCCGGACAACAGAATGCATGGCTCTTCGTCCCGCGCCCCTCCCGTGAGCGCGTTCGCCATGCGCGAAATTCTGGTATTCTCATGACCGTTGAAACCTATCGAACCCAATGGTTCACCAGCCTGGGCGGAGCGCGCCGCGATGTGCTCGCCGGGCTCGTCGTCGCGCTCGCCCTGATCCCCGAGGCGATCGGCTTTTCGATCATCTCGGGCGTCGATCCGCGTGTCGGGCTCTACGCCTCGGTCGCGATCGCGATCGTCATTTCCTTCCTGGGCGGGCGGCCCGCGATGATTTCCGCCGCGACCGCCGCCGTCGCGGTCGTCGTCACCCCGCTGGTCCGCGATCACGGCGTCGATTACCTTTTCGCCGCGACGATCCTGATGGGGCTGATCCAGATCGGCGCGGGGGCCTTGCGCCTCGATCTCGTGATGCAGTTCGTCTCGCGATCGGTCATCACCGGTTTCGTCAACGCGCTCGCCATCCTGATCTTCATGGCGCAACTGCCGCAACTGACCGGCGTGACCTGGCACAGCTACGCGATGGTCGCCGCCGGGCTGGCCATCATCTATCTGCTGCCGCGCGTGACCAAGGCGGTGCCATCCCCGCTCGTCGCGATCCTGGTGCTGGCGGCGATCAGCATCGCGATGGGCCTGCCGGTGCGCACCGTCGGCGATATGGGCCGCCTGCCCGAAGGATTGCCCAGCCTGACGCTGCCGCATGTCCCCCTCTCCCTGGAGACGTTGCGGATCATCCTGCCCTATTCGCTGACCATGGCGGCGGTCGGCCTGCTCGAATCGCTGCTGACCGCGCAGATCGTCGACGACATGACCGACAGCGACAGCGACAAGCGGCGTGAGTGCATGGGACCAGGGCGGCGCGAACATCGCCGCCGCTTTGGTCGGCGGCATGGGCGGCT
This sequence comes from Sphingomonas sp. SORGH_AS_0879, assembly GCF_030819175.1. NCBI lineage: Bacteria > Pseudomonadati > Pseudomonadota > Alphaproteobacteria > Sphingomonadales > Sphingomonadaceae > Sphingomonas > Sphingomonas sp. SORGH_AS_0879. Next base: position 4,192,558 of record NZ_JAUTBJ010000002.1, read on the forward strand.
GTGCGATGATCGGCCAGTCGGTGATCAACGTCACGTCCGGAGGGCGCAAGCGGCTGTCCACGCTGACCGCCGGGGTCGTGCTGCTGATCCTGCTCGCGGGGCTGGGGCCGGTGGTCGGGCGGATTCCGATGCCCGCGCTGGTCGCCGTCATGATCATGGTGTCGATCGGGACGTTCAGTTGGAACTCCATCCCCAACCTTCGCCGCCATCCGCCGACCTCCTCGGTGGTGATGCTGGTCACGGTGGCGGTCGTCGTCGCCACGCGCGACCTGGCGCAGGGCGTGGCGGCCGGAGTGCTGTTGTCGGGCATCTTCTTCGCCGGCAAGGTCCGCCGCCTGTTCGCGGTCGAGCGGATCGAGGATGCGGGCATGGTCCGCTACCGGGTGACGGGGCAGATCTTCTTCGCCTCGGTCGATCGCTTCACCCGCGCCTTCCGGGCCGAGCAGGGGCGCGGCGTGACGATCGACGTGTCGGCGGCGCATTTCTGGGATATCTCGGGCGTGGGGGCGCTGGACAAGATCGTCGCGCGGTTGCGGCGGGACGGATCGGCGGTGGAGGTGATCGGCTATAACCGCGCCAGCGCCGATCTGGTCGACCGCTTCGCGCTGCATGACAAGACGGGGGTCGAACTGGGCATCGCCCCGCACTGACGCCCGGAATGGGAGGGGAGTGTTGACGCATGGGGGCGCCTCCCCCAAACGCGGGAGCCATGCGCTTCTTCTCGGACAACGCCGCCCGTATCCACCCCAAGGTGATGGAGGCCATCGCCGGGGCCGACCAGATGGACACCGCCTATGACGGCGATCGCTGGTCCAGGGCGCTGGACGAGCGGCTGTCCGATCTGTTCGGCCATGACGTGGAGGTGTTGTGGGTCCCCACCGGCACCGCCGCCAACTGTCTGGCGCTGGCCGCGCTCTGCCCGCCTTATGGCGGTGTGGTCTGCCACCGCGACTCGCATATCCAGAATGACGAGGGCGGTGCGCCCGAATTCTACACCCATGGCGCGAAACTGATGCTGGCCGATGGTGACGGCGCGAAGCTGACCCCCGATACGATCCGGACGGTGATCGACGCCATCGCCAACGACGTCCACCGGGTCCAGCCGCACGCCATCTCGATCACCAACGCCACCGAATATGGCCGGGTCTACAACCCCGACGAGGTCGCCGCGATCGGCGCACTGGCGAAGGAACGGGGCCTCGGTTTCCATATGGACGGCGCGCGTTTCGCCAATGCGGTGGCGCGGCTGGGCTGCACGCCCGCCGCGCTCACCTGGCAGGCGGGGGTGGAGGCGCTGTCCTTCGGCTTCGTCAAGAACGGCGCGATGAGCGCCGAGGCTTTGGTCTTCTTCAAGCCCGGCCTGGCCGATGTCACCCGCCGCCGCCGCAAGCGCGCGGGGTTGCTCATGTCCAAGGGACGTTATCTGGCGGCACAGGTGCTGGCGATGGTCGAGAACGACCTGTGGATCGCGAACGGCGCGCTGGCCAATGCATGCGCCGAGCGGCTGGCGGGGGCGGCGGGCGACCGGCTGGTTCACCCGGTCGAGGCGAACGAGGTGTTCCTGCGCGCCACGCCCGAGGAGGCCGCGAAACTCCGCGCGCAAGGCTTCGACTTTTACGACTGGGCGGAGGGCGAAATCCGGCTGGTCACCGCCTGGGACAGTGACGGCCGCGACGTCGCCCGCCTCGCCGATGCGATCGCCGCCCTGTGAGTGAGTTCGACACCGGCCCACGCTCGACCCGCGCCGCCGTCCTGATCCCCTTCGCGATCGTCACGCTGATATGGGGATCGACCTGGCTGGTCATCCGCGACCAGATCACGGTCGTCCCCGCCACCTGGTCGGTCAGCTATCGCTTCCTGATCGGCGGACTGGCGATGGGCGCTTTTGCGCTGGCCCGACGGGAGAGCTTTCGGCTGGGCACCACCGGCTTCCTGTTCGCCGCCGGAATCGGGTTGTTCCAGTTCGTCCTGAATTTCAACTTCGTCTACCGGGCGGAGGCGTATATCACCTCCGGGCTGGTCGCGGTCGTCTTCGCGATGCTGCTGATCCCCAATGCCGGTTTCGCGCGAATCTTCCTGGGGCAGCGCATGGGGCGGCAGTTGCTGGTCGGCTCGACCATCGCGATGGCCGGGGCGGCCTTGCTGTTCGTGCATGAGGCGCGGGTCGATCCGGCGGGGCCGACACGCGCGCTGATCGGCATCGCCCTGACCATCGTCGCGATCCTGTCCGCCTCCATCGCCAATGTCATGCAGGCGACAAAGACCGCCAAGCGCTTCCCGATGCACGCGACGATCAGCGTCGCGATGCTGATCGGATCGGCGCTCGACGCGATCATCGCCTATAGCCTGAACGGGCCGCCGGTGTTCGAGATGCGGACCGGCTATGTGCTGGGCATCCTCTATCTGGGGCTGTTCGCCTCGGCGCTGGCCTTTCCGCTCTATTACCGGGTGCTGCGCGCCATCGGCCCGGCCAAGGCGGCCTATTCCAGCGTCATCGTGCCGGTCATCGCGATGAGCCTGTCGACGGTGTTCGAGGGCTATCGCTGGTCGCTGCTGGCGGGCGCGGGGGCGGCGGTGACCGCGCTGGGGCTGGTCATCGCGCTCAAGGCGCGCAGGCCCAACCGGTAATCGGGATAGCGGGGCCGCCAGCCCAGCACCCGTCTGGCCTTGCCGTTGGCGACGCGCCGGTTCTCGGCATAGAAACCGCGCGCCGCCGCCGACAGGCTTTCCAGCGGCACCAGCGGCGGCGGCTCCAGCCCGGCCAGCGTGGCGGCGTAGGAGACGACCGCATCCTGATCGCAGGGGTGATCGTCGGACAGGTTATACGCCCCCGCCGGGCCGTCGAACCCGGCGATCACGCCCGACACGATGTCGGCGATATGCACCCGGCTGAACACCTGGCCCGCCAGCCCGACCCGGTGCGCGCGTCCCGCCCGGACCCGGTCGATCGGTGAGCGGCCGGGGCCATAGATGCCCGGCAGGCGAAACACCCGCGCGCCCAAAGCCTGCCAGTCCGCATCCGCCGCCGCCCGTGCCGCGCGCCGCCCCGAGCCGATCGGGGCGCTTTCGTCCACCCAGGCCCCGCCGGTATCGCCATAGACGCCGGTCGAGGAGAGATAGCCGAGCCATGCCTCCGACCGCACCAGTTGCGGGCCATAAGTGACCAGCACCGGGTCGTGCTCGCCCTGGGGCGGGACTGAGGAGAGGATATGGGTGGCGGCGGCGATCTGCGGCTCCACGCTTTCGCGGTCGTCGAAACGGAGCGTACCGCCGCGCCCGTCGCGGGTCGTGCCGGCGACGGACCAGCCACGGCCTTCCAACAGCGCCGCAAGGTGCCCGGCGGCATAGCCCAGGCCGAAGATGAATAACCTACTCACCCAACCTCCGTTCGCATCGCAGTCCATGAGGCAGCGGTTCCGCGTGGCCTTCGACTTCGCTCAGGCGGAACGGGCGTGGGGGATATGCGTCACCCACCACGAGAACCGACCCCATCCCCACAACCTCCGTTCGTGCTGAGCGAAGTCGAAGCACATGGGCAACCGGGTTCCTCATGGCTCCTTCGACTCCGCTCAGGCGAAACGGCTACACGCGGGTTTGGCTGCACGAGGCAGAGCCCCCCTCACTTCGCCGCCATCGGCCCCTTGTAGAGCGTGCCGAAATAATCGCCCTTGTTCCACACCGGCCGCTCGGGGGCATCCGCGATCTCGCGCGCGATGGCGTAGTTGACGCTGACGAAGCGCGGCCCCTGGCTCCAGTCGATGCCCTGGTCGATCTCATCGCCGACCTTGTGATAGCGGTGGCTCATGAAATCCGCGACCGCCGCCTTGCCCGGCCCGGCCTGACCCGGCCACAGGAAGACCGAGGGGACGCCCTTCTGCACGAAGCGGAAATGGTCGGAGCGGACGAAGATCCCCTCCTCCGGCATCGGATCGGGCGAGACGGGCAGGCCCATCGCCCCCACCGCCTTGCGCACGATGGGCCCCAGCGTCGAGCGGTCCGCGCCGAACACCACCATATCCTCGAACTTGTAGGTCAGGATCGGCATGTCGAGATTGACGTCGGCGACGATCGACTTGAGCGGCACGGTCGGGTGGTTGGCGAAATAATCGGAGCCGACCAGCCCCTTTTCCTCCGCCGTCACCGCCAGGAACATGACGGTACGCTTGGGCGGGGGTGCCGCCTTGAAGCGCTTGGCCTCCTCGATCAGGCTGGCGATGCCGATGGCGTTGTCGAGCGCGCCATTGTTGATCCGGTCGCCATCGCCCCCCTCATTGGTGCCGATATGGTCGAGATGCGCGGACAGGACGACCACCTCGTCCTTCAGCTTGGGGTCGCTGCCGGGGATCAGGCCGATGACGTTGCCGCTGTCCATCAGCTTGAACCCGGTCTTCGACGCGACGGTCAGCATGCCCTTGGCGATCAGCGGCTTATAGGCGGGCTTGGCCGCTCCGGCGACCTTCATCACCGCGTCCCAATCCTTGCCGAACAGCTTCACCGCGCCCGCCTGGGACAGGGTGCCCAGCACCGGGGTCGTGGGCGTCATCGCATGCGCGGTGCCGTCCGGGTTCGCCCAGGTCACGCGGGGCCCATCGTAGAAGCGGGCCAGCGCCGCGAAGGGCCGCTGGCGCCCGCCCGCACGCGGCATGTCGATCTGGATCGCACCCACCGCACCGCGCGCCGCCGCCAGCGCCGCCTTGTTCCCCGCCGAGCCGAAGAACGCGCGCGCCTCGCCGTCCAGCCCGTCGGGCGTGCCGGGGACGAAGGCGACGATCTTGCCGCGTACATCCACGCCCTTGTAATCGGTCAGGCCATATTGCGCCGCATCGATGCCGTATCCGACGAAGACGACCGGCGCGGACAGGCTGGTTTCCCGCTTGTCGGGCACGGGCGAGGGCACGAAATCCTCACCGAACGCCAGTTCCTGTGGCTGGCCGCCCGCCGGAGTCCACAAGGCGCTGCCCTTGTCCGCGACGCGATAGGCGACCAGCGGCACCTTTTGCAGATAGCCGCCCTCGTCGCCGCCAGGCCGCAGCCCCGCCGCGTAGAATTGCGCCGCGACATATTGCGCGGCGATATCATAGTCGCGCGTCCCCGCCTCGCGCCCCGCCATCGCGTCGCTGGCCAGGAACATCACATGCGCCTTCATCGCGGCCTGATCCTCGGGCAGCGGGGCGGTGATGACGGCGTTGCGCTCGGCCGGGCTGCGCTGCGGCGCGCTTTGCGCGGGAGCAGGGCTCGTCGCCTGATAATGCAGGTGATCGTGATCATGCGCGACAGCGGCGGTGGACAGGAGAAGCAGCGGCAGCAGAGCCGTCGAACGCGACATGCAGGACCTTTCGGGGAGATGACAGGACACAGGCGTATCACGCCCCCTGCCCCGATCAACCCGCCGATCGCCCCATGTCCCGGTTTTTCCTGCCTCACCGGTGGCCCGACGGGTCCGTCACGGCTATATTCCCGAAATGGACAATCAGCGCAGCGCCGCCCAGCCCAGCATGACCCCCGCCGCGATCCGGCGGGAGGATTATACGCCCCCCGCCTGGGCGGTGCCGCAGGTGGCGCTCGACTTCGCGCTGGACCCCGCCGAGACGCGGGTGCGCGCCGCGCTGACCGTCACGCGCAGCGGCGCGCATGACGAACCGCTGCGGCTGGACGGCGCGGGCCAGACGCCGCTGTCGGTCACGATCGACGGGGTCGCCGTCAACGACTGGCGGATCGAGGGAGAGCAACTCGTCGTGCCGCTGTCGGGCGATGCGCATGTCGTCGAGACCGAGGTGACGATCCCACCCGATCGCAACACCCAGTTGATGGGGCTTTATGCCTCGGGCGGCAATCTGTGCACCCAGTGCGAGGCGGAGGGGTTTCGCCGCATCACCTTCTTCCCCGACCGGCCCGATGTGCTGAGCGTCTATCGCGTGCGGATGACGGCGGACCGGGGCCGCTATCCGGTGCTGCTCGCCAATGGCGATCCGGTGGCGAAGGGTGAGAATGACGACGGCACCCACTGGGCGGAGTGGCACGACCCCTTCCCCAAGCCCAGCTATCTGTTCGCGCTGGTGGCGGGGGATCTGGCGGTCAACGCATCGACCTTCACCACGATGAGCGGGCGCGAGGTGACGCTGGGCATCTGGGTGCGCGCCGCCGACCTGGCGAAAACCGATCATGCGCTCCACGCGCTGAAGCTCGCCATGGCGTGGGACGAGCGGGTCTATGGCCGCGAGTACGACCTCGACGTGTTCAACATCGTCGCGGTCGACGATTTCAACTTCGGCGCGATGGAGAATAAGGGGCTGAACATCTTCAACAGCCGCTATATCCTCGCCGATCCCGACACCGCGACCGATTATGATTACGACGCGATCGCCGCCGTCGTCGCGCATGAATATTTCCACAACTGGTCGGGCAACCGGATCACCTGCCGCGACTGGTTCCAACTGTCGCTGAAGGAAGGCTTCACCGTCTATCGCGACCAGTGTTTCTCCGCCGATCAGGGATCGGCCGCGGTCAAGCGAATCGAGGATGTGCGCGGCCTGCGCGCCAGCCAGTTCCCGGAGGATTCAGGGCCGCTCGCCCATCCGGTGCGCCCCGAAAGCTATATCGAGATCAGCAATTTCTACACGGCCACCATCTACAACAAGGGGGCCGAGCTGATCCGCATGATGGCGACGATGCTGGGCCCAGTGAGGTTCCGCGCCGCGACCGACCTGTATTTCAGCCGCTTCGACGGGACGGCTGCGACCTGTGAGGATTTCGTCGCCTGCATGGAGGAGGCGGGGGACATCGACCTGTCGCAATTCCGCCTCTGGTACTCACAGGCCGGAACCCCGCGCATTTCCGCGGGGCTGTCCCACGAGCCCGGCGGCGGTCGCGCGGAACTGCGCCTGGCCCAGCATGTCCCCGCCACGCCGGGGCAGAGCCTGAAGCAGCCGATGGTCCTGCCCCTGAAGGTGCGGCTGTTCGGGGCGGAGACGGGTCGGCCGCTGACCGACGAGCGGCTGATCCTGCTCGACCAGGTGGCGGAAACCATCACCTTCGAGGCCGTCACCGAGCGCCCCGTCCTGTCGATCAATCGCGGCTTTTCCGCCCCCGTGGTGATCGAAAGCGACCGGAGCGCGGCGGACCTGGCGTTCCTGTCGGCGCATGACGACGATCCCTTCGCCCGGTATGAGGCGATGCAGCAGTTGATGCTCGACACGCTGGTCGCGGGCACGATCGATGGCGAGGTGCAGGCCGATGCGGTGATCGACGCGGTCGCGCGCACGCTGGAGGCCGAGGGACTGGAACCCGCCTTCCTGGCCGAGGCGGTGCTGCTGCCGTCCGAGAATTTCGTCGGCGACCAGATGGTGACGGTCGATCCCGATGCGATCCACAGCGCGCGCGAGGCACTGCGCGGCCGGCTGGGCCATGCGCTGGAACCGGTGTGGCGGCGGCTCTATGCCGAGATGGCGCAAGGGACCTATGTCTATTCGCCCGAGGCCAAGGGGCGACGGCGTCTGCGCAACGTCGCGCTCGGCTATATCGCGGCCAACGGCGCGCCCGACGCCGCCGCGCTCGCCTTCGCGCAGTTCGAGGCGGCGGACAACATGACCGACCGGCAGGCCGCGCTGACCACGCTGGTCAGTTCGGATGCGCCCGAGCGGGAGATCGCGCTCGCCCGGTTCCACGACCGCTATGCCGACAATCCGCTGGTCCTCGACAAATGGTTCCAGACCCAGGCGCTGTCGTCGCGGGGGGACACGGGCGCGGTGGTGGAGCGGCTGGCCCAGCATCCCGACTTCACCCTCGCCAATCCCAACCGCGCACGCGCGCTGATCGGGGCGTTCGGGATGAACCAGCGCGCGCTGAACGCCGCCGACGGATCGGGTTACCGGTTCCTGGCGGACCAGTTGATCGCGCTCGACCGGCTCAACCCGCAAACGGCGGCCAAGCTGTTGCCGCCGCTGGGCCGTTGGCGGCGGTTCGACACCAAGCGGTCGCGGCTGATGTGCGCGGAGCTGATCCGCATCGTCGGGACGCCGGGGCTGTCCAAGGATCTGTTCGAGCAGGCGTCGAAGAGCCTCGAGTGATCCTCCCCGGCACGGGGAGGGGGACCGCCGCGAAGCGGTGGTGGAGGGGGGCTTCGACAAGTCGAGTCCCGCGTGGCACTCCCCCCTCCACCAGCTTCGCTGGCCCCCACCCCTTCCAGGGGAGGATTATTTCGCCTTCAGGAACCCCTCCATCACGATCCAGCGGTAAAAGGCGTCGAACCACCCGGTGCTGGTCGTCTTCTTCGGATACATGCCGAAGCCGTGCCCGCCCTGGCCATAGAGATGGAACTCGACCGGCTTCTTGGCCGCCATCCACTGGTCGATCAGGCCGAAGCCCTTGCCCGCGAACAGCGGATCGTCGGCGGCGATCGCCGCGAACATGGGCGGCGCGTCGGCGGCCACCGTCATCGGCTGGAGCGGGCCATAGATGTCGCCGATAAAGGCGGGCCTGGCCTGTCCGTCGAGCACCGTCGCCACGGTCAGCATCGCGCCCGCCGAAAAGCCGACCATGCCGATCCGGTTCGGATCGACCTTCCACTCCCCCGCCCGCTGACGGACCAGCGCGAAGGCAGCGCGCGAGTCGGCGATCTGCGGCGCCAGGCCCTTCAGCGCGTCTTGCGGGCTGGGCCGTGCGGCGGGGCGCGCCACGCTGGAGAACATCTCCGCCATCGACTTCTCGAACGCGCCCATATCGGCGGGCGTCTGGTTCAGCCGATATTTGAGGACGAAGGCGGCGATACCGCGATCGGCCAGCGCCTTGGCCACGTCCCAGCCCTCATTCTGCATCGACAGGGTGCGGAACCCGCCGCCCGGCGCCACGATCACCGCCGCGCCGGTCGCCTTGGCCGGATCGGGCAGGAAGGGGGTCAGCGTCGCCTCGGTCACGTTGCGGGCGAAGACGCTGTTATACTGGCTGTGCCAGCTTTCCTTGGTCTTCGCGCCCGGCAAGGGTCCGGTGTTGAGCGCAATGGCGTTCGGCTGTGCGGGTATGGCGATCGGTGCCATCTGGTCGCTCTGCGCCATGGCGGGTGGCGCGACTGATAGCGCAAGCATGGCGGCCATGGCATGGCCGACCCAGCGATTGGACTTCATATCCCCTCCTGTCCTCCGTGGGTTATGTCCCTACGGTCGAGCGGGAATGGTACGCGTCGAGGCGCGCGGCGCAAGGGAAATGTTAAGGCTAACAGTAGGGCAGTGCCAAGTGGTCACCGGTAGGACGCCCTCAGAACAACCGCCCCCCATTGGGCACGGCCAGGTCGGGCGCGATCAACACCACCTGCCCATCCGCATCGGGGAAGCCCAAAGTCAAAACCTCGGACATCATCGGCCCGATCTGACGCGCTGGGAAGTTGACCACCGCCGCCACCTGCCGCCCGACCAGCGTCTCCGGCGTATAATGCCGGGTGATCTGCGCCGAGGAGCGCTTGACGCCGATCACCTCGCCGAAATCGATGGTCAGCTTGATCGCGGGTTTGCGCGCTTCGGGAAAGGGTTCGGCGGCGATGACGGTGCCGACGCGGATGTCGACCGCCAGGAAATCCTCGATCCCGATCCGATCGGCGGGCGCGTCAGAAGTCGACATTGTCGTAATGCGAAGGCGGGGTGACCATCTCCATCCGCTCGGACAGGAGCGGGCGGAAGGAAGGGCGGCTTTTCAGCCCGCGATACCAGCGCGCGGTCTGCTCATGCCCCTTCCAGTCGATGCCGCCCAGATAATCGGCGACCGAGATCTGCGCCGCCGCCGCCAGATCGGCGAGACTCATCGTCGCGCCCCCCAGCCAGTTGCGATGGTCGAGCAGATAATCGGTATAGTCGAGATGCCCGACCGCCGCCTTCATCGCCTCGCGCAGGCCCTTGGCATCCGGGCTGCCGGTACGCGCGACCCGCTTGACCATGCGCTCGTGGAGCAGCGGCCCGGTCACGTCCTGATAGAAATGCGTGTCGAACCACGTCACCAGCCGCCGTATCTCCGCGCGGCCGATGGCGGTGCCGTTGATCATCGCCGACTTTTCGACCGTCTCCTCGAAGAATTCCGAAATCGCCATCGAATCGACCAGCAGCACGCCGCGTTCCTCATCGACCATCACCGGGGTCTGCCCGGCGGGGTTCATGTCCAGGAATTCGTCGCGGCGTTGCCAGGGCGATTCGCGGACCAATTCGTAACCGACGCCCTTCTCGCCCAGCAATAGCCGGACCTTGCGCGAAAAGGGACAGAGCGGGAATTGGTAGAGTTGCCACATGCCCCCCATCTAAGCGGGCGCCCACCCCCACGCCAAGCCCGACACGCATGTTTTCACCCGCCCATGCGCGCGGGACGCCGCAATCGCCGCCAGCCGACCACCACGCCGCTGACCGACAGGATCATTCCGGCGATCGACCAGACCCACATCCACACATCCCAGGCGGGCCGCCGCGCGGTCAGCCACGGCCAGTCCCAGCAGTGCAGCAACGTATAGACCCAACGATAGGCGCGCCGGACGCGGTCCTGTCGCTGGATCACCGCGCCGCTCATCGGATCGACGTACAGCCATGTCGCCGCCGGATCGTCGAACCGCATCCGCACGACCGGCAGGCGCGCGGTGGAGGTCCAGTAGAAGTCGGGCCGGTCGAGCCGCTCGCTCGTTACCAGCCGCCCGCCGGGCACCAGCATCGCCGCGCGGGCGGGGACGACCGGCCGCGCGGCGACCAGGCCAGCCTGCTCCAGCCATCGCGGATGCGGCGATGCGCGGTCGATCGCGATTCGCCGCAATCCCGCATCGCCGCTCCATTCGACGGTGCGGGTGCCCCGTGCCAGGCGCGCCAGCCGGTCCAGCGCGACGGGTTCGCCCGCCTGCCCCGCATAGGCCCGCATCGCCTCGGGCGGCGCGGCGCTCCCCGCAAAGGCATGTCCCGGATCAACCGACAGCCAACCGCTGACGATCCAGGTGGTCAGCATCACACCGCCCAGCAGCCCGCTGACATGGTGCCAGAGCATCCAGCCGCGATAGGGGCTCACCCGCCCGCCGCGATAGCGCCGCCGCCCCGCCCGGAGGCGCAGGATGCCGATCCACATGCCGGTCAACGCCACTGCGATGCACGGCCCCGACACCCACATCACCACCTGCCGCCACAGCCCGCCGTCACGGCGCAGCACCGTGGGGTAGATCCAGTGCGGCACCGAGCCGAGCCAGTTCCAGAAACGCTGATCCCACGTCGTCCGCTGCACCACCTGCCCGGTCAGGCTGGAGACATAAAGCTCGGTCCCGGCGGCATCGGCCAGTGCGACCTTCCACAGGGGGCGGTGCCGGTCGAAACCGCCCGCCACCGTCCACTGGTCATGCCCGATCGGCGCGACCCCGCGCACCGCCGCCCGGCCGAAGCGCGCGGCCACCCGGCGGGCATAGGCGGCATCGACGGCAGTGGGCGCGGAACCCGCCTCCGCCGACTGGATGCGCGTCTCCCCCTCCGCCCCCTCGATCCGCCAGACGGGGGTGTCGTCGCGCATCTCCAGCATGATCCGCCGGGCACCACCCTCGCCTCGCGGCGCGATATCGACCCGGCTCCAGTCGATCGGCGTCGCCCCCGCCCAGCCTTGCGCGGGCGACAGCGCGGGATAGGGCACGTAGAGCATCACCAGCCCGCTCGCGAACCACATCGCGAAGAACAGGCAGGCGACGATCCCCGCCCAGCGATGCACGAGGAAGGCCAGCCGCACGGCCGACCTTCCCCACGCACGGTCAGAACGCCGCACGGATGCCCATGTCCAGCGCGCGCGGCCGCCCCAATAGCCATTGCTGGTCGCCATAGGCGGTGACCGCATAGGCCTTGTCGAACAGGTTATAGACCCGCAGGTCGAGCGCGAGGCGCGGGCTCAGCGTATAGGACAGGGTGCCGTCCACCGTCGCATAGCCGGGTATGCGAAAGACATTGCCATTGTCCGAGAAGCGCGGCCCCACATAACGCAGCCCGGCCCGCGCCTGCACCTTGGCCGATGCATCCCAGCGCAGCCAGAGATTGCCCAGCGTCTCGGGCACGTTCGGCGGGGTGCGGCCGGTATAGTCGACGCCGCTCGACCGGAAATCGTCGAACCGCGCATCCAGGACCGTGCCGTTGGCGTCGATCCCGAATCCTCGTGGCAGATCGACCGACACCGCCGCCTCGATTCCCTGGGCCGATCGCTGCCCCACCTGCTCGACGGGGCTCGACAGGGTACGCTGCGCCAGCAGCCCGGTCTTCACGATCCGATAGGCCGCCAGCGTCGCGCTGCCCCGGCCACCCAGGAATAGCCATTTGGCCCCCGCCTCGACCTGATGGCCGCGCGCGTTGCTGAATGCCACCTGCCCGGTCGACACCGTGGTCAACGTGCCCAGCGGATCGACGCCGGTGGCATATTGGGCATAGAGCGACAGGGTCGGCACCGGTTGATAGACGACGCCCGCCCGCCAGGTCGCATTGCGGAAGGTCTTTTCGAAGACGAAGCTGTCGGTCCGCGTCCCGCCCGGATAGGCGATGGCCCAGCGACGGACCTGATTCTCCTCATAGCGGAAGCCGCCGATCACCGACCATTTCGCCCCCAGCGTCACCCGGTCCTCGGCAAAGACCGCCAGCGCGGTCGTGCGGGTGCGGTATCGGGGCGCGATCCCCTGCGTATCGAGGAAGCGGCCGGGATCGAAGACGAAGGGATCGACCGCATCGACTTGCGCGTCCGACCCGAAGTCGTTCTCATGGGTGAAGCGGACCAGATTGGCCTCCCCGCCCACCACCAGCGCGTTGGCGATACCGGGAGCGAGGCCGGTCCGCCACGTCACGCTCGCCTGATCGCCCCATTGGGTCTGGTCGTGACGGATGCCGTAATTGCTGCTGCGCCGGATCGTGCCGGGCGTTCCCGTCGAACCGCCCGCGCAACTGCCGCTCGCCGCGACCCAGCAATAGGTCTCCAGATTGCGCCAGAAGCGATCGCTGGTCAGATAATAGGCGATGTTGGACAGGCTGATCACCGCACTCGGCGTCCAATCGATCTGGACCGAGGCGCGGTCGTCGCGGAACCGCATCCGCCCATCACCGACATTATAGTTGCGGTCGCGTACCCGAAGGTCGAGCCGCCCGTCGATCAGCGGCGTCCCGAAATAACCGATCGGCCGCTGGTCGCCATGATCGCCCCGCACCGTGACCGCGAACATCGGCGAGGGCGTCCATTTCAGCGTCCCCGACAAGGCGACGCTGTCCGAATGCCCGCGATCGACATAGCCGTCCGAACGGCGATAGCTGGCATCGACGCGGTAGCCCAGCGTCTCCCCCAACGGTCCACCGATCCCGGCGGCGGCGCGGACATTGTCCTGTGCGCCATAGCCGATCTCGGCCTGGCCATGGGTCTGCGCGGTCGGCTTACGCATCACGACATTGACCGCACCACCCAGCGCGCCCTGTCCATAAAGGACCGAGGCGGGACCGCTCAGCACGTCGATCCGCTCGACCATCCAGGGGTCGGTCGGGAAGGTGATCGTCCCCGCCGCCGGGAACAGCCGCACCCCGTCGATCAGTTGCAGCACCGATCCCTGCCCCGAAAATCCCCGCGCCGACAAGGCGGTGCCGCCATTGCCGGGATTGGCGACGCTGGCGATGCCCGGCGCGCGCGTGGTCGCCTCGACGATCGACAGGTCGCCCCGCGCACGGATCGTGTCACCGTCGACCGAAGCGATGCTGGCCGGCGTCTCCAGCGGCGTCAGGCCCAGCCGACTGCCCGTCGCATTGGGCGTATCCAGCGCCTGTTTATCGCGTGTGCCGACGACCAGCACGGTGGCATCCGCCCCCTGCCCCTCTACCTTTTGCGCCCAGGCGGGTCCCGTCCCCAGGACAAGCGCCGCGCCACCCCACAGGCCCAGATGGACCGCTCCGAATCTGTAATGATATAACATACAATTGCCCATAGCGTCTCGTCGCAAACAAGCCGAGGCTTTTCCGTTCGTCTCCGAACGGCCGGATGCCATGCGTACTGGACGCTCTTCCGCACTCGCCATGGCAAACCATTGCGCCTCCGCCATCGTTGGCGTCGCTCGTCGGAAAAGACCTTAGCCTCGGCCATCCCCTGGACCGGGCATGAGCGACCTGACGCCGGCAGGTCTCCTGGCTCACGGGTCATCGCGGCATACGCGCCTTCCCAGGTCACCCCAGTGGCTGGACCGGCCATCGCCGCCCCGTGCGTATCCGCTCACCGCTTACAGTTGCAGGGACAGCCCCGGATTCGGGCGGTCGCCCGCCCTCACCGCGTTCCCTTTTAATCCCCCTTGTCGGGAGAACCGGCGCGATCATTGCCGGATTATTCCGGCGTCGCATCGGTAGGGGCCTGGCGGCAGCGGCGTCAAGGGTGATGAGCATGGCGCCGAACCGCGCTATGGCGGCGTGATGGCACGCAAGACCCGCTATCTGACCGCGACCATGGCCGATGGCTATGTGAAGACGATCGGCCCGACCGCCGCGCCCTTCACGCATTATTGGCGGATCGTCGCCGATCTGGGCGGTGGTCGTACCGAAGTCTTCTGGGGCCATGCCAAGTCGCGCAAGGACGCCAAGGCGAACGATGCCGCCATGGCCGAGGCGATGCGCCAGCGGGGCTGGCTCGGCTATGCGTTCGAGGTCGTCGAGCTGGTCGAGTCCGGCGAACCGCCCGAAGACATGGCCCCCTCCGGCGGAAAGACGCGCCGCCGCCGCTGACCCGCCGACCCCAAGATGATGATTTTGTCATGATGGGGGTTTACGCCCGCGCACCTCATGACTATTGCGACTGCATATCAATAGAAGATTGGGGAACAACATGCTGGCTGGTTCGGCATTGAAGACGCTTGCGCTCGCTCTGTCGGGGGTGGCGGCACCGGCGCTGGCCGAGGGGGCCCGGCCCATCGTCGCGGACCGTGCCACGCCGTCGACCGACAATGGCGCGGGGGACCAGACCGGCAACGACATCGTCGTGCTTGGCAAAAGCTATGGCCGCGAGGTCGGCAAGACCGTGACCCCGCTCAAGGACATTCCCAACACCGTCACGGTGATCGAGCGCGACCAGATCGAGGCGCAGAATCTGTTCACGCTGGAAGATGCGCTGACCGCGACCAACGGCATCACCGTCAACGGCGTGGGCAGCGAGGACCCGTCCTATTTCTCGCGCGGTTTCGCGATCAACAATTACCTGATCGACGGCGTCCCGACCTTCGCCCTCGCCTTCCCCGCCGTGGTGCCCGACCTGTTCTTCTATGACCGGGTCGAGGTGCTGCGCGGTCCCGCAGGGCTGTTCAGCGGCGCGGGCAATCCGGCGGGCAGCATCAACCTGGTCCGCAAGCGTCCGCTCGACACCGCGCGGGTGCAGGCGGTGGCGGGGCTGGGCAGCTTCGACAATGTCCGGCTGGAGCTGGACGCGTCGCTCCCCGCCAGCGAGCGGCTGGGGTTCCGCTTCGGGGTCATGGGCCAGGATCAGGACCAGTTCTTCGACACCGCGCACCGCAACCGCGTCGCCGCCTATGCCACGGGCGCGCTCAAGATCGGCGAGCGCACCACCCTGACGGTCGGGGGCAATTACGACCGCTTCCGCCCCGCGATACAGTCGGGCCTGCCCGGCTATGCGGGCGGCAGCGACGGTAGCGACGGGCGACTGCTGTCGGTCGATCGCTCCACCTATCTGGGTGCGGACTGGAACCGGTTCGAATCCAGGACGTGGAGCGGGTTCGCCGAACTGGCGCACCGGGTCAGCGACCGCTGGACGCTGCGCGCGACCGGGCTCTATACCGATGTCGATCGCATCGACATCTACAGCTATATCGGCAGCCAGCCGGTGACCGCCGCCAATCAGGGCGTCACCAACCAGATCGCCTATCGCGGCGACAGCAAGCAACAGACCCGCGCCTTCGACTTCAATGCGATCGGCAGTTTTCCGCTTTTCGGCCGCGACCAGACGCTGATCCTGGGTTGGGATTATCAGGCCAGCTCGGGCACCTCCTATTATACCCGCCTGTCGAACTTTGCGACGATCAACGTCTTCGATCCCGTCTCGCCGCCCGAACCGGCGCTGAACCCCTATGGCCCCTCGGCGCCCTATCGCGTGCCGGGCACCAACCGCTTCGTCACCCAGGTCTATGGCGGCAGCGCGACCGACGTGGAGCAATATGGCATTTACGGCCAGATGCGGCTCAGCCCGGTCGCGGGCCTGACCCTGACCGGCGGCGGGCGCGTGACGTGGTGGGACACGACGATCCGTACCCTGCTGGTCGCCTCGGGCACGATCCCGGCCCCGACCCGCTATGGCTTCAACGGCCGCTTCACCCCCTATGCGGGCGCGGTGTGGGACGTGACCGGCGACTGGAACGTCTATGCCAGCTATGCCGACAGCTTCAGTCCGGTCAGCTCGGGCGGCCGCCAGCGCCCCGACGGACGCCCGATCGAGCCGCTGGTCGGCGACCAATATGAGGCAGGGACCAAACTGGCCCTGATGGACAAGCGCCTGTTGCTGTCCGCCGCGGCCTATCAGATCACGCAGCGCAACCGCACGATCAACGACCCCGACAACCTGCTCATCGTCTATCAGCTCGGCAAGGTCCGCGCACGCGGCATCGAGGCGGAGGCATCGGGCGAGATCCTGCCGGGCTGGCGGATCAATGGCGGCTACAGCCTGACCCGCACCAAATATCTCTCCGACATCAATCCGGTGGTCGAGGGGCTGACCCTGACCCCGATCATCCCCGAGCATATGGTCAAGCTGTTCACCAACTACAAGCCGCAGGGCGGCGTGCTCCAGGGGGCCAGCCTGGGCGGCGGGATGACCTGGTTCAGCGAGACCTATGGCGGCGCGGCGGCGACCCGCAACGCGCAAGGGGCGTTCGTGCCCTCCACCATCGTCCGGCAGGGGGCCTATGCCGTGGTCGATCTGCGCGCGGGCTATGAGGTGAACCAGCGGCTGGGCCTGTCGGTCAACGTCAACAATGTGTTCGACAAGACCTATTATGCCCGCATCAACTCCACCGCGCGCGGCAATTATTATGGCAGCCCGCGCACGGTGTTCGCGACCTTGCGCTACACCTATTGAGCATCGGGGGCGGCGTTACGCGACGCCGCCCCTCCGCGCCAGAAACCGGCGGATCGGCTTGTCCCAGACGCGAAGCGCGATCATGGCGAAGGCGATGGTGAACAGATAGAGCGACACCGCGACCATCGCCGTCATGCCGCTGCTCGCACGCTCGCTCGCCACCCAGTTCATATAGACATACACGAACGGATAATGGATGATGTACAGCGGATAGGAGAGCCGCCCCGCCGCCCGGCACAGCGCTTGCGTCACCCGGCCCCCGTCCGAATGCCGTCCCAGGATCAGGATCGCGGGAAACAGGAACAGCACGCAGGCCGCCTGATAGACGCCGTTCCACTTCACCCCGCCCTCCTCCGGCAGCACCGGCGCGGCGAAGACCGCCAACAGGATCAGGCTCAACCATCCAAAGCCCAGCCGCACGCGCGGCAACCGCTCGCCCAGTCGATAAAGCAACAGCCCCGCCAGGAACGGATAGGCCAGCCGGACCGGCGCGCCCCAGAAATTGGCGAGCCCCCAGCCCGTATCATAGGAGCCGAGCATCAGTGCCGTCGCGGCGGACACCAGCGCGGCGATCGCGGTCAACCCGACCAGCCAGGGGAGCGTCAACCGCCGCAATACCAAGGCATAGGCCAGATTGGCGATATATTCCTGAAACAGCGTCCAGGCGGGCGCATTGAGCGGATGGCTGTCCCCCAGCCGGTTGGGCAACGGCCCCGACGGCAGCGCCAGCAGCCCCGCGACAAAGGCCAGCGCCACCAGCATCCCCGATGCCTGTTGCCGATCCCCGGCAAAGGGATCGAGCAGATAGCTGACCAGCCCCAGCACCACACCCAGCACGACCAGCGGGTGCAGCCGTACCAACCGCCGCACGAGGAAGTCCCGCACGCTCATCCGCCCCCACCGGTCGTCATAGGCATAGCCGACGACGAAGCCCGACAGCGCGAAGAAGAAATCCACCGCCAGATAGGCATGCGGCAACAACAGCCGGTCCGGCGCGAACAGGACGGTGATGCCCTGGATATGAAAGGCGACGACCAGCAGGGCGGCAGTGCCACGCAGGCCGTCCAGCACCTGAAAATGCGGTCTGGTTCCGCCGCGCCCCGCCGACGCCACCGTCATCGGGTCGCTCATCCGCGGGCGGGCCTTGCGGGATTGCCCATCACGGTCGCGCCCGCCGCCACGTCGCGGGTCACGACGCTGCCCGCCCCGATGATCGCATCGTCGCCGATGGACACGCCAGGCAGGATCAGCGCCCCTCCCCCGATCCACACATTCGCGCCGATGCGGATCGGACGGCCGAACTCCCACCCCTCGGCGCGCAAGGCCGGATCGCGGGGATGGTCGGCGGTCAGGATCTGAACGCCGGGGCCGATCTGGGTCCCCGCGCCGATCTCCACCCGCACCACGTCGAGGATGACGCAGCCGAAGTTGAGGAAGACCCGCTCGCCCAGATGGATGTTATAACCATAATCGCAGTGGAAGGGCGATCGCACCACCGCCCCCGCTCCGGCCTGGCCAAGTCCTTCGACCAGCATCGCATGACGATCCTCCGCGCCCGCCCCGGCCGCGCCGTTATACCGCGCCATCCAGGCCGCGGCCCGCGCCGCGTCCGCGCTCAGCTCGGGATCGTCGGCGCGATAGAGTTCGCCCGCCAGCATCCGTTCTTTCTGGGTCATCGCCATCAACTCAAATCATGCAGGTCTTTGCCCAGCGGCGCGGTGATCCGCAGGTCGGAGAACCGCACCTCCAGCCCCTCGCGCTCGGGCGTGCACGCCATCGGCCCGACCTGATAGGCGCTCGCCACCGGAAACGGGGCCAGCCGGACCAGGGGCCAGCTCTTCCCATCCGCCGACACCTGCAACCGCAACACGCCCCCGGCGACGGTCGCGCGCATCCAGAAATCGGCGGCATCGCCCGCATAAGGCCCCGTCGCCCAATCCGAACGGCCATCGGTCAGCACGCTGCTGAGCATCGCCCGGCCATCGGACAATTCGATCCCCGCCTTGACCCAGCGCCGCGCGTCGAGCCGGACCATGATGCCCGCCTGATCGTACAGCTTTTCATAACGCCCCCGGATGCGCAGTTGCGCGGTAAAGGCGTCGCCGGTCGGGAAGCCCAGAAAATGACCGCTGTCGCGGGTGAAGCCATAATGGGTTTCGCGCCAGAAATCGGTGCCCCGGTCGGTCACCAGCGTCATCTCACCATTCGGCCCGGCCCGCCATGATCGGGGCGCGTTCAGCCACCGCCCGTCCCGACGTCCCATGATATCGGTCGCCGTCTGCGTTCCTTGCGCGGCGGCCGCGATCGACGGCACGCCCAGGGCGACCGCGCTCCCTAAAATCGCTCGCCGCGACAGATGCGCTTCCTGCATGGTCCTCTCCCTCTTTTGGGTTAGGGCGGGCGGAAAGCCCCTGCCCCTGTCGGGCGATATGTGTACAAATGTACACATCTTATGCAACGGAGTTTTCGCATGTCGGAAGGACGATCGCGGCCAAACGATCCCGACCGGCGACGGCGTATCGTCACCGCGACGCTGGATGTCATCGCCGAACATGGCGTATCGGGCACCACCCATCGCCGGATCGCGGCGGCGGCGGCGGTGCCGCTGGGTTCGGTCACCTATTATTTCGCGTCGCTCGAAGAACTGCTGACGACCGCCTTCACCCAATTGGCCGAGGAAAGCTCCGACGCCTTCCGGGCCCGCCTGGCCGACGCGCAGGACCGCGCCGGGGCTCGCGCGGCGATCATCGACATCATCGCCGGATCGGTCTGGGCCGAGCCCCGCACCCTGTTGCTCAGCTACGAACTCTACGCCTTCGCGGCCCGGCACCCGTCCGTGTCCAGCGTGATGCAGGGATGGATGAACAACAGCCGGGCCGCGCTGGAACGCTTCTTCGATCCGCTGACGACCCGCGCGCTCGATGCCCTGGTCGAGGGGATCGGAATCCACAACTCGATCGATCCCGACCCGCTGGATCGCGATGCCATCACCGAGATCGTGAACCGCATCACAGGCGATTGAGGACCGGCGGAGCGGCACATAACCGCATTCTGCATTGCGATTTGTTATCAATATCACTAATCGGCCCTCAAAGATTCCAAGGGGACCGCATCATGAAGCCCATCATCCTGGCCGGTACGGCGCTGGCCGCTCTGGTCGCATCGCCCACTTGGGCAGCCGCGCCCGACGATTTGGACCGCCGCACGCCCGCCGAGGTGGAAGCCGACGAACAGCGCGAGATTCTGGTCGAGGGGCGACGGGATCAGGCATTCGTGGGCACCAAGACCGAAACGCCGCTGATCGAAGTGCCGCAACCGCTCACCGTCATCCCGGACGACGTCTATCT